>DASPPQ010000156.1:0-21277 GCA_035625415.1 Thermodesulfobacteriota bacterium
TTTCTCAGACCCCTCCTTTCCACCTCCTCCGCCATGAGGATACCCATCGAGGCGGTAGAGCATAGAACGGTTGACTGAAAGTCTTCCAAGAACTGACATTGCATGTCGATATTGCCCGGCCCGATCGGGACGGCCATGGCACCGAGCCGCTCCACCCCCGACTGAAAGCCAACCCCGGCCGTCCAAACGCCATATCCCACCGCAATCTGGACCCGGTCCCTAGCAGTGACGCCGGCCATCTCATAACAACGGGCAAACATATTGGCCCAATCGTTAATATCCTTCTGGGTGTAGCACAGAACTTTTCTCTTTCCCGTGGTTCCAGAGGAGGCGTGGATTCGAACGATCTTTTCAAAAGGAATGGATCTTAGTGGAAAAGGATATCCTTCCTGAAGGTCTTTAGCGGTGGTAAAGGGAAGTTTCGAGATATCTTTCAGGGATTTGATATGTTTGGGTTTCACTCCGGCTTCA
This sequence comes from Thermodesulfobacteriota bacterium, assembly GCA_035625415.1. GTDB lineage: Bacteria > Desulfobacterota > BSN033 > BSN033 > UBA1163 > UBA1163. Next base: position 472 of record DASPPQ010000156.1, read on the forward strand.
TCGAATCGGTTCCTGTAAAATTCGGAATTTTTATAGACATGGTTCACTGTCCACTGAAGCCCTTCCAATTGATTTCGCTTCAGCTCCCTCTCTGTCCTGATTTTGGGCATGAAGGTTCGTGCCATAGGCTATCCCTCCATCATTATAATTTAAAACTTTTCCAAGTCAATTAAAGATGATCAACCCATCCGCCGAAATCAGCCCAACCCTTCGACTCCGCGTATCCATGCCGGGGCTTGGCGACGTCGGATGGGTCAAATCGCCTTCCTCAACATATCTCTCACCTTCCTGGTCGCTTCTTCATCTACCTTCATGGTCTTGGGATCAATAATGACTCCATAATCCTCTCTGGCCCTTTCGAGGCTGACATATCCTTCGAGCACATCACTCTCCACCATGTCAAGGTCACGTTCCAGCGGATTTCCGCAGCCCCCTCCACCAGCGGCATCGATGGTGACCACATCACCTGGTTTCAACTGCGTTAACCCAAATGGATTTCCAGGTGTCTTATTTACCAGGAATTTGGCCTTGGCTCCTGGCTTTCCACCGAAGAGTCCTTTCGGAGGATGGATATGCCTTCCTGCCTGTATACCTAAATTAACAGGTGGAAGAGGCGCATAGTGATCATCCGGTACTCTAAAAACCTCTCTTTGTCCGAGGCCCCCCTTCATCCTTCCGGGGCCGCCTGAATCGGCAAGAAGTTCCCTGTTTTCAACAATCAGTGGTGTGTCACTTTCAAATATCTCGATAGGCGTATTCGCCCCATTCGCAGGGAAAATGTACACATAATTACCGTCGCTTTTGGAACTCGCTCCCATCCCACCCCCCCTGATGATAACGGAGTGCCAAGGCCTCGCATCGTTCCTTTTGCCGTAAAACACATTCATCTGAGCAGGCGTGCCCCCGCTTGCCGCGATCACCTTGCTGGGTGCGACCTCGGAGAGGGCTCTGTAAATGATCTCCGTGATGTAATGGCCGATGACGAGCCGCGCGGCCACGGCTGCAGGGAATTTACAGTGCACCACAGTCCCTTCAGGTGCTTTCAGTTTGACGGTTCTTGCGCAGCCGTCATTATTGGGTATATCCGGTCCAAACATGCTCTTGATCGCCATAAATACGTAGGCGTAAGTAAAATTATAGACCACGTTACCACCCCAATTGACCTGCGGGGAAGACCCATCTAGGTCCACAGTGATATCGCTTCCTTTTACTTCAATGGCTGCTTTAATCACTACATCCTGTTGCCCCTTCATCTGTTCGATGATGCCTTCCGCGTGGTAGAGGCCATCCGGGATCTTCTCAATCTCCTCCCTCATGCCTTTTTCTGTGCGGCTGATCACCTGATCTGCGAGATCATCCAGATTCTCTAAATCATTTTCCCTGAGCATCTGGCATATTTTTTCACCACACACATGATTGGCAGCGATCTGGGAGCGGATATCTCCGACGACCTCATCGGGTGTCCGCACATTCCAGCGGATCATTTCCATCACAGATGGATTGAGCACCCCTCCATCGTAGAGCTTCACAAGGGGGATAAAGAGTCCTTCCTCAAAAACGTCATGGTTGTCCGAGGAGACGCGACCCCCAATGTCCGAATGATGAAAAACGCAGGCAGTAAAGGCCACCACTTTATTCTTATAGATGATGGGACTCATCACACAGACATCATTCAGATGACCTGCAAGAGCCCAGGGGTCATTGGTGATGAAGATATCGCCGGGTTTGTAAGTTTCCAGAGGCAGTTTGTTGACGAGATTTTTGATTCCCAATGCCATCGCTCCGGACTGGCCGGGTGTAGCAAAGGAACCTTGCGCAAGTTCCCGGCCCTTCTGGTCTGTGAACATGCAGGTGTAGTCGTGCGCATCTCTGAGCAGGCTTGAAAACGCTGTCCGGGCAACAGAACTATCGGATTCGTCCACAATGGAGATCAATCTTCGCCAGAGTATTTCTAATGTGATTGGGTCAAAGGTACGCCTTTTTTTTCGTCCCATCCCACGCCTCCTCACAAGTGACCGAGAAAAATTGTTTTCTCAACAACGCATCCTCTTTCCACGGCAACCCCTGGGTTAACGTTTCGACTTTCCTCGGGCCGAAGCCTTGGGTTTGGCCTTCGTTGGGTCTGGCGAGTTCGAAATATCAATCCAAAGAAATCCAAAATCATCCACTGAAACCAAAGCATCCTCCCCAACGATGAGGGTCGACTCCCTCTCCTCAATGATCGCAGGGCCTTTAAGCTTTGCATTCGGAAAAAGCTTGTATCGATCGTAAACCGTGTAGGGGATAAAATCCCTGGTTATAGAAGAGTAAGCCTTTCGTTGGCCTTTGATCGCCTGAGCAAGAGACGGTCCCTTTTTCTGAAGTTTTGGCAGTTGCAATAGTCGTTCAGGGAGACTCGCCCTGACCTTAAAATTAATAAACTCCACTTCCGACTCAGGATACGTCCTTCCGTACAGCCTCTCATAGACCTCATCAAAGCGTCGCCGAACTCCTTCTTTCTTGATCTTTGCAAAGTCTCTTTCGGCAAGCGGGATATGGGTCTCTGACCCCTGTCCCATAAAACGCATGTCCAGGGACCTTTCGAAGCGGATCTCTTTTTCGGAGGCTTCTTTCCTGAGTATTTCTGTTGCCTCTGCCTCCAGCTCCCTAAAAATCTTCTCCATTTCACTAAAATTGGCAGCACCCAGGGACACCTTATGGCTCCTGAGAAGGTCAAAGGCCCGAGGAGCCGTGAAGAAGCCCAAGGCGGATCCTACCCCCGCATTTGGCGGGACGAGCAACCGGGGGGCTCCCAATTTCTTACACAAACCATAAGCATGGACGGGCCCTGCTCCTCCGAAGGCGACGATCGTTACGATTTTGGGATTTCCTCCTTTTTCAGCAATATGGGTTTTAGCGGCCGCCGCCATCGTCTCATTGATGAGATCATGAATTCCCCATACCGCCTGGATGAATGAAACTCCCAAAGGCCTGGCAATCTTTTCCTCGACGCCACGCCTGGCCGCCTCTTTGTTGAGCCTCATTTCACCACCCAAAAAGTAGTTCTCATCAAGGTAGCCGAGCAACAGATCGGCATCCGTGACACAGGGGTCAGTCCCTCCTCTTGCATAACAGATTGGTCCCGGCTCTGCGCCCGAGCTTTCCGGCCCCACCTGAAGCGTTCCCATTCTGCTCACCTTGGCAATGCTGCCTCCGCCTGCTCCGATCTCCATCAGGTCTACGACAGGGACCTGAATCGTGAGGCCGCTCCCTTTCATGAACCTCTGGACACGGCCGACCTCAAAGGTCGGTACAACGCCAGCGACCCCCTTTTGAATCAAGCAGGACTTGGCGGTTGTCCCTCCCATATCAAAGCAGAACATCTCCGAGATATTAAAGAGCTTCCCGTAGTATTGACCCGCAATGACCGCTGCGGTTGGACCGGATTCGATGATCCGTACTGGAAACTCAGCAGCGGTCTCAACGGATGTTACGCCGCCACTTGAAAGCATAATGAAGAGCTTTCCCTTGGAGCCAATGGACTCCAGCCTTGCAGCTAACTTTGAGAGATATCTACCCGTCAGGGGCTTTACATAGGCGTTGGTGACCGTGGTGGAGGTTCTTTCGTACTCCTTAATCTGTGGCAAAACCCTGTAGGAAACGGAGATGGACATCCCCGGAGCTTCTTTCTCAATAATCTCTTTAAGCATCAGCTCATGGGTCGGATTCTCAAATGAGTTGATGAGGCAGACAGCGATCGACTCAACCCCCATTTCGAGGAGACGACGGACAATCTGTTTGGCCTCTTCGGGGTCTAAGGGTTTCAGCACGGTCCCATCACTACGAATCCTCTCGTCCGCTTCGAAGCGGAGATGTCTCGGAATCAGAGGTTTTGGAAATTCAGCGAAAACGTCGTACGGAGCGTAGCGAATCCCCCTTCCGATTTCCAAAACATCTCTGAAACCCTTTGTGGTGATGAGGCCTGTCCTCGCTCCCTTTCTTTCTATAATGGAATTGATGACCAGGGTTGTCCCGTGGATTACTTCATCCAGTTTCTCCACAAAACCTGGCGTAGGAATCTCCATTTGCCTGATGCCATGCTCCACGGCATCGGACGGATCTTTGGGAGTAGTCAGACACTTGTAGATTTTTATCTCCCCTGTTCGATCGTTCAGCAGGACAAAGTCGGTAAAGGTGCCACCAATGTCACACCCTAACCGATAAAACTTTTCAGCCATATCATCCCCCTATCTTCATAAGGATTCAAGGATTCGAAGGTTCGTGGGTTCGAATGACTTTACCGCTCGAATCCTTGGCCCCTTGCCCCCTGTTTTTATGCCATTTCTTTAATACGAATTTTTGAATCTTGCCGCTTGCTGTCTTGGGGAGTTCATCAACGACCTCCACAACCTTTGGGATCTTGTATTTGGCCACCTTTCCCTCAAGGAATTCAAAAACTTCGCCATTGCCCATCGCCTCTCCCGGTTTGAGGACAATGAAGGCTTTCCCAACCTCTCCCCATTTCTCATCTGGAACTCCGACGATCCCTGCATCAAAAATCTTTGGGTGAGTATGAAGAACCTTTTCAATCTCGGCCGGGTAAATGTTTTCCCCTCCGCTGATATACATATCTTTTTTGCGATCTACAAGATAGATATATCCCTCTTCATCCTTGAGTGCCAGGTCTCCAGTATACAGCCAGCCGTCTCGAACCGTCTCAGCCGTGAGTTCTGGACGGTTCCAATATCCACTCATCAGGGTAGGACCCTTAACGATAATTTCGCCCACTTCTCCCGGCCTGGCATCTTCTCCTGTGTTATCCACAATCCTCACTTCCCCATGGAAGACGGGCAATCCCACCGATCCTATTTTCAACATGGCATCCTCAGGAGAGAGAAAGGTAATGGTGGAAGTTTCCGTTTGCCCGAAAATTTGGGAAATGGCGATTCCTTTTCGATGATATTCTCTCAGCATCATCTGAGAAACCTTTTCCCCTCCCGTAAAGTAACATCGCACCGAACTCAGATCGTATTGGCTTAGGTCGCACTCCTGAAGAATAAATTGATAAACGGTGGCAGACATTTCCAATAAGGTGACTCGATATTTTTGAATCGTCTCGAGGATCTCATGGGACCGGAACCGTTTCTTTAAAATGAGGGTTCCGCCTTTATAAAGGACCGGAACCGCTTCGACGAGGAGCCCCCCTGAATGGAACAGAGGCCTTGAAACGATCATGATATCCTCGGAGGTGAGGCGATAGAGCAGATCCGCATTCAGGGCATTAAAAAAGGTTTTTCGATGCGAGAGGATCGCCCCTTTTGGTACCCCTGTTGTCCCTGAAGTGTACATGAGAATATGAGGCTCCTCATCGCCTATGGAAACCGGAAGGTGGGGTTCCTTGATAGGGCATGCCGAAAGGTCTTTTTCATAATCCTTTGCCCAGGCGGGACAAGGTGATCCGACACTAATGTAATCTCCACTGGAAAGATTCAAGTGGGGGCGAATGGATGCGATGATCTCTTTGAAATCGACGTCAAAGACGACCATCCGGCTGCCGCTGTCCTTGATGATGAATTCGAGCTCGGGGCCCGCCAGTCGCCAGTTGAGAGGGACGAGGATGGCACCGATCTTTGAGAGGGCAAAGAACATCTCAAGATAGGGATAACCATTGTACAGAAGGACGGAAACTCGGTCCCCCTTCTGCACTCCGAGGGCGAGAAGGAAGTGGCAGAGTTGATTAGTGCGGAGGTTTACCTCCCGATAGGTGAACGGGCGATCTTCAAAGATTAAGGCTCTCTTGCGAGGTTGAAGAAAACTCCATTTTCTTATCCAATCACCAATGTTGATCACGGAACGATTCGAATAGGGGACAATGGAATGCTGGAATGATGGAACAGTCGGTTTAGAGAATTTCGTCATTGATGATCCAATATTCCATTGTTCCAATATTCCCCAAAGGCGTGTCTCAGAAGATCGAGGGTTCTTTGAATTCTCCGTAGACGGCTTTAAAGACCTTCGTCATCTCGCCCACAGTGGCATAAGCCTTGCAGCATTCGAGAAGATAGGGCATGACATTCTTCTCGGCCCGCGCGGCACCCTCAAGATCTTTCAGCAGCCGAACAACCTTCCGGTTTTCCCTTTTCCGTTTCACCTCGCGAAGCCGTTGGGTCTGTTCTTCCGCTGATTCCTTCCGGTATTCATGGAGTTCCACCTCCATCTCTTCCCCTTCAGTATATTTATTCACCCCAACTTTAATTAATTCTCCCTTTTGGACTCCCTTTTCAAACTCATAAGCTTGTTTCGCTACCTCTTTTTGGACATAGCCCGTTTCAACGGCTTTGATCATTCCGCCGATCTTATCGACTTTCTTGATCTCCTCAACGATCTTTTCTTCCATTTGCTTTGTCAACGTTTCGATGAAATAGGAACCCGCCAAGGGATCCACGGTATCTCTCAAGCCGATCTCTTCCATCAGAATTTGGAATGTTCTAAGGGAAAGGAGGGCAGCCCTGGGAGTGGGGATCGTATAGGCTTCATCAAAAGAGCAGAGGGCGGCCGTCTGAGCTCCACCTAATGCAGCGGCCAGGGCGTAGTAGGCACCGCGGATGATATTATTTTCCGGTTGCGCTTTTGTCATCCCATATCCACCACCACCGAAGAGCCCCCGGAGAAGCAGCGACCTATGATCCTTGGCTCCATAGCGTTCCTTTAAATTGATTGCCCAGAGCTTTCTGGCTGCACGGAACTTGGCCACCTGCTCCCAGAGGTTTCCAAAGACATTGAGATTGAAAGTGAAACCCCTAATAAAATCGTCAATGCGATGACCTCTTTTCAGGACTTCCTCGATATAGGTGTTGGCAATCTGGAAGGCGTAAGCGATTTCCTGGGCAGGGGAGCATCCTGATTCACGGATGTGATAACCACAGACGCTGACGGGATTGGTCCGGGGAAGTTCCTTCATCGAATATTCGATTGTATCACCAATGAGCCGCACGGCTGGTTTTGCCGGGAAGATCCATGCTCCCGTCCGATCATCTCTTTGAGAATATCGTTTTGAGGGGTAGCGCTTACTCGATCTTTTTTAAATCCGTATTTTTCGGCCATCGCCTGAAACATCGCCAGCATGATGCTTGCCACAGCATTGATCGTGAGTCCTACACCAATCCTGTCGAGAGGAATGCCGTGAAAGGCAACTTCGAAGTCTCTGAGAGAATCCACCGCCATGCCAACCCTTCCCACTTCGCCCTCAGCCAGTGGGTCATCAGAATCAAGCCCCATCTGTGTCGGGAGATCGAAGGCCACATTGAGTCCCGTCTGGCCATGAGAGATCATCAGTTTGAAACGCTCATTGGTCTCTTCGGGTGTTCCGAAGCCTGTATACTGGCGGGTTGTCCACTCCCGACTCCGGTAGCTGAGAGAATGGATTCCCCGGGTGTAAGGATATTCGCCCGGAAGAGCCAAATCTTTGTCTGGATCAAAACCGATCGCTTCTAAATCCTTCTCCGTATAGAGAGGTTTGACGTGGATGCCAGATTGGAGGATTACATCCTGAACTTCATCTTTCTCATTTTTGACATATTTTGCAACACCCATCGTAAACCCCCAAAATCCAAAATCCGAAATTCGAAATCCTAAACAAATCCCAAATTCAAATATCAAAATTCAAGAGGACTTTGTTTGGGAGATTGGTTTTTTCGACATCTATATTTGTTTCGGATTTCGTGCTTCGAATTTGAAGTTTACCCCGATCAAGATCGGGGTCTGACGTGTTCTTTGATCCATTGGATCGATTCGTCGAAAGAAGTTCCTCCGGGAAAGATGCCTTGGATTCCAATTTCTTGGAGATGAGGAATATCTCGTTTGGGGATGACGCCGCCAATGACGACCATGATGTCATCGATCCTCTTTCTTTTCATTTCCTTCGTCAGTTTTTCACAGATCGGTACGTGGGCTCCGGACATAACGGATAATCCGATGACATCCACACCCTCCTGGATGGCTGTACTGGTAATTTGGTCGATGGTCTGATGAAGTCCGGTGTAAATGACTTCCATTCCCGCATCACGGAGGGCTTGCGCCACCACCTTCGCTCCTCGATCATGACCGTCCAAACCAGGTTTTGCGATTAAGATACGAATTTTTTTCTCCACCTCTTTGCTCCCCGCAATTGATCAAATCACATGTCGAGCGCCAAAGTTGCTGCCCGGGCCTGCCCGCGGTAGGCAGAGAAAGCAGGCAAATGTCAAACCAAATCCAAAGTTCAAATTCCAAAAATATCCCGGCTTTGCAATTTGACTTTTGTTTGGCCTTTGGACTGTTCCACCTTAGAGCTTAGGGGACCATTCTTCCCTTATCAATTTCCCTCAAGACAAGTTCCTTGCCTCTGGCCAGATGCCTTCGGACAAGGCTTTCTGCCAATCTTGGGTTCTTCTTTTTCATCGCTTCCAACATCTGACGATGGTCTTCGTTGGAAATCCTTGCGGCGTTATCTATATGAAGCAAGGCAGACCGATACCGATAAAAATAGTCGCGGAACGTATTGATCATCTCGACCAGTTTTCTACTTTTACAAGATTTGTAGAGGAGATCATGGAATTCGGTCTGAAGTCGAACGACCTGATCATCGTTTCCCTTTTTTAAGGCATCTTCCGATTCCTTCAATTTTTTCTCCAGAATGGAGATTTTATCCGGAGCGATATGAAGGGTGGCCAAATAAGCGGCATAACTTTCGAGGGCGGTGCGAATTCCAAAGATTTCCTCCACATCCTCCTTTGTGAATTCCCTTACGGCGAACCCTCCTTTGGGGAGTCGAGTGACTAACTCATCCCTTTCCAGTTTGTGGAAAGCCTCTCTGACGGGGGTGCGGCTGATTTCCACCTGACCGGCCAATTGCTCCTCGATGAGACGCTGCCCGGCTTTTAGTTTTCCATGAAGAATAGATTTTCTTAGTGATTGATAGACCTCTTCCCGTAGAGATTTCCTTTTGTGGACCCGAAGGCCTCCTAAAGTCGTTTCCATAAAACCCGCATTTTTCATTTCAAATTCTGTATACTGTATCCAGAATGACCTCTTTTTTATACGTCAAGGGACCGGGCTTGTCAAGGGTTTTTTAGTGGAGTGTTGATGAAGAGAAGGAGAAGAAAAAGGCTTGACACAATGGGGCTTTTGAGGATATATATTTTTCTGTATACAGTATCCAAAATCTTGAAACCGAGGTGACCGTTCATGGAAGATTCTCAGCTCTTCAAAAATATTAATGTGCTAAGCTTAGAGCAAGCAACCGTCCTCCCCTATTTGACCCTTCGCCTGGCTGAGGAAGGGGCCAATGTGATTCGCATGGAACATCCCGTTTATGGCGATCCCAATCGTCGCGTGGGAGATGATGTGTTGAAAGAAGACAGGATGTTCTCCTACTATCTATCCATCAATGCCGGGAAAAAGGCCCTCACGCTTGATTTGGGGACCCCCGAGGGACAGGAGATTTTCAAGAAACTCATTACCAGAGTAAGAGTGGATATCTTTGCCACGAATCAACTTCCGAGAAATTATGCAAAGCTCGGGATCGAGTACGAGATGCTCAAGAAGATCAAGGAGGACATCATCTGGCTTGGAATGACCGGTTTTGGTCCCCAGATCAACGAGGCCGCTTATGATCCCGTGCTTCAGGCGAGAGGGGGATTAATGGAGCTCACCGGTGAAAAGGGAGGGACACCACAGGTCATGGGGATTCCCCTTCCCGATATGGGAGCCAGTGAACATGGCTATGGTCTTCTGATGAAGGCCCTCTTCAAAAGGGCAGTGACAGGCCGGGGAAGCCGCATCGATCTCTCGATGTTCGAAAGCACGGTCTCCTGGCTCACCCAGGCGATCACCCATACGATTTCCTTAAATAAGAAAGTTTCCCGAAGGGGAAATACTCACGAATTCTTTGCTCCTGTCTCTGTCTATGAGACGAAAGATGGCTATGCCTACGTTGCCGTAGGAAATGACAAGCAATGGGAGACGATGACAAAGATTCCAGGGTTTGAATCCCTTTATAAAAAGGAGTATGAGAGAAATGCCGGCCGCATCGCAGATGTGGACAATTTGAATAATGCGATCATAGCCATCACCAAGAAGTTTTCGACGGATGAATTGATCGACATCTTCAGCAAGGCCACGATTGCCATTTCCAAAGTCAACGCCATCGAAGATGTTGTTCGGGATCCGCTGGTCAAACCCAATCTCATTCGAAGCAGAGACCCCAAGACAGGGCTGGAGATTACCATTGCACCTCCTCCTATCAATAACCCTTATCTCGAATCGATCCACCGAATGATGAGCTTCCCTCCCCGATTCGGTGAGCACAATGAGGAAATTTATGTTGGCCTGTTGGGATATAATGCTGGCCAGCTGAAGGAATTTAAAGAGAAAAATATCGTTTAAGGATTCAAGGGGTCAAGCGATCAAGGGTTCGAGCAAGAACCACAAAAAAATAAATCCGGGAACCCTTAAATCCTTGAATCCTAGAACCCTTGAATCCTGAGGAGGATGAAAGGAGTAGCCCATGGCCCTTGATTTTACTTTTACCGAGGAACAAGAATTCTTCAGACAGATGGTTCGGGATGCGGTAAATCGTTTGATTATGCCGAAGGTGGCCGAACTGGATGAAAAGGAAGAATTCCCATGGGACCTTTGGAAAGAGTTCGCCGCTCTGGGATATCTGGGGCTAAGGCACGAAGAGAAGTATGGTGGAATGGCTACGGATACCCTTTCCCAGATGATCTTCTATGAGGAGCTCGCAAGGGGATCCTGCGGATTTGCCATGGCGGCGATCATGCAAATCCTGATGGGAACTTACTTCATTGCCCGGTTTGGAAACGAGAAGATCAAACAAAGGATCCTCGTACCGGCAATAAAAGGCGAAAAAATCGGGACCATCTGCTTTACTGAAGACCAGTCTGGTTCTGACCTGGGTGGAACGAGAACTTTAGCGACAAAAGTGGGCGGGGGCTGGAGGATCAACGGGAGAAAGCAGTGGATCACCAACGGACCGATCGCTGAGTTCTGTACCTGCATGGCGACGGTCGATCCAAAATTGGGACTGAAAGGTCTCAATTTCTACTTGATCGAAAAGAAGACGGCGGATCGCGACGGGTTCGTGCCCGGCCAGAGGCTCCATAAGCTGGGGTCCCGTTGCTCTGTCACGAGTGAATTAGTTTTTGATAATGTCTTGGTTCCTGATGAAAATTTTCTGGGTGAGGAGATTGGCAAAGGCGTTCAGTATGCCGGGGATATTCTTAATGAAGTTCGCATCATGACGGCCATGTGTGCCTTGGCCATTGCCAAAGGGGCCATGGAGGATGCAAGGGAGTACGCCAAGAGCCGAATGGCTTTCGGAAACCCCATCAGTAAGTACCAATTGATTCGGGAAAAGTTTGCAAAATATTGGGCCTGGTATGAGGTTTCATGGAACTATTGTTATAAATGCGCCTGGATGATTCAAAACAAGATTCCCTGTACCAACGAATGCATGATGGCGAAATATCAATCCACTGAAATGTGTATGTACGCCGTTGAAGAGGCGATGAGAATTTATGGCGGGAATGCCTTCTGCACGGAATATCCACCCCAACGTTATTGGAGGGATGCTAAGTTCTTGCTTTACGGAGGCGGCACCCATGAAGTCCTCTGCGATTATTTGGGAAGGGCCTTTTGTAAAGACTGATTGAAAAAGCGGAGTACGAGGATTGACACCCATCGTAGATTCTTATTAGGGAAGGTTCATTTATGGAAATCTATGTGTTGGTGAAACAGGTTCCTGATCCGGAAGCCATTGTGAAAGTCAAATCGGATTCTGAATTGGAGATCGAGAATAAATATTTCACCAACTTCTTCGATGAAATTGCAATCGAAGCAGGCCTGAAATTAAGAGAAAAGCTCGGTGGCAAGGTTACTGTGTTGACCGTCGATAATAAGAAAGTGGACGCCCTGAGAAGAGGCATTGCCATGGGCGCGGATGATGCGATTCAGATCGCTGATCCTGCCTTGGAGGGCTCGGATCAGTTTGCTATTGCCAAGGCCTTGGCGGCTTATCTCAAAGATAAACCCTTTGACCTGATTTTAGCGGGGAGGCAGGCCATGGATGATGATGCAGGGATCGTCGGACCTGCTGTCGCCGAGTTACTGGGAATTCCGCATGTCAACGCGATCATCGGGCTCGATGTGGATGACCCCGAAAGGGAAGTCAAGGTGATCCGGGAAATAGAGGGGGGGAAGGAATTCCTTTCCTGTGGTCTCCCTGCACTCTTTACCTGTCAGAAAGGTCTGTATAACCCTCGCATTCCTAAGGTGATGAATGTGATGAAGGCCATCAAATCTCAGATTAAAAAGTTAGATCTTGCTGTTTTGGGATTGAGCGCAACCGATGCAGGTGGCCAAGCCGCTAAGGCAAGAGTCCAGAAATATCTGCCGCCACCTAAGAGACCTCCCGTGAAGATGATCAAAGAAGATTTTCCGGGGAATGTGAAGACACTAGTTAAACTTCTCAAAGAGGAAGCCAAAGTGGTTTAAATGTGGAGTTTAGAATGGGGAATGCGGAGTGAAAGTCAAACGAATCAAATTCCGAAAGCCGAATTCCGCATTCCGAATTTGAAAGAGGAAGCACCATGACGAATGAGATCTGGATTCTTGCAGAACAACAGGAGGGAGAGGTCAGAAAGGTGACCTTTGAGCTTCTCACGGCCGGGGCAGAGTTTTCAAAAAAGACAGAGCAGTCGGTCGGAGTGATCCTTCTAGGAAGCGGTTTGCAAGAAGCCGTGAAGGGTCTCACCCCTTATGCTGACAAAATCTATCTTATTGACGACCCGGCCCTTGCCTCATACACTTCCGATGCCTATTTAGCCGTTATGGCACCTTTGATTAAAGAGCATCAACCCTCTACTCTTTTGGGAGGAGCCACCTCTACGGGAAAGGATCTTTTCCCGAGGCTGGCCATGCATTGCCAAACAGGCTATGCCCCCGACTGCACAAGTCTAACCGTAGAAGAGAATGGAAAGCTTATCGCCAGACGCCCCCTCTACGGAGGAAAGGTCTTTGCAGAAATGACCTTTTCTGAAAGTCGGCCTCAGATGGCTACGGTGAGGAATCATACATTCCTTGTCAACGAGAACCTTGGCAAATCAGCACGAGTGGTTTCGATTTCATCTGACATCAATCCCTCTTCATTGAAAAAGAAGGTCATCGGAATGGAGAAAGCAGTCGGGGCGAAGTTGGATATTACAGAGGCCGATGTCGTGGTCGCCGCGGGCAGAGGAATCAAAGGATCTGAGAATTTCAAAATGATTGAGGAGTTAGCTGATGTGCTCAATGCTTCCGTAGGAACAACCCGTGCAGTGGTCGATGAAGGATGGAGAGATCAAAAGGATCAGATTGGAAAGAGCGGCAAGAATATCTCAGCTAAACTCTACATGGCCTTCGGTATCTCAGGTGCTATCCATCACGTGCTGGGGATTGGCACGTGTAAAACGGTCGTGGCTGTGGATGCGGACCCCGATGCCCTCATCTTCAACTATGCGGACTATGCGATCGTTGGAGACCTGTTCCAGATTGTCCCAGCATTGACCGAAGAATTAAAAAAGGTTCTAAAGGAGTAACCGATAGGTAATTCTTTCGCTTCTCTCCACAGGAATTGGTTTTCCAAGGCGTTATTGATGGGAAATTCTGAAGGGGCTTTCGGCGGATCCGTTCTGTTCTTATCCACTGATCGTCGCCACGGAGTGGGAAGACCCAGGCAAATGTCTTGGGGGAGAAGTAGAGCGGGAGGAATGAGATGAAACTGCCCAAGTTCGAGTTTATCCAACCGCACTCGCTGCAAGAGGCCTGCTCCGTCCTTCGAGAGCACAACAAGAAGGCAGTCCTCTTGGCCGGAGGCACTGCTCTCATGGTTGCCCTTCGTTACAGACTTAGCCAACCCGCCGTTGTGATTGGCCTGAAGGGATTGACTGCGTTGAATTACGTGCGCCGAAGCGGGAGTAGCGGACTTGCTATCGGTTCTATGGTCACGTTAGAGACCTTGGAGAAATCTTCCCTTGTCGTAAAAGAATACGCTCCCCTGGCTCAGGCCGTCCAACTCGTGGCCATTCCTGCTATCCGCCATGGGGCCACCCTTGGAGGCAACCTCTGTCTTGACACGCGATGCATCTACTACAATCAGTCCGAGTTCTGGAGAAGCGGGCTAAAGGCTTGCTTCAAGCTGGGAGGAGACATCTGCAACGCGGTCGAGAAGGCCCGGCGTTGCCAGGCGGTTTGCCAGAGCGATCTCGGTCCAGTTCTGATCGCGCTGGGAGCTGAGGTGAAAATCGCCTCGGCGCAAGGTGAAAAGGTCATTCCCTTGGCCGAGTTCTTCACAGGGAGAGGAAAGAGGCCAAACATTCTGAAGCCCGACGAAATACTGGTAGAAGTCCGGATTCCAACTCCTGGCCACGGGGCTACCGGGGCCTACGAGAAACTCCGTGTTCGCGAGGGCATGGATTTTCCTATGGCCGGAGTAGCCGTGGTGGTGAAGCGGAACCGGGGTGGCACCATCGAACGGGCCAAAGTGGTCCTGGGAGCGGTGGGGCCATCCCCGACAGAGGTGTCCGAGGCCGCGGGGCTTATGGAGGGCCACAAGCCGACAGAAGATCTGCTTCAGTCCGTGTCCCGAGAAGTGGTGGATAGGGCGCAGCCGGTAGGAAACCTGGCTATGGATGCGAGCTATCGCAGAAAAATGGTGGGAGTGCTTGCAGAGCGGGCACTACGGCAAGCACTGTCAGTAGGTCCGGAGAATAGGTCTCAATGAATCTTTAACACGGAAATAGAACCACCCCCCTCCCTCACCCTCCCCATAAAGGGGGAGGGGCGGGGGTAAAGGAGAACCATGGGAAGGATTCAGGTTTCACTAAATATAAATAGGCGAGTTGAGAGTCTTGAAATCACTCCTTATACGACCCTTCTGGAGGTCATCCGGGATGATCTGCAACTTACCGGGACGAAGTGCGGGTGTGAGGATGGAACTTGCGGTGCGTGCACGATCTTGCTGAATGGGGCACCCATGCGTTCCTGTCTACTTCTCGCAGCGGAGGTTCAGGGGCAAGAGATTGTCACCATAGAAGGATTGTCCGACGGAGAGAAGCTGCACCGAGTACAGGAGGCATTCGTCAAATACGGTGGCACTCAATGTGGGTTCTGCACCCCCGGTATGATCCTTTCGGCCAAGGCGCTGTTGGACAAGAATCCTACTCCCACGGAAAGGGAAATTCGTCAGGCGATCTCTGGCAATCTGTGCCGATGCACTGGATATACCAAGATCGTCGAATCACTGATGGCCCTCTCCGGTCAGGAAGCCCCATCTTTCCAAAAGGAAGGTGTCAATCCAGACTATTCAGTGGTAGGCAAGCGAGTCTCTCGAACCGACTCTGTGTCCAAAACGAAGGGTGAAACCAAGTTCTCCGCCGATCTGTATTTACCGGGAATGCTTTATGCCAAAGTGCTCCGCAGCCCCTACGCCCACGCCAGGATACTGAACATCGACACCAGTCGAGCCGAGAAGCTTCCCGGAGTGAGGGCAATCATCACCGGCAGGGACGCCATACCGTACCGATGGGGCGTTTTTGCCTACACCCGAGATATGCAGTTCCTTCCTACGGACAAGGCCCGCTTCTTCAGCCAAGAGATTGCTGCCGTTGCCGCCATCGACGAAGAGACGGCACAAGAAGCCGTGGACCTGATCAAGGTGGAGTGGGAACCTCTACCGCATGTTCTCGATCCTGAACAGGCTTTGCTTGAGGGCGCTCCTCAGCTTCATGATGACAAACCCGGCAATGTCAGCGTGCGCATTTTCGTGAACGAAGGGAATGTTGACCGGGCTCTTGCCGAGTCTTATCTCGTGGAGGAGGGCCGCTTCTCGTCCCCAGAAGAAAGCTATTGCCAGTTAGAGAACTACGCCGTCGTGGCCAACTTTGATAGCACCGGACTGGACATATGGTGTCCCAATGCGGGTCCCCATATGAAGGCGAGACCGCTCAGCAACGCCCTGGGCATACCGACCTCAGACGTGCGCGTCCGTAAGATCGCCATCGGTGGACATTTCGGCGGCAGGTCCGAAGTTTCACCTGCGGATTTTATGGCCGCGCTCCTTTCGAGAAAAGCTCGTCGTCCTGTTAAATTGGCCTACACCCGCGAGGAGAACTTCAACTGCGTACGGCAGGTGCACGGCAGTATTACGCACTCCAAAGTGGGAGTTGACGCCGAGGGAAGAATTACCGCCGTTGATATGAAGGTCATCATGGACGGTGGAGCTTACGCCAGCACCGGCCCGATCGCTGCCTCTGTCGCCTACATTATGATTGAAGAGGCCTATAAGTTCGTCAATCTGCGCTATGAGGCCATCCGGTCCTATACCAACAAACCCCCTCGCGGAATGTACCCACATCACCCCCGCACGGCCTATGCTGGATTGGAGCTGCAGCTCGACGCGCTTGCCGAGAAACTTGGAATGGACCCCCTCGAATTCAGGATCAGGAACGCCGTCCACGAGGGCTACGTGACTCCTACCAGGACGGTGATCACCTCCTGTGCTGAAGTCGAGACCATGCGCCTGGCCACTGAGAAGGCTGGCTGGAAAGGGAAACGAGGCCATTTACCGCCTTATCGTGGCATAGGCATGGGCTGCGGCGCGATGATCAGCGGATTCCCAATGGGCATTCGCGGAGGGTCCGCAGCCTTTGTGCGGTTCAACGAGGACGGCGACGTTACGGTGATTTCTGGAGTGATCGATAACGGGCAAGGCAACGACAGTATGGTTTCTCAGATCGCTGCCGAGGAACTGGGAATCCCGCTGGACCGAATCAAAGTCATTACGGGTGATACCAGTGTGACTCCGTCTGATCAAGGAGCTTACTCCCAGGCTTCTACACTCATTTCCGGCGGCGCAGTCAAAGCCGCGGCCGCCGATGCTAAGGAACAGCTCTTCGAGGTCGCCGCCCAAATGCTGGAGACTAACAAAGATGACCTGATAGCACGTGCTGGCCGCATTTTCATCAAAGGAGCACCGGAGAGATCAGTCGATATCGCCAAAGTAGCTAGAACCGCTCTGGGACAGAATCGCGCGATCTTAGGCCGCGGCGATCGTTGGCCCGACGCCGATCCCAAGCGGGACTGGATCAAAAACCCCCGTGGGCAGATAGCCTCCGCCTTCTCGTTTGGCACGGCAGTGGCCGAGGTGGAGGTGGACCCCGATACAGGCAAGGTGAAGCTGCTCAACATGGTTGCAGCCCATGACTGTGGCTATCCCATCAACCCTTTGGCTGTTGAACAACAGATCCAACGCTCTGCGATGGAGGCAGGTCCGCAGGGTGTGCTGATGGAGAAACATTTATGGACTAGCAAAGGGCAGAACCTTAATGCCAACTTCGCCGACTACTGCTTTCCGCTCGCTACGGATGTGCCAAACATCGACCCGATCGTCGTGACCTCCAACGATCCCTTTGGGCCGTTCGGCGCCAAAGAGGGAGGTTTATCCATTGCTGTGGCCATGACCGGAGCTGTGGCCAATGCCGTTCAGAATGCCATTGGCGCTATGCCCAAGGAGCTTCCTGTCACGCCCGAAGTGGTGCTGCACATGTTGGAGGAGAAGAAGTCACGATGAAACATTAAACAACAATGAACGATAAACAGTGCATTACCTTCTTTGTTGAATGTCCATCGTTCATTGTTCAGCAGGGGCTTCGTCACCGTAATCCTAACCCCCCTTTATCCCCCCCTTAGTTTAAGGGGGGACAGAGGGGGGTTATGGATTTTCCACGGGGATCATCGTTGATAAGGAGGGAATAGGAATGCAGGCATTAGTATTAGGCGGAACAGGAGGCATGGGTCAGGGAGTTGCCCGGGACCTCATTAAGCAGGAGCAAATCAAGAAAGTCATTTTAGGTGATATCAATACAGATCCGAGTAGACTGCAAGATAAGCTGCGCGCCAGCGGAAAGGTATCGCTCAACAGAATCGATGTAAACGATCGCGACGGCTTGGTCAGAGCAATCAAGGATGTCGACGTGGTCATTAACTGCGCAGGGCCATTCTACAAGACGGCTGTTCCAGTAGCCCGGGCAGCTGTTGAAGCGAAGGTCAATTATATAGATATTTGTGATGACTATGAGGCGACTGACATTCTTTTTGCTTCTGATATTGATCACGCCGCCAAAGGAGCAGGAATAACCGTCTTGACGGGAATGGGATCGGATCCGGGAACAAACAACGTCATCGTCAAGTGGTACGCAAATCAACTGGATCGTGTTGACGAGATCGCCTTATTCTGGGTAGTCAGTATCGCCGAGCTCTCGGGTGCAGCCTGGGATCATAGTCTCCATATGACGATAGGGAAAATCCCTCAGTATTTGGATGGCAAGCTGGAATATGTAGAGGGGGGTACCGGCGAGGAGACGGCTGAATTCCTTGAACCCCTTGGCACCTGTCAGGTTCGCTATGTGGGTCATCCTCAGCCCCTCACCATACCACGGTATATAAAAGGGGTGAAAAGGGTGGTGATCAAAGGTGCACTCATACCGTCATGGGTAGACCAGCTCATTAGAGAGCAGAGAGAGACAGGCTTTCTTAGTAAAGAACCGCTGGAGGTCAAGGGGACGAAAGTAGCACCCTATGATCTGACTTTGCAGCTTTGGGATGCCATTCCCAATCATAGAGATAAGGGGCCCTTCGCTTCTGGCTTGAAAGTGATCGTAAGGGGGGAGAGAAGAGGAAAACAGGTAACGTTCACTGCCGACATCGTGGGCAGGATGGCGCCAGGAACAGGACTTCCCGCCTCGATCGCAGCCCTCATGCTGGATGCTGGCGATGTGACGGTGAAGGGAGTGGTCGCCCCGGAGGGCTGCATCGATCCGGGAAAATTCCTTGCAGCATTTCTACAAAGAGGCGCTAAAATATATCAAACGGAAACGATAAACTCTATGCTTGCACTCTAGCCAGGGCCAGACATGCTAAGAGGAGAATCTCTATGAAAAACGTTGAAAAACTGAACATAGCTCGAAGTGTGGAACTTTTTGAAGAGGCAAAAAGATTGGTCCCCGGCGGAGTCCTGGGTGCCAGAAAACCCAGCGATTTTATCGTAGGAGAATATCCCATCTTTCTTGAGTATGGCAAGGGCAGCAGATTGACCGACGTTGATGGAAATGAATATATCGACTTCCTCTGTGGCTATGGGCCAATTATCCTGGGCTATAGAGAAGAAGAAGTTGACGAAGCGGTTATCAAGCAAATAAGAGACAAAGGCTTCTGCTTCACACTCACACAGAGGTATCAGAATCAGCTGGCGAAAAAACTGACTGAACTCGTTCCCTGTTCAGAAATGAGCATTTTTTTAAAGACCGGTTCAGATGCGACAACGGCGAGCATCCGTATTGCGAGGGCATACACAAACCGGATCAAGGTGATGCGCTGTGGTTACCACGGCTGGCATGATTGGTGCGTGGAGATGAAAGGGGGCATTCCTGAAAAGTTCTACGAGGATGTATATGAATTCCGTTACAACAACCTTGATCAGCTCGAGGACTTGATGGCACGATATGGCGATCAGGCTGCCGCCATCATTATGACCCCTTTTGGGCATCACCTCCATCAGAGGATGGAAGAACCCAAACCGGGCTTCCTTGAAGGGGTAAGAGAAATTGCCACCAAGCATGGCGCGGTTTTGGTCTTTGATGAAGTCCGAACCTGTTTCAGGCTCAGAATGGGTGGAGCGCAAGAACTTTACGGGGTCACCCCAGACTTGACGGTCCTTGGAAAAGGAATGGCCAACGGATATGCCATCAGTGTGGTTACCGGAAAAGCTGAAGTGATGATGGTTGCAGCAGAGAAGCTTTTTATATCTTCTACGTTCTTCCCCAACAGTGACGGTTATATTGCCGCTCTCAAAACCATTGAAATTTTAGAGCGTGACCATGTCCTTGAAAAAATATGGGAAAAGGGCGGCCTTTTTCTGAAAAAAGTCCAAGGCATCATTAACAAGTATGACGTCGGAGCTGAGTTAAGCGGTGTTGCACCCATGTTCTTCATCACCTTCAAGAAGGATGAAGCCAATACCCAAAGAGCCAGGCGCGATGATTTTTACACTCAGCTTATCCGTAGGGGCATCTTTTTTACCCCACACCATCATGGGTATATTTGCCACAGACACACTGAACAAGATCTGGACATAGCGGCCAAGGCCATAGATGAAGCTCTCGCCTATGTAAAGGAAAAATATCAAACCAGATAACCTTCCGACCAAAAGGAGGCCTTGGGGGCATGCGAGGAATTCTTGGTCTGGTTTCCCGATGAGCCTTGATAATAAAGGGTTAGAAGGGTTTCGACCTATTCCAGTCTATTCTATCTATTTCAGTCTTTTTGGATTACGTGTATCAAATTTTATCACAGTCGGAAGGTCCTTTCTCCGTCTTTTCTAGGGGGGATCACCCATTCTTCCCTCTACAGTTCTACCAATTTAGATGCTTTCGCAAAAGTATGATATATTGAAGGAAACAAGGTTTTGGTGATTCTTTACCAAACATAGTATAAATTTTGAACCTGGAAAGGGAAAGGAAATCATGAAAATTCAATATAAAGGATTTATGAGGGAAAGGATACGAAGGAATCCGGTCACCATCGGTCCCGATGTATCTTTTTTTAAGGCTCGGGACTATATCCATGCGATGGGTATCAGGCATCTGCCCGTGGTGGATAAGAACGATAGATTGGTTGGAATCGTTACGGACCGAGATATTCGAGAAGCAGCTCCTTCTGATGCAACCTCACTGAG
>DASPPQ010000157.1:0-6091 GCA_035625415.1 Thermodesulfobacteriota bacterium
CTAAGATGGGAAGATCTAAAGCAAGCCGTCTCTGCAGCTTATAGTAGGCCGATCCAGTATTAGGTAAGAGCTTGGGAATCAATAGTTCTTGAACCAATTCCCCTGGCTTCAATACAGTCTCCCCCGGCCCCTTAAAGAACTCCTCGATGGGAAGACTTCTCTCTTGCTTAGGGCCCTTGATCTTGACCTGGGTTCCAAGAACCAAAAGGGGAGTGGCTGTATCTGCTGAAGGGGCTGCCGTGCAGATGTTTCCTCCAATGGTGGCCACATTTCGGATCTGGATGGATCCGAGATAATCAACGGCATCGGTCAGGGCAGAGAAATTCTTCCTGATGATCTCAGACTTCTCAATCGCCCGGTGAGTGACCATCGGCCCAATGCTCAAGGATCCGTTGAACTTAATCTGGTCCAGACCTGGAATCCCTCGAAGTGAGATGAGGACATCGGGGGCCATCGTTTTCTGTTTAATCATGACAATCACGTCTGTTCCGCCCGCAACCCATTTTGCTTTTCCAGCGTATTTCGTAAAAAGGGTGAGGGCTTGCTTAAGGGTCTTTGGCTTGAAATATTCAAACTCTTTCATCGAAGCCTCCAATGCTATGGATGTTACGAAGCAGTTTACACCATCCAAACTGATCGGGCAATTTAATTATCATTCCGTTTTTTCCTGTTTCTCGCAGTAGTCTTTGCCTAAGTATGCCCTCATGACATTTTTGTCCTCCAGCAAAGACTTTGCCCCTCTTTCTAAGGTAATTCTGCCAGTCTCGATGACATACCCACGGGTGGCGACTTTGAGTGCGGCCCTCGCATTCTGTTCAACCAGTAGGATCGTTGTTCCCTCCTTCTGCAACTTTCTAATCACATCGAAGATCTCCACCACAACGAGAGGGGCAAGGCCCAAAGAGGGTTCATCTAAGAGCATCAATTTAGGCCGGTCCATGATTGCCCGGCCAATGGCGAGCATCTGTTGTTCTCCCCCGCTCAGAGTTCCTGCCTTTTGATTTTTCCTTTCTTTGAGAATGTGAAAGAGTTCCATGACAGAGTCCAGGTCTTTTTCGATCTCTTTTTTGTTTCGTTTAGAAAATCGGAGGTATGCCCCCAATTCCAGATTTTCCAAGACGGTGAGGGGATTAAAGAGTTGTCTGCCTTCCGGCACCTGAACAACTCCCAGGCCAACGATTTTTTCTGGAGTCGTATGGGTGATTTCACAGTCGTTAAAAATGACAGAACCCGAATGGATGGGAACGACTCCTGAGATACAGTTCAGAAGCGTGGATTTGCCGGCACCATTCGAGCCAATGAGGGCTACGACCTCCCCCACTTCGACCTCGAGCGAAGCGCTTTTTAATGCATGAATCCCACCGTAGTAGGTATTGACACCTTTAACGGTTAGCATTCCTTATTCCTTTCCCAGGTAAGCCTGGATCACATTCGGATCCATCCGGACCACTCTGGGTGTTCCCTCCGAGATCTTCTGGCCGTAATTGAGTACCATGATTTTATCCGAGATTCCCATGACGAGATTCATGTCGTGCTCAACCAAAATCACCGTGAACCCCTTTTCCTTGATCTTCAAAATGAGTTCAGATATCGTTTCGGTTTCCTTTGTGTTGAGACCTGCTACGGGCTCATCGAGAAGGATCATTTTCGGCCTCCCAGCCAGAGCCCGGGCAATCTCCAGGCGCTTTTGTTCTCCATAAGGGAGGTTCGAGCTCAACCAGCCTGCTTTTTTTTCGAGGTTGAAGAAACAGAGGAGCTCGTAGCCCTCCTCCCTAACGATTTTCTCTTCTTTTCCCACCTTTGGTAGATGAAGAAGACAACTGCAAAATTCGGACCGTGTCTGCGTATGAAGTCCTACCATGACATTCTCAAGGACCGTCATATTTTGAAAGACCTGGAGGTTCTGAAAGGTCCGCGTAATACCCTGAGAGGCAATTTGAAAGGGTTTAAACCCAGAAATCCTTTTTTCTTCAAAGATGATATTTCCTGAGGTCGGAGGATAGATACCGGTGATCAGGTTAAGAATGGTCGTCTTTCCTGCACCGTTGGGACCGATGATTCCAGTGATTTGATTTCTCCTCACATCGAAGGAGACATCATTGACGGCGAGAACTCCGCCAAATACCTTTCGGAGCCGGTTGGCACTCAGCATGGTTTCAGAACTGTTCATGAAATCAGTCTTTGTTCCCCCTCAATGAGGGCTTTCGTCTTTCGTTTCTGATAAAAACGATAGAGACCTACCAGAAAACCTTCTGGAAGAAAAACAAGAACCAGCGTGAGGAGTGTT
Source organism: Thermodesulfobacteriota bacterium (assembly GCA_035625415.1). Lineage (GTDB taxonomy): Bacteria > Desulfobacterota > BSN033 > BSN033 > UBA1163 > UBA1163. The sequence goes on from DASPPQ010000157.1 coordinate 2,288, forward strand.
CCGTAGACAATGATATTGTACTTTTCGGCCACATGAAGGATTTCTGAGAGAACGGTTAAAAGGCCGGCCCCGAAGAAGGCCCCCCAAATACTCCCCATCCCTCCAACAATGACCATCGTTACCACCTGGATCGAGTAATAAAAGTCGAAACTTCGAGGACTGACAAAAGTGAGGTAGTGAGCATAGAGGCTTCCCGATAGAGAGGCAAAGATTGCACTCAGGACGAAGACCTTTGTTTTATAGTGATCCGTATTGACTCCCAGAGTATTGGCTGCCACCTCGCTGCCATGGATGGCCTTCAAAGCCCTGCCTACCCGGGAGTTGACCAAATTCAGTGAAACGAGGATAGAAAAGAATGCAAATGTCCAGATGAGATAAAAGTTTTTGTAATCATTATCAAAGGTCAACTTGCCGATCGAAAGAGGTGGAATTCCTGGAAAACCAGAGGGGCCCCCCGTGATGTTATCCAGTTCCACCATGAAGATGTTGACGATGATATTGAAACCTAAGGTTGCCATCACTAAATAGTGTCCTCGCAATTTAAGTGAGGGGTATCCCACAAAGTAGGCCACGACTCCGGTGGCAAGCATCGCGATGACCATCGTAGGCCAGGGTGGGAAGTGGTAAGTGGTTGTAAGGATGGCGGATAGATAAGCTCCCATTCCATAGAACGCGGCGTGGCCGAGGGAGATCTGCCCCGCAAAGCCAATCAACAGATTGAGGCCCACCACCACAATGGTGTTGAGACCGATGACATTCATCACGGTGAAGTAATACTTATTCTTTACGAATACAGGGATGAGGATAATCAGAAGGGCAAGGATGATTAAGAATAGATTCTGTTTCTTTCCGAAAAACATGCTACACCCGCTCCGCCTCCCCATGGCCCAAAAGACCCGAGGGTTTGAGGAATAGGACAAGAAGTAATATCAAGAAAGCAAAGGCATTCTTAAACTTGGAGGAGATCAAGCCTGCGCCGAGGGATTCCAGCACCCCTAAGATCAACCCTCCTAAAATAGCTCCCGTGCTGTTTCCGTAACCGCCCAAGATGGCAGCGGCAAATCCCTTCAGGGACAACATCACTCCTGTGTCATAGGAGGTCGTACTGATAGGAGCAATGATCATTCCTCCTACGGCTCCAAGGCCGCCGCTCATCGCAAATGAAAGCAGGATCATCCTGTTCACATTGATTCCCGCAAGGGAGGCGGCTCTTCGGTTGGCGGATACTGCCCTCATCGCTTTTCCAGTTAAGGTTCGATGGAAAAAATATTGCAGAAAGATCACGACCCCAATCGTGATGGCGAAGATCCAGAGGTGCTGGGGAAGGAGAGCGGCACCAAAAATCCGGATCACCTTCTCGCCGGAGAAGGAGGGAATAGGCATATTATCAGGACCCCATACCAAAAGGGCGGTGCCACGTAGGGTGGAGGAGATGCCGATCGTGATGAAGACCAAGATGATAATGGCTTTCGACTTGGCCATCCGAATAGGGCCTCTTTCAATCAACGCGCCAATAACTGTCACCGCGGCAGTTGAGAGGAGAAACGAGAAGGGGAGGGGGATTTTTAAAAGAGAGTAAAAGCTATACATCAGCATCCCGCCCAATGTGACAAATTCAGCTTGGACGAAATTGACAATGCCTGTCGCATTGTGGATGATATTAAATCCAAGGGCAATGAGGGCATAAATGGTCCCAAGAGTTAATCCGGAGATGATATATTGAAAAATTTGTTCGTGTAATTCCATATCCTTCGATATGTGAAAAGAATTGCGATCCGAGTGATGGAAATGGCCGGAATCCAATGGATCAACTCCGGCCAATTTCTCGTTACTCAACCAGTTTAAATTTACCTTTTTCCGCCCTGACCATAACAATATCTTTCACTGTCGTCCCAGCATGGTCTTCGGGAGAGAGGTTGTAAACGCCACTGAGTCCCACATACCCTTTCGTTGCCTCAAGGGCGTCTCTGATTTTCCCACGGTCCGGGCCAGCCTTTTTAATGGCCTCAAGCAGCAGGAAGGCCGCATCTGCTCCATAGGCCACCATCGTTCCTGGAACTTCCTTAAAACGGGTCTCATACTCCTTCACGTATTCCACAAGTCTTTTCTTCTGAGGGTCTTTATTGGAAAGTTGATCGGCCACGACAATCTTCGTAGAGGGCATCATCACGCCTTCTGAGGCGTCACCGGCTAGTTTGAAGAACGTGGGTTCCGCAGCACCATGGCACTGAAACAGAGGAACTTTTATGCCGAGGGCGCGCGCATTCTTGGTGGTGATTCCTATCGCTGGGCCTATCGTCCAAACAATGATGGCTTGCGGGTTCTTAGAATTAATGCGTGTAAATTGGGGTGTCATATCCACATCTTTGACATCGAAGGTCTCCTTTGCCAAAATCTCAAATCCGAACTTTGATGCCAGCCGATCCGCAATGGACGCCCCATCTTTTCCGAATCCGTCAGATGAGGAAAGCACCCCGATTTTCGTGATGTTATTTTTCTTTAGGTACAGGAAAATTCGCTCCATGGCATCCGCAGCCCGATACGGTGACTTGAAGATCCATTTTCTGACGGGTGTGATAATCACATCCCCACCTGCATGCATAAACGTAGGGATTCCTTCCTTTTCAAGAATGGGAATCATTGCCATTCCTGTATCGGTTCGTGTTGGACCGATCAGCGCCACAATGGGTTCTGTTTCGATCATCTTCTTGAGAACCATCACTGCCTTCGTAGGATCGCTCTCATCGTCACCCAGGATCATTTCAACGGGGCGGCCAACGACCCCTCCCTTTTTGTTAAAATCGTCGAGGGCGATCAGGACCGAATTCTTTTGTGAAACTCCAATATAGGCCCCCGGCCCCGTTAGGGAGAATATCCCTCCGATCTTAATGGGCTCGGCACAATGACCCACACCCAAGGAAACCATCCAAATCCCAAGAATCAAAACCAAGATTAAGTTCCTCTTCATAAATGACCTCCTTTGCCCTGTTGTCATACCTTGAATGATCAAGCATTAATAAGACTTACCACTCCGTAAAAATAATGCATTTTCAAATTCCTTAAATTGACGAGCCTCCCTCCTTCCTATGGGAAATTTAAGTTTGGGTTTAGGCCTCTCGATGATCAAAGACTCGTTTGCTCTTTCGTTCCGATCTCGGAAGGGTTCCGTAATGAACGATCTCTACCTTGCCGCTGACGAGAATCTGTTTTTTAATCTCTTCTTCAATGGTGCCGGCTAACACTGAGTCTTCTCCCGGATTACCCCCTTCCGTCCTTTCCACCTTAATGGTCATATAATCCTTACTGTCTTCTTTGCGGTCAAGGTGAATCTGGTATTCACTGCCAACGCCTTTTATGTTGGAAAGGACATGATCAATCTGGCCGGGGTAGATATTGACTGCCCTGATGATAAACATATCATCCGAACGGCCCAGTAATCGGTCATGCATCGGAAGAATGGAACCGCAGGAGCACCGTTTGGGAATAAGTTTAGTGAGGTCTCTGGTGCGGTAACGGATCAGCGGTGCCGCCTCTTTCCGGAGAGTTGTGATCACCATCTCGCCTGTCTCTCCGGCAGGAATGGGTTGAAGTGTTTCGGGATCAAGAAGCTCGAGAATGTAGTAGTCCGCCCAGTAATGAATGCCCTCGTGATAAATGCAATCGAGGCCCGTACCAGGACCATATAGTTCGGTCAGACCCGGGATATCGAAGACGTGATCGACGCCAAGGAGTTCTTTCATCTTCTTTCTCTGAGCATCGCTTGAACGTTCAGAACCCATAATTAGTTTGCTAAGAGCGATTTTG
>DASPPQ010000158.1:0-75644 GCA_035625415.1 Thermodesulfobacteriota bacterium
TATCCACTGGGTCATCACGGCTACATTAGAGGGGGGGGACCTGAGGAATTTCATTAGACTCCTCTTGAAGCCCTCTATTCTCTATTACGCCATTTCATTGATGATGAAGGGTAAGAGTGCTCCGGAAAATAATCCTGCACCCTCTTAAGAGATTTTGCGTTGTTTAGAAATCTGAAATTGAAAAGGAGGACATCTCATGCCAGATAAAAGTTATGATGCTATTGTCGTTGGCGGGGGACATCATGGGACCATCCTTGCCTGCTATCTGCAGAATGCAGGTCTCAAAACTGTGATGTTTGAGCGACAACACGAATTAGGTGGGGGGGCCTGCGGCGAAGAACTTCCTTTGCCCGGATTTATCCAGAATACATGCGCGCACTTTACCCGATTCTGGGCCCATCCAGCCTATACGGATTTCAACCTGAGGGAATATGGCCTGAAGTATATCTTCCCAGAAGGGAATGAGGGAATGGTCTATCCGGACGGCACCTGTTTTGTGGGCTATTCGGCCTTTCGTGTCGACCCTTTAACAGGAAAGGAATCCTACTCCGAAGAAAATGTAAAGAGGACTTATAACGAGATCGCCCGCTTTTCAAAAACAGATGCTGAGACGTATCTCGAACTTCTGGGAAAATATCAAAGGAAGTGGAGGGCGGCCTTCCGAGAATATCGTTATAGCCCTCCTACACCTTGGGGCGTGAAGAACGCCCTTGAAAAGCTTTGCGACGACCCTGTCGACGGGTTGGATCCCGTTTATCAATTCATGACAGGCGCACAGATCGCCAAAGACCTTTTTGAAAGTCCTGAGCTACAATGTCTGTTCATGCGGGCCATTGAAACCTCTACCGGCTGTTTTCCCGGAGATGTCATCGGCCTCTATGTTTTCGTCCATGTGATTGCCCTGACGCTTTCCATGGAATCGGCTTCTATTGTTTATGGCGGAACCCACACCATTACGCACGCCCTTCAGCGAGCCTTCAGCGCCATGGGCGGAGAGTTCTGTGTGGAAACGGAAGTGGATAAGGTTATCGTTGAGAACGGAAGGGCAAAAGGGGTCAAACTCGCAAACGGAACAGAGGTCGAAGCAAAGCAGTTGGTGATTAGTGATTTAGGCGTCCCCCAGACGGTATTCAGGCTTTTGGGAGAAAATTATGTGACTCCAAAGGTGGCGAGGCGCGTGAGAAACATCCGCTACGACCGCGCCCAGATTTATTGGGGCAATATGGCGATGCATGAACTCCCAAAATACAAAGCCGCCTCCTTAAATCCAGACATCGGCCTTCAGCCGCGGCTCTATATGGGAGAGAAAGACCCGGAATACCTCTCCTGGAAATACCAGGCAGACATTTTCACCAAAGGATTTCCTGAAAAATGGTATATTCTCGCTGCACCGGACAGCATCTGGGACAAAACGCGCTCGCCGGAGGGGAAACACACTATTCTGTTAGAAGAATTTGCACCCCCTTTGCATCTTTTCTCCGAGAAACAGTGGCTCAAGATGAAGAAAGAGGTTGAGGACTTGATGTTGAAGCAATGGCAGATCTACGCTCCCAACATGACTCGTGACAACGTCATCGAAGCCTTTATCACCACGCCCTATGATACAAACATGAGACATCCGGATATGATTGAGGGCGGATGGGTGGAAGGCGCCATGGATGCGTCCCAGTGCGATCGGTTCAGGCCCATCCCGGACCTTTCGAGTTATCGAATTCCTTTCCTCAAAAATATGTATATCTGTTCTTCCAACATGCATTCCGGAGGGGGTATCGCTCGAGGATCCAGTTATAACTGTTTCAAGGTCATTGTAGATGACTTTAAATTAGAGAAGATTTGGGAGAAGAAAGGAAGAGCCTGGTAATAATTAAGAAATCCGAAGCACGAATTTCCAAATTCGAAACAATTCCGAAATCCAAATGTTCTAAACTCCATTCGAATTTTGGTCATTCGATATTCGAATTTGTTTCGGGCTTCGATATTCGAAATTCGGATTTGTCCTTTTTCATCGAAAGCTGCATAGGAAGTCATCACCAACAAGTTTATTGAGGGAGAAAGAAGATGAGACTCAAAGACAAAGTGGCAATCGTGACGGGAGGTGCCAAGGGCCTCGGAAGGGAATTCGCGATCGGAATGGCAAAAGAGGGGGCCAAGATCATGGCGGTTACCCGGAAAGATATTGCCAATCTAGAAAAAACTGTGAAAGAGATTGAGACAATGGGCGGCGTGGCTAAGGCCTACCAAGCTGATGTCGCCATTGAAAAGGATGCCCTGAAGATGGCAGAAGAAACGGTTAAGGTCTTTGGCAAGATCGACATCTTAGTCAATTGCGCAGCCATCTACGACGGATTGGTTCGAAAATCCTTCACAGAGGTAGATCCCAATGAATGGGATCAAGTGATGGCTGTAAATGTAAAAGGCCCTTGGCTTTGTGCAAGGGCTGTCTTCCCTTACATGAAACAACAAGGCAAAGGGAAGATTGTCAATCTCTCTTCCGAAGTCTTTTTTACAGGCTCACACGGCTTTATCCACTATGTGGCCTCGAAAGGAGGCGTAATCGGGTTGACCCGGGCCCTTGCCATTGAATTAGGACCTCATAATATTAATATTAATGCGGTGGCTCCAGGGTTTACAGATACAGAAGCGAGCCGCTCTCTTGCGGATGTGACCAAATACGATGTCAGTAAAACCCCCTTGAAGCGACTGGAGAAGCCTAATGATCTTCTAGGGGCAGTCCTCTTTCTTGCATCGGATGAAAGCGATTTCATTACCGGCCAGACCCTATTAGTGGATGGGGGAAGGGCCATGCATTAGAAACTCTAAACTGAAAACACTAAACTCTAAGTAAACTCAAATGTTCAAAATGCAAAACTTACGCCCCCTATTTTCCGCTATTTGGTAAGGAGGGGATGAAAGGGAAGTTGCGTTTTGAATTTTGTGTTTGTTTAGGATTTAGAGTTTAGTGTTTAGAGTTTTTCTGAACAGGAGGCATTAAGCCATGCATGAGATAAGTTTCATCTTAAATGGAACCCCTCGAAGAGTTATTGTGGATTCGCAAAAAAGTTTATTGAAGGTCATCAGGGAAGACTTAAAGTTGACCGGGACCAAAGATGGTTGTTCCGCCGGTCATTGCGGTACCTGTGCTGTACTGATGGATGGTGAAGCGGTTCTTTCCTGTAGGGTTCCTGCGGCCAAAGCTCAGGGCAAAAAGATCACCACCATCGAGGGTATCGGCACCCTCGAAAATCCTCATCCTCTGCAATTAGCCTTTGCAAAAACAGGAGCCATCCAGTGCGGCTTTTGCACGCCAGGGATGATCGTTCGAGCCAAGTCGATTTTGGACAAAAATCCGGACCCCTCAAGGGACGAAATAAAGAAAGCGCTTCAACCTCACATCTGCCGTTGTACCGGTTATCAAAAGATTTTTGAGGCCATTGAACTGGCAGCCTCTTATCTTCGAGGAAAAACAAAATCCATCGAATTAAGACTGACCGGCATGGGGACGATTGGCCAACCTGTGACCCGACCCGACGCGCTCGAAAAAGCAACCGGGACAACCCTCTATGCCGCTGATATCGCAGTAGACGGATGTGGATACATCAAGGTCTTAAGAAGCCCCCATCACCACGCTAAAATCGTCCATATTGATAAGAAGGAGGCAGAGGCTATTCCGGGAGTTCTAACCGTGCTCACAGCCGAAGACGTAAAAGGGACCAATATTCTGAAAATGGCCGGGGATGACCAGCCAATCTTATGTGGGAATAAAGTGCGTTTTGTCGGCGATCCAGTGGCTGCGGTGGTGGCGACTTCTGAGGAGATAGCATCTTACGCCACTGAAAAGATCGAAGTTACATACGAACCTCTCGATCCAGTACTTACTCCAGAGGAAGCATTAAAAGAAGGGGCTATCAAAGTCCACGATGATCGTGCCAATCTCTTTTTTGAGCAGCCCATTATCCATGGCGATGTGAAGAAGGGTTTTTCAGAGTCGGAGGTAGTGGTTGAAAGAAATTATACAACGCAGTCCGTTGAACATGGTTATCTTGAAAACGATGCTGGCGTCGCATACATCGATGAGAATGGAAAATTGATTGTTATGTCGGCAAGCCAGAATATCTACGCCCACCGGAAAACGATTGCAGAAGCCGCCGGATTTCCTCTCGACAAAGTTCGTGTTATTCAAACTCCAACCGGGGGAGCCTTTGGAGGAAAATTGGATGTCTCCGTGGGTGGGATTCTCGGTGTTGCCACACTCAAGCTTAAAAGGCCGGTGAAGCTTGTTTATACGAGGAGTGAAACCTTTGCAGCAACACCGAAGCGCCATCCTTTTTTCATGAAGGTAAAAGTGGGGGCCAAGAAAGATGGAACCTTGACGGCATTGGATTTTGATCTCATCGCGGATGGTGGGGCCTATAAATCCTTCAGCAATAGTGTTACTCAACGCGGCGTTATCCATTCACAAGGACCTTATCGCTTTCCAAATGCCAATGTCTATGGAAAAACAGTTTATACCAACACAGCTTTCAAGGGAGCCATGAGAGGTTTTGGCGCACCCCAGGTCGCTTTTGCAATTGAGTCGATCCTCGATGAATTGGCCGCGGAATTAAAGATGGACCCATTAGCCTTGAGGATGAAAAATGGTTTTGTAAAAGGAGATACGACAATCTGCGGCCAGGTGTTAGATCATCCTATCGGATTCCAAGAATGCATGGAGACTTTAAAACCTATTTATGAGAAAGCGTTTAAACAAGCAAAAGCAAACACGACCGATGAAATCAAACGAGGCGTGGGCTTGGGAGGGGTATGGTTTGGTCCAGGACGGAGTGCTCCTGATCAATCTGAGGCATGGGCAGAACTCCTCCCCGATGATACCTTGCAGATCTGGATTGCGGCGTCTGATATGGGACAGGGGACAGATACGATGTTTTGGCAGATTGCTGCGGAGACAATGGGATTTCCCCTGGAAAAGGTTAAAGTCTTTACCACCGATACTGAGATCACACCGGATGGAAACTTCTCTGCCGGAAGCCGCCAGACCTATGTCTCTGGAAGGGCTGTGCAGATGGCCGTGGAAGAATTGAAAAAGGCTATGGATGAAAACGGTGTGAAGACTTATAATGAGATGAAAACAAAGGGCTTACCCACGCTTTACAAAGCAGTGAATAAGCCCGTAACTTCGAGGCCTGATCCTAAGACCGGTCAGGGAGTTCCGTGGGAAACCTATTCCTTTGGAATTCAGATGGCCGAAGTGGCCGTGGAAGTGAAGACAGGCAAGGTCGATGTCCTTAAGATCACATCCGTCCATGACCTCGGAACGGTGATCAATATCCAGAATGTGGAGGGCCAACTCCATGGGGGTATCTATATGGGGTTGGGATATGCCCTCATGGAAGAATTCTTATATACAAAGACCGATAGTTTTGCCAAGTTTAGGGTTCCCAGGGCCAAAGACATGCCCGAGATGGAAGTAATCACGCTTAATATCCCCAGGAAGAAAGGACCCTTCGGCGCTTCTGGAACCGCAGAATATGCCGATGTCCCTACTGCGCCAGCCATTGGAAACGCCATCTATCATGCCTGTGGCGCGCGGATCCGAGATTTGCCCATCACGCCCGAAAAGATGAAGAAATTTCTTTAGCCCCTCAGAAGAGGGCTGCTCCTTAAGGAAGAATTTTTGAAACCAAAATCCGAGTGCGCCTCATGTCTTTTGACTTGGGTCTGTGAGAGAGCGGGAGTGGTGACCCCTGAAGAGGGGCGCTTGCCATTAACAAATACCCTCCTGGAGATTCTCTCAAGAGAATTTAGCTCAGAAAGCAATGTGGGTTCATTAAGTAATCAGCTCACCAGTGCCAGCCAGGATTACCTTTATCAATCCTCCACCTACTATCAAAGGCTTAAGCGAAAGAACAATCAGGTTGCTAAAAAACTACTTGGCTCTGCAAAAAACTATATCAAAAAGGGCATGACAGCCCGAGAAAAATTTGACAGGGCGTGCCATCTCGCATCAGCAAGCAATGTGGCCCCGATGGGCATTCCATCGGAAGCCTTTGCCTTTCGAGAGGTAAAAAGTATCTTGAAGGGAAGAAAACCTTTCCCGGTGATAATGGGCCCTGTCTTCCAACAGGCACGGAAGGCTTCTAACGTTCTTTATATCGCAGACAATGCGGGTGAGATCGGTTTTGACTCTCTATTAATGGCCTGTTTGAAGGAGATGGGTTCGAAGATTCATCTGGTCGTCAAAGAGGACCCTTTTTTCGAGGATGCGACCACAAAAGATGCTCTCTTCTTCTCCATTGATCAGTTGGTCGATCACCTGGTCACGGTAAACGGATTCTTTGTACCAAACGAGATCCCTCCTGCCCTCAGGGATCTTTTTGAAAAAAGCGACCTCATCATATCGAAAGGGACTGGAAATTATGAAGCCCTTAAGGGCGAGGTGGAGGGAAAAAGGGTAATTTATATGCTGAAAGTGAAATGTAGGCCGATCGCAGCAGAAATCGGAGTGAATATGGGAAGCTTTGTCGTGAAGCTCGAAAAATGACTTGATTTATTTCAGTTTCATCGGTATAGTGCAATATACCTAACCTACAACTTAAAAACACCAAATTCCGTTGAGGCCACTTTATTGAGGAGTGCACTTGATCAAGGAAAAGGAGGTGATCTTAAGGCCAAAATGTCTATTTTGATCCTAAGGGGTGGGGATTTTCGATCGGTAGGTTCTTCAGAAAACTTCAAAAGGAGGTGGGAAGATGAAGATTTATGACGTTGTTCCAGGATTTGAGTTTGATGAGAAGTATGATTTACAACAGTCGCCTGCTTGGTTTCTTGATGCTACTCATTCCGTCCCGCCGTGGACGCCTATGTTTGGATGGTTTTGGATCAACTTTTGCCGGCATGGAATGCAATACGGTGCCGAAACCCTTTCGCTTCCCACAGTGAAAGGATGGGACTGGCGGTTCAAGGATGGAGGAGGTTATCTCTGCCTTCTCATGGTCGATTCAGATAAGGAGAAAGCTGAAAGGGAGAAAAAGTTTAAGGAGGCCATCCGGCCCTTTGTGGAGAACTATGATGGGCTCTGGGGAGGTTATGTAAAGGAAATACTAAAACGGTATGATAACTTGAAAACCCTGAACGTTGAAACTGCTACGAACATCCAGCTTCTGGAAAATTTCGAGGAAACGATCGATACTTGCCGGAGGATGTGGGAGATCCACATGCATATGATGTACGGAACTTATACGCCTTACGTCCTCTTCGAACAGCTCTGCCAACAGTTGCTTAAAATCGATGATACCCATCCCACCTTCCATAAATTATTAAGCGGTTTCGATAACGAAAGCTTCCGGGTCGATCGAAGGCTCTGGGAGTTCTCCGTAAAAGCGAAGGAGATGGGCCTTGACAAACTATTCTCCGAGACACCAGCCAAGGAACTCAAAACAAAATTAGAGGGTAGCGACAAAGGGAAAAAGTTTATGAAAGAGTTTAACGAGTTCCTCGACAAAGAAGCCGGTTGGAGGATGGAGCGGATGGCTGAGATCAACGTGCCGACCTGGCAGGAAGACCCTACCCCCGGGTTTGATACCATCAAAATGTATCTGAAGAAGGGCGGAGAATTCAACCTGGATGAAGACAGAAAGAAACTGACGAAGGAAAGGAAGGATGCGGAGAAGGAAGTCTTGGGGAAGATTGCACCGGAGCAAAAGAGCTGGTTTTCGATGTTGATGAAGGTAGCCCAGAACTGCAGCCGTTTCAGCGAGGAACACAATCATTACCTCGATCTTTATACCCATGCTTTGATGAGACGAAGTTGCATAGCATTGGGAAAGCGATTCGCCAAAAGCGGGACCATTAATCAACCGGATGACATCTTCTTCCTCATGCCCGATGAGGTGAGGCGAGCTGGGATCAATCCGGATAAAATTAATATGAAGCCACTGGTGGAACGTCGTAAAAAGGAATGGCAAGAGTGGGGGCAGCGTGGAAATCCACCCGCGATTATGAAAGAAGGTTTCACTTTGGATCAGGCCATAGGCGGTCTGGTTCAGTCGTTGGATCCGATCGCGCTCAAAGTGGTCGTCGGAAGCATGCCTGTACCGAAACCTGAGCTCAAGGCCGACCTCTATGGAACGTGCGGATCCTCAGGCGTCGCAGAAGGAATTGCAAGGGTCGTCCTCAGAGACGAAGATCTACCGAAGATCCAGAAGGGAGATATCCTGGTATCGATGAGCACCTCTCCTGCCTGGACGCCTGTCTTCAGCATGATCAAAGGCGTGGTGGTAGATCGCGGGGCCAGCCTCTCCCATGCCGCCATCGTGGGTCGGGAGTATGGAATCCCCGTCGTCATGAACGTGTTCACTGGAACCCAGGTGATCAAATCGGGTCAAAGGATCCGAGTGGACGGAAACTTGGGTGCCGTGTTTATTCTGGACAAATAGCCTAAATGAATAATAACCAAATTCCAAGCACCAATAACCAAATAAATTCCAATCTCCAATACCCAAACTTGGTGTTTTGCGCCATTGATTATCGTTTGGTTATTGTAATTTGGTCATTGGGGATTATTTGAAATTTGGGATTTGGATATTGGAATTTAGGTTGTTGCCTTCTGATTATTATGGCATCTAAAAAGTCAAAACACATCATCTGGTTCAAAGATTGTTCAAGCAAGGACTTACCTCGAGTGGGTGGTAAAAATGCAAATCTGGGGGAGATGCTTCGGTTAGGCCTCCGCGTCCCCCCTGGATTTGCAGTCACCACATATGCCTTCGATACCTTTGTGGAGAGAGGGAGGGTTCGAGACCAGATCGTGAAAACCCTCTCTCAAATCCCCTCGGACAACGTCCAAGCTCTGGAGAAAGCAGGGCAGACCGTTCGGGATCTCATCGAATCGACCACTATCCCTGAAAAAATTGTGAAAGAGATTGCTCAAGCTTATAAGGAACTATGTAACCTGTGCGGTGTTCCAGACCTCCCCGTGGCGGTTAGATCCAGCGCTACCTCAGAAGATCTGAAGACGGCCAGTTTCGCTGGGCAACACGAGTCTTACCTCTGGGTCAGAGGCGAAGAGCAAGTAATTCGCCACATTTTAAAATGTTGGGCAAGCTTATTTACGGATCGTGCCATCGCCTATCGCAATCAGATTGGATGGCCTCATGACAATGTGACCATCAGTGTAGGCGTCCAGAAAATGGTGAAGGCGAAATGTGCCGGCGTCATGTTTACCATCGACCCGGTGCTCGGAGACGAGGATAAGATCGTTGTGGAGGGCAATTGGGGATTGGGTGAGAGCGTCGTCAAGGGAGAGGTTTCTCCTGACCATTTCCTGGTGGATAAGAAGTCGTTCGAGATTTTGGACCGGACGATCTCTCCGAAAACCATCTGCTATCAGTTGGAGGGAAACAAGGTCGTCTGCGTCGCACCCTCCGCCGAGAGGCAGAATCAACAATGTGTCAATGATGAAGCCTTGTTGGAACTGGTCCGTCTTGGCAAGCTTGCGGAGGCCCATTATCGATCTGCTCAGGATTTGGAGTGGGCCATCGATGAAGATCTTCCCTATCCTGAAAATATCTTCCTCGTTCAATCCCGGCCGGTCACGAAGACAGGTAAACCAAAGCAGAGCGACGCCGATATCATCATCGACATGATATCCTCGCTTTTCAGAAGATAACGAGAATAATAACCAAATTCCAGGCACCAAATATCAAATAATGACCAAAATCCCAATGACCAAAGTTAAGACTACCCCCAAAAATGTCATTCCTGCGAAAGCAGGAATCCATACTTCGGAATTATTCTGGGTTCCCGCCTGCGCGGGAATGACACCTGTATTTTCATTGTTCGCGGGTGACGTAGCCGTTATGCAAAATTTGTTTGGAAATTGGGATTTGGTTATTCCTGCCTGCCGGCGGGCAGGGGAATTTAATTTACCGTGTGAAAGACAATCCCTTACGCTATCATTATCGTAAGAAGGCTGATAGAGGAGGTTAGTTATGTACGTCCGAATGACTCTTTTTAAACTAAAATCAGGCAAGATGCAGGACTTACGTGAACTTTACAACAAAGAAGTCGTCTCTGCCCACAAAGACCACAAGGGAATTCGATTTGTTCATCTCCTGGAGTCTTTGGACAACAAAGATCAGGGAATTTCTCTCACGGCATGGGATACGAGGGCGGACCTCGAGGCCTACGAGAAGAGCGGCGCTTACGAAAAGCTTGTCGCCAAATTTAGAGACATGTATGCGGCAGAACCCGTCCTCCAATCCTATGAGGTTACGGCCAGCTCTGATCCCATCATCCTTCGTTTGTTTTGATCTCCAGGGAGGCCAAGATGATCTTTCTGTTTAATCAACACTGGGATATCATCCCAGGGAAAGAAGAAGAATACACACAATTTGCCATCAATCATTACATCCCGACCATGAAAAAAATTGGGATCAATCCAGTGGGAGGATTTCATGTGGTGGTCGGAGAAGGTCCCAGGGTCATCTCAGTTGGGACAGTGGATTCTTTGCAGAAGCTTCAAAATGCCTTGGAGACCGAGGAATATGAGAGGGTGACTGCCCAGATCCAGCGTTACGTCTTCAATTATTGTAGCAAGATTCTTAAACCCACGGGCAGAGTGAAGACGGATAAGTACAACATTCAGTTGAGAGTATGGAAATTTAACCAATATTTTAATATCATCCCCGGGAAAGAGAAGGAGTATGCGGAGTTCGTCCTGAAGGATCATCTTCTCACCATGGAAAAATTAGGGATCAAAATGACGGGGGGATGGCAGGTAGTGGTTGGACCAGGTCCATACATTGTCGCTGAAGGGACAACGAAGAATGTTACAGAGATTGCCGAGGCGATAGAGAACCCAGAATTTAGCAGAATCACAAAGATTTTAAACTCCAATTATGTGACTGACTATAGCAGCCGGATCCTCGCTCCAACTGGCCGTATCGAGCTTCCTTATCTTCTGGGAAAAATGATGAAGGGGTTTTAGGAAGTTGGAAAGTGGAAGTTCATAGTTCATAGTTCATGGTGCATCGTTCGCGGTGCAAAGTTCAGGATTGATCATTTCCAGCCGGTAGTGATAAAGCCAATCCATCAGAAAATTTTTGAACGGGCCAAACCCTTTCTTCGAACCCGAAAGAACCTGATCCACACTCAGATTGCCCTCCGATATGCTTTAAGACTCCTAAAAAAGGAAGAAGGTAATGAAGGGATCGTCATCCCAGCCGTCCTCCTCCATGATGTGGGCTGGAAGACGATCCCCCCAAATCTACAACTGACCGGTTTTGGTCCGAATCCATCTAATCCCAAACTGGCAAGGGTCCACGAAGTAGAGGGAGCGAAGATCGCCGAGGCCATACTGAAGGATTTGCGATACCCTTCTGAAAGAATAAAGGAGATCTGCCGGATCATCCAGGGTCACGATACGAGGAAGAGACCAATCTCCCGGAGTGACCGGATTGTTAAGGACGCCGACAAATTATGGCGATATTCTCGGAAAGGTATGGCCGTTGATTTAGATCGATTTCATATTCCGCGTCGAGAATATCTCATCTTTTTGGAGGCGATGATAAACTCCTGGTTTCTGACACGAACTGGAAGAGAGATAGCTAGAAGTGAAATTTCATTGAGAAAAAAGGGGAGGCGATAGCCTCCGAGGATAACATCATTATTGACTCTTCATTAGATGGGACAAATGCTCACAGGCAATTCTACCGAATTGTGGGTCGTTAACAGATAGGTTGACCTCAATCACCGCATCTTCTCTAAAGAATTTTTTTATCCACTTCGTGAACTGACGGATCAGCTCCGGGTCATAGAATTCTTTTCCAAGTTCTCCAGGATAAGACCAACCTCGGAGAGGTATTAAAAAAATCGATTTTTTAGGATTGGTCTCCTTCAGGATATTTCCTATCCATTTTGCGGCCCCTATGATTTCCTCTTTGTTAGCTTTTATCCCCCACCTAAAATCGTGATGATACGTTTTCCTTTTTTTAAAGAGGGAAAGGGATGGGTGACCATCTGGAAACGCAATGGTATCTAAACCTCCGGGAGCAATGACGGCTGGCAGGTCTTGCGAGAGATAGGCATAAAGCCTGTATTGATCTATCTTCCCATAAGCTCCCCCAGCAACATGATCCATCACATCATGCAAGGTGAGGTCTAATATCCCTCTAAACAAGCCCATCTGGATGAGTTCTGCCATGGCCATCGTATTCTCTCCAATAGAATGGAAAGGGATGAGATGAAAATCCCTTTTATGCCAGAAATTTTTTACCGCCTCGAAGCATCCATCGGTGATGCCGAAGCCGGTGATGGCGATGAAAGGTTTATCGAAGCTGGGCAGCCCCTCGCCTATTGAGGTCAAAATAGTGACACAATTGGCTAGAATGGATTTTGTCAAGGGGTTAATAATACCGAAATCACAAGGGGATTGAAAATAGAGTATGTCCTTATAGGGTCTGAAATTGTGGATACTGTTGACAATCATCGTCGAAACGATAATCTTTGGAACAAATAAAGGAATATCCTCCATCAATTGCGTCGCCATGAAAAGATTGGTTCCCCCGCCTACCGAAATAACACCTGAGATATGCTTCTTCTTTGCCATTTCTTTCAAACTCGCCTTGGCCATGGATATGGATTGACGGATTGCAAGATTTCTTGTCCCGGTCTTCTTTTTTGTTGACAGGTCTAATGGAATAGGTTCATGGGATCGCCTTCTAATCTCCTTGCAGATGAAATCGAGCTCTTCATGTTTTGTGTTCCATGTCCCAAGGACAATATAATTGGCCATGATAAAACCCCTGAGGGGAAGTTTCTTTTTGACCGGTCCGTGTCCCGCAAGCCCCGCCCTTCACAGTGGGGACAAGGGGCACAATATGAAATAACCACCTTGCCGGAAAGCCCCGCCCTTTAGGGCGGGAAGCTTTATTTCCAAATGCAAACTATTATATGCTATGCTTCTTTTTTTTCCAATCTATTTTGGCAAATGAGTAATTGTTGTTGACAAAAAGCCAGGGGATTCATAGAATTTAACCCAGTAAAAATATTTTCAAATCTTTATGTTGCGAAAACCTGATCTGTCGAGATGGAGAACCTTAAACTCCTGTTTTATATACCGGTGATGTCTTCGATTGAGGAGGTAAGAGGTAGGGGGTGACCATGTTTGAGCTAAGTGATGAGCAGAGGTCCATCCAGAAAAGTGTCCACGAGTTTGCTAAAAAGGAATTAGCTCCGAAGGCATCTTTTTGGGATGCTCAAGAGGAGTTTCCTTGGGAGCTTGTCAAAAAGATGGCAGAAATGGGTCTCACCGGATTACGTCTGCCGACCGGCTATGGCGGAGCAGGAGCAGACCTTATCACAGCTGGAATCGCACTGGAAGAGGTTGCTCGATACGACCACAACTGTGCCATCATTTTATGCGGTTCTAACATCACTGGAAGCGTGCTGTTGCATGGATCTGAAGGGATGAGACGTCACTACCTGCCGGATATTATAAAAGGAAGATGCATCCTTGCGTTTGCCGCCATGGAGTCCGACGCTGGATCGGACATAAGAGCCATAAGGGCGACGGCAAAACGGGTGAAGAATACGTACGTCGTGAACGGTGAGAAGTCGATGATCACTTTCGCTGAAATTGCACGGGGCTATGTTGCCCTTGTCAAAACGGATGGAGAAAGTGGAGAGGGGATTAGCTGTCTCCTCGTGGAAGCCAATCGGCCGGGAATCGATATCCAGCGGCTCCAAGGTTTTGGATGGAGAGCAACCAAATGGGGGAACATCGCTTTTAGTGATGTTCAAGTCCCAGCAGAAAATCTCATTGGTGAAAAGAACAGCGCTTTATCCATGCTGAAGACCACCGTTCAGGAGCAAAGGGCTTTGACCGGCCTGATCGCCTTAGGAACGGCCAGGCAGGCTTTAGGAGAGGCTGTGGAATATTCCAAGATAAGGAAGGTTTTCGGAAAACCATTGGGCAAATTCGAGGGCATACAATTCAAATTGGTAGAGGATTTCACCTTGCTTGAAGCAGCCAGGCTGACCTGCTTTCAGGCTCTCCACTTGATCCAGGAAAATGCTGTGGAAGCCTCCATCTGGGCAGCGATGGCCAATTTGATCGGAGGGGAAACCGCCTATAAAGTAGTGAACGATGCGATGGATGTCTATGGAGGTCTTGGATATTCAAGAGAGCTTTCTTTAGAGCGTTACTTAAGAGATGTAAAGGCCATACAAATTGCCAGTGCTACCCTAAAAATGGAAATAGGCCAAGGAATTTTGGGCAAAGAATTTCTTCCCTATGCATAGGCTGGCAGACATTCTATTTCCGTCAGAGCCTGATCCCTTTGGGAACCACCACAATGCCCGAATCGGTCACCGTGAATCGCTTCGCATCTTCATCCAGATGGTAGCCGATCTCCATCCCCGGAGGAATCTGAACTTCCTTGTCGACAATGGTCCGCTTAATCCTGGCATTCCTTCCCACATCCACCCCTTCAAAGAGGATTGAATCCTCGATCTCTGCAAAACTATGGATTTTCACCCTGGGGGAGAGGATCGATCGCTTGACATTTCCGCCACTGATAATGCAACCGTTTGAGAGGATCGAATTGAGGGCTGTTCCCACTCTTCCATCCTCGATCCACACGGTTTTTGCCGGCGGAGAAGGAGGTTGGTAGGTCAGGATCGGCCATCGGGGATCGTAGAGATTGAGCTGAGGGGTGACGGCGATCAGGTCCATGTTGGCCTCATAGTAGGCATCGATCGTCCCCACATCCCTCCAATATCCCGTGCCCCCGAAATCCCCTTGCCTGAAATCGAAAGCAAAGACTTGATCCTTTCCAATCATCATGGGGATGATATCTTTACCAAAATCATGGCTCGAATCGGATCGAGCATCTTCAATTAATCGTCTCACCAATAACTCGGTGTCGAAGACATAGATTCCCATGGAGGCCAGAATTCCCCCAGGATCTCCGGGAATCGTTTTGGGTTCTTCGGGCTTTTCCTGAAAACCAACGATTCGCCAGTTCTCGTCCACCTCGATCACGCCAAATTCTCTGGAAAGATTTCGATCCATCCGGATAGCCGCCACCGTCAGATCCGCCCCTTGCTCCAGGTGAAAGGCGATCATCTTCCGGTAGTCCATTTTATAGATATGATCACCGGACAGAATCAAGACCAGATCGGGCCTTTCCTCTTGTAAAGTATAGATGTTTTGAAAGATCGCATCGGCGGTCCCCTGATACCAGTGCTCATCAATTCTCTGCTGGGCAGGAATGGCTTCGATGAACTCGCCCAGGGGGGCTGAAAGAATGTTCCATCCTAACTGGATGTGACGATTGAGAGAGGTCGATTTGTATTGGGTGAGCGCGAACATTCGACGGAGGCCAGAATGGAGACAGTTGGAGAGAGTGAAGTCGATGATCCGATAAATGGCACCGAAGGGAACAGCCGGCTTGGCTCGGTCCCGCGTGAGCGGATACAGCCTTTCTCCTCGGCCTCCCGCTAAGATCATGGCCAGGATTCTCTTCAACGGGCCTTACCCTTCCCTAAAAGCTCTCGAATCTTTTTTTTCAATTCGGTGAGATCATCCGATTTTGTCACATAGGCGTCGGCCGCCCAGCTCATAAAATCCTGCCGATACCCCGAATAAGAGGTGTTGAGGATGATGGGGATCTTCCTCTCCTTACTGACAATCCGGCCCAGGGCCTCCATTCCGTCCATCACAGGCATGACGATGTCGAGAAGGACCAGATCGGGCTTCCCCGTCTCCAACTGTTGAATGGCTTCCCTTCCGTTCCCGGCGGTCAGAACCTCATACCCCTCCGCCTTCAGCTCCTCTTCATAGAGAAGTCTCAGGCTCTCTTCATCTTCAACGACCAGGATTTTTTTCTTCATAGAGCTATTATTGGTAATCTCTTTGGAAAAGACAACCCCTTTTTGAACTCCGAATTCATCCCTCTGAACTCCGAACGGCGTTCATCTTCTTCCCGCCGGTTTTCTCTGCTCAATGGCCAGCTTGCATTCAGCGCAGATGAACCGGGGAAGGGTGTGGGGATAAGTGATTCGCTCCTCCCCGAATCCCCAATCAATAATATCTTTCACCAGCAATTCCTCTTTAAAGGCATGTCCCATGCAGAGTCCCATCCCACAGACAATACAAATGGCGACAGCGTCTTTATCCACCCCCTGCTTTGCACAGACGTAACACTTCATAGCCATTCCTCCTGTTTGACGTAAGCAAATCCATCCATAATTTTTACCACCTAAAAGACCAAAAATCAAAAGAGATAGTGAAATCCCGGTGGGACATGACGCAAGTTGACTTTCTACTTAACCAGTGTAAATATCTGAACCCGGCTATTGCCGCGATCTGCGATGAAAATCTCCCCTCTTTCATTGACGTGCATCTGTGAGGGAAAGTAAAGGAGACCTTCATTCCAGCCCTTACTCAACTGCCGTCCTACAAAAGTGCCGTCCGCCCCGAGAACGACGATGCCACCGCCATCTTCATCCACGATATAAACGGCACCCTTGCTATCCGTGATGCTCGTAGGAAAATCTAAATATTCCCTGAGACTTTTTGTTAAGGGGGAAAAGCTATTCGAGTCTTTAGGAGCTGAAAGAACCATCGCTTTGACACAATCGATCAGCAGGATATTCCCTTTCGAATCGACGGAGAGATCGGAGAAAAACCCGTACTCCTTCGGGAATGGAATCTGTTTCTGGTATTTACCTTCCGGGCTGAGAACCAGCACGCGGCCCGTAAAAATGTCGAGGATATAAATATTATCACTTCTGTCTATTTCAAAGCTTCTCGTAACAAAGGCTGAAGGGGACGGAACCCCTTCGGGATCGACATAATTCTTGAAAGTCCCTTCGGGGCTCAGTCGCACGATCCGACGCTTTTTTCCATCCAGGGCAAAAATTTCTCCTTTCGAATTGATCCGAACCCGAATGGGGTTTGACAACTGAGAGATTTTGATCTCGCTCCCACCTTTCAAACTCTTATCTTCAAAGGTGTATCGCACCAGGCGATCGTTCCCAGTATCTCCTATTACCAGAACCGATTTACCGCCCGAAGCCACCCCCTCCGGCTGTTTAAGACTCCCTCCTTTTTCGTCAAAATAGACGGATTGAAGATACTTAAACTTCACCGTTTCCGCACTGAAAGACTTCAACGGTGAAAAAAGGCTAATGCTCATGACCACAAGAATAATAATACTCAATTTCACCACAGGGTCATGATGGACGCAGAGGAAACGAGCTTCTCTCGCTATGCGCCAGGCCCTATGCCCTTCGCAGTTCTTTGATTTGCCATGCGCCATGCGCTTTGCGCTATGCTGTCTTAAAGCTTTCATCGTTTCATCACCTCTTGTATTGTTTATGACACTGAACGCAAAGATCCGTGGCGGTTGGGAAAGGGACCAAATACCGATATCCCGTTCCGTGAGAAATATGGCAACTCAGACACTGCATCGTGAGGTTTTTGTTTCGCGAATCGATCACCTTCTGCCCCATGGGGTGGTTGGTATGTTTCGACCAATCGTGACAGGTCTCGCAGAGTTTGATAACGGAAGGTTGCTTCAGGAGAAAGTCACTATCCGACGCATGGGAAGAATGACAGGCATCGCAATTTCCTCCCTGGATCGGATTATGTGTCATGGCACCCTTGATCACCCTTCCTTTTGCCGCAGCATTTTCCTGCTTCTCTTTTTCGGCGAGCTTTTCTTGTCTTGCCATGGTGTCAATATGACACTTTCCACACAGGGCCTTCATATCTCCCGCCAGAAGTTTTTTCTGCGGTGAGGCATGAGGGTCATGGCAGTTCAGGCAGCCCACCCGGTCGACCAGGGGCCAGTGGATTCGGTTCTTATTAAAAATATCATTCATCATGGTACTGTGGCATCCCCGGCATAACTCAAACCCTGCCTTTTTGGTTTTTAGCGCATCAGGAGAAGTGGAGGCTTCATGACACTGGTTGCATACTTTATTAGCAACCGGAGGATGCACGTTATCAAATAATATTCCTGCCTTATTAGAGCCATGGGCATCATGGCAAGATGAGCAATCCGCCTTTGCCACAGGATAATTCATATGTTGCTTGACAAAGTTTGGCTGGTCAGTCTTATGGCAGCTCGCGCAAAGCGCCACCATATCATTTCTCAGCAGATATTTTCCCTTGGTGGAGGCATGAGGATCGTGGCAGTTGACGCAGCCTTTCTCAACTGGATTATGCTTGAATTTTGCTTTTGCAACGGTCTCTCCTATATTTTTGTGGCAGTCGAAACAGAGTTCATTCCCCGCTTTCAGAAGGACAAATTTGTTTTTGGAGGCATGGGGATCGTGGCACTTTACACAATTGCCTTCCATCACCACTTTATGACTGCTTTTCGGATTTTGAGGCACGATCCCTTCATGGCACTTGTTGCAGATTTTGTTCGGATCTTCGTCCAGCAACTTTCCATGGGAAGAGGTGTGAGGATTATGACATTCCGTGCATTCTCCCGTCTTCACCGGAGTGTGCACAAATGGATTTTTGAGCTTTTCTTTAAAATTGTCATGACAATTCAAGCATAGCTGTCCCTGTGCGCCGGGCTTAAGTTTGAATTTGTTCTGCTGAGCATAACCTATCGAAAAAAACAGCACGGCGGCAGCAATAAACGCTAACGGGATGACCTTACTGTGTAGCTTCATTTGGCGTCCTCTCCAATAGGAAATCCGAAATTCGAATATCGAAACTCGAAACAAATTCGAAATCCGAAAAAGTCAATGTTCGAAATTTCAATCGCTCTTCCGAACAATAGATCCAAATATGTTCATGAGCTCTGTCGCTTCTTTTTCCAATTCTTTCCTTTCCTTCTCCTGATTGGGTTCAGGATTGGCATCGACCAACCTCAACCAATATCGACTTTCCTTTGCTTCCTTGCGACAAATCTTAATCCTCATCACAAAATCTTTTTTCCCTAATGATTCATTTGCCTCGATGTAATTAGCACCGACAGACCCTGAAGCCTTGATAAGCTGTCTCCCGTCTTCAAGATTCGCCGCTGTCTTCGACAGCTTCTTAACAAACCCCCTGACCTTCCTTGCAAAGGCAAGTGTCCGGTCTTCTAAATCAAACAACTTTGAGTTTCCCGTTTCGGTCATTCGAGTTTGTTTCGGATTTCGGATTTCGTGCTTCGAATTTTAATCTCCAATTTATTCTTCTAATTCGACTTACCCTATGCTCTATGCCCTCTGCGTTTTTATTTAGTGACGATATGGCAATCCTCACACGTTCTCCCTGCAAACGGAGGATGAACGAAGGCCTTGAAAAACTTCGGATCTTTGGATGCATGAGGATCATGGCATTGTCTGCAATCGATCACCGATGGATCGATATAAATGTGAGCTTTGC
Organism: Thermodesulfobacteriota bacterium; assembly: GCA_035625415.1. GTDB lineage: Bacteria > Desulfobacterota > BSN033 > BSN033 > UBA1163 > UBA1163. Next base: position 19,394 of record DASPPQ010000158.1, read on the forward strand.
CGAAAGGGGTGTCTTTTAGGTTATGACATTCCCCACAGAGCGGCTGAATGGGCTGATTCATCAGTGAAGCCTCAGCTGAAAAATGGGGCTTGTGGCACCTTTCGCAATCGCGGGCAGCCGGCTGGTGGGCCTTTTCCTTTTCCATCTTGATCTTCAGGTCTTTATGGCAAGTCAGACAAAGATCGGGGCTCTTTGCCAAAAGGAGTTTGTCCAATTTTGCCTTGTGGGGGCTGTGACACTTTGTGCATTCCCCATCGGCAACGGGTAAGTGCATGCTTTTGGCAGTGCCAATCTCTTTGCTCAAATCCGGATGGCAGGAAAAACACAGGAGGCCTTGTTTATCAACAATCATCCCTTTCACATTACTTGCGTGAGCATTATGGCAGGTGAGACACTCCCCTTCTGCGAAGGGGTTATGGTTCGTGCCGCTCGTCTCCGGTTTCATGAAATCGCCATGACACTGGGCGCACATTTTAGACCCTTTGAATCTTAAAAGACTCTTCTCATCCGATCCGTGGGACTGATGGCAGGAATTGCAGCTACCGTCAAGAACGGGCTGATGGGTGTAGGTCTTCAAAAACTTTCCTTCGGCGTCGGGATGGCAGGCGTAGCAAACCCTGTCCATCCTGTCCTTGATAATATCCTTAACATTCGAACCGTGAGGATTATGGCATGCGTTGCATTCTTGTTCGACAAAAGGAGGATGAGGAACCTTAGCCTTTTGAGCTTCTTTAGTCTTTGTGTGACAGGTGAAGCACAATTCGCCACTCTTCAAATTAAGAAGATCTTTGTATTTGGCGGCGTGAGGGGGGTGGCAGGAAAGACATCCCTTTTCACTGAAGACAGGGACATGGTTGAATGCGACCTTCTCGCTTTTTTCTTTATGGCAATCGAAACAGAGCGTGTCCAATTTTTTGAGGATAAGCTTCGGGTACTCCGAGGCATGGGGTTGGTGGCAGGAGGCGCACATCCCTTCTTTGAAGGGGGAGTGGTCCACCGTCCCTCCCCCCTTCAATTTAGAGACGTCATGGCAATTGAAGCAAAGCTTGCTTCCTGTTTCAGTGGTCCCAAAGGGTTTCGGGTCTGAAGGTGCCTTATGGCATGCATCGCATTGAGCCGAGACAACCGGATCATGGGCGCTTGTTTTCAGGAGTTTTGCCTGTAATGAAGAATGAGGGTTGTGGCAACCCGTACATGAAGCTTGGCCCACAGGATAATCGCCATGTGCTTTTTTAAAAGGGGCTTTGGTGCTGTCGTGGCAGCCAAGGCAAAGAGAAGTCTCAGCCTTCACTAAAAGGTCTTTCTGGTCAGAACCGTGGGAGAAATGGCAGGTTGCACAACCCTTTTGTCCCACTTGATGAGCCACCTTCTTCTCAAAATTTTCTTTTTTATGACATTGAAAACAAGCTTCATTCCCTTCTCCCTTCAATAGGCGACTGAACGGGGAACCATGGGGGTTATGGCATTGAATGCATTTCCCCCTCTTCAGGGCCGTATGCACGCTGGGCTTATTCATCCCTATCTTATCTTTACTGTGGCACGGATAGCAGATTTCATTTCCTTCTTTCTTCAGGATCAATTTGGGTATTAAACCGTGCCGGAGATGACAATCCTCGCACTTTTTCTCTTTGACAGGGGCGTGTATGTCTTTCATTGCCAAATATTTATCAGCAAATTTTTTGTGGCAGTCGAGGCACTGTTTACTTACAAACCCTTTCCCTCCCGTTGGCGCACCTCCCAGTGTCCTTTTCTGCGGCGTCTCGGCGCAGGCATATAACAGGATTCCACACATGAGGAGGAGTATTCCCAATCGGGTCGCTTTATGTTTTAGTTGTTTTAATCGTAAGAAAAACATGTTTTCTCCCGTCAATGAAATGCTGCAGAGAGCAAAGACTATTGTGGAAGGCGTTCAGATCCCGGATTCCTAACAGATCTCAATGGTTGAACGAAAAAACCTTCATGTTTCGAATTCTGATCATTGGAGACTATTGGTCATCAGGCGTCTAAAATTTAGCGCTTTCGATTCACGCTTTTGGCTTATCCTCTATGACGATGCCCCTTGCGGTTAATCCTTCAGGTAAATCCTCACCTCCGATACGGCCCTCAGCTTATCCGCGTAATCCTCCACCGCCTTTTTCACTTTCTCATCGAACAATCTCTTTGCGACTGCTTCTCTTGCCTCCTCGTACGGCTGGAGCTTTGCGGGGATGACATCCTGGACGGCCAAAACATAAAAATAGCCATTGGAGCTTTCATAGAGCCTGAAATCTCCGGCCCTGGCTCCGTGTATTGCTTTCTGTACCCCTTCTGGCAAATCCTTTGTTGCGACAAGCTTCCCGTCGAAGGTCAAAAGTCCTTTGGTATCTTTGTCTACCTGTCCTTCTGCATTCTCAGCGAGCCACTGAAATTCCGTTCCCTTTCGAAGTTTTTCGATAGCCGACTCTTCGTCTTCCCTCTTTGCAAAGACAAGGCCGTTGATCCTCATCATCTCCGGCATCGTATATTCTTTGACATGCTCCCCATAATAGGCTTTCATCTCCTCTTCTTTCATTTTGATGTCAGGGACAATCACCTTATTTACAAATGCCCCGAAGAGCACGGAATTTTCATACTCCTTTACTCGATTCTCATAGCCCTCTGTTTTATCGAGGCCTAATCGAAGTGCCTCTTTTCTGAAGACTCTTTTATAGATCATCTCATCGAGAGCGGGAACCTTTTTCGAATTCAACTTCTTGCTTTCGATGGCTCTTTCTATCCCGTGAAAGAATTGCATCTTAAGATGCCGGGTAAGCTCCGCCACGGTAATAGGATCTTCGCCTGTTATCTTTGCAACCGCCCTCTTATCCTTCAGGAGTGCCTCAAATCCGGGAGCCTTTGATTCATAATCAATGCTCTTCAGGACGTCTTGATTCACTGTCGCATATTTCTTGATCAACGCATTGCTATAATCTTTCAATACCTGCACTTTTTTGCGTTTGAGGGCTTCCTCCCTTGCTTGTTTCATCGCTTCGGGGTCTTCAGTATAACGAATATCTTCGAGCCTCAGAATGACAAATCCGGATTTGATGGGAATGATTGGACTGATGGACCCAGCTTTTATTTTGGAGATGGCATTGACAATTTGAGGGCTGATGTTTTTGACTTTTAACCACTCTCCCCGTTCACCTTCCTTGGCTTTTCCCGCTGCAACGTACTGCTTCGATAACTCATCAAAATTCTTACCCGTCCCTATCTCTTCGGCCATCTTCTTGGCATCGTCCTCTTTCTCCAGGAGGACGGAGCTAACCTTCCACTCTTTGATCCCCTCTCTATAAAGCTTCTCTATCTCTTTTTGGTCAGCCTTGATATCTTTGACTCGTCTTTCCATCAATTCTTCTCTGAGGGTCACCTTGGAGAATGCATCAATCATATTTTTTATCTCAGGCAACTCGTCCAATCCTATCCTTTTTCCCTCTTGTACCACCAGGTTGACGTTGATAAGGCGCCCGAGCACCTCTGATTGACTCGCTCCCGACGCGAATGCGAGATCTCGATTTAACTCTTCCAGCGTAATGGGCTCCCCGGTCACGGTAGCGACAACTTTTTTCCCCCTTATGACAGGCAAATCCTCACCTGATACAATTCCAACACTCCCAACAAGGAGACCGATCAGCAACGTAATGGTTAATGCACAAGAACAATGTTTCATTTTTCTCCTTCTTCTCTTAACGATGATTTCCGTCGACCGCTTGAACCTTTGCCGCTTGAGCCCTTTTACTCCCTTCTAACATCATTTCCCCAATCCACTGCGCCATTTGCGACGCCATGGCGTGGGAGGTATTGACTCTTCCACGGTCAAAAAAGAAAACCCCATCATCTCCTTGATTATAACTGACTGAACTCCAGACGACACTACGACTCTTTCTCTCAATCAGTTGAACAAAAAAATCGACTTTCGGTTTCCCGAACACGGCTTGATAGTCCTGATAATTGAAGACGTTTGCCGCCAGAATGAGGTCAGCGTCCAACGTCGCAAAAAGGGCCTCCGCATTGGCAAGAGAAATACCTTCCGCAATGATCATCCTCAACATCAGAAGTTGCTGTCTAACCAGTCCAGGCTCAACGACATCAAACTGCTCAAAGGTTTTCAGATTTCTGATAAACTGAAGTTCCAGAATCTCTCCCGCATTTCTCCTCCCGCTCATGTTGAGAAAGGGGACGATGGCCACGGAATACTTCTTGTGCGGATTCAAAACATCGGAACGGTAAAATGTTTTCGGTCGGAATTTCCCTTTCACGCTTTGGACATGTTCCCTTCCTAATTTCTTTCCAAAATACTCCCCAAGCGATCTGGTAAGAATGTCGAGTGCCTTTTTCGAGAGGATTTTCGGATCTTCGATCAGACCCAATCCCAGAATTCCCGGAGAGTCATCGCCGGCCAACCCCACTCCATCCACCCATAAAATGACTGGATCCTCGCCAGTAGAAACCAGTCTGGAGGTCAAAGCGATCTTGGGAGGATTCGCGTCGCTGTAAAGTTCGAGAGACGTAATAAGAACGCCTCCTGTCCCTGTCTCATTCTTAAATGCCTGAGCCAACGGTTTATCTATTCCGCCTGTGTAGCGGATGCGGTTCCGTTCCATGAACTTCTCAAGCGTTTCTTCCTCGAGAATACGGAATCCCTTTGCTCCCATCCCGTGAATGAGCGATTCCCTGATCTCTTTCAAGGGTGCCCTGGTTCCGCTCAAGTTTTCAATGGGAAGGACGGCGATGGAAAATTTTCCTTCCTCAATAGGAGGCTCTTTGTTCACACTCTGCTTTGTCCAACCACACCCTGAAGAGCAAAGAAAGCATGCAAGCAGAAGAAGACAGACTTTATTTAAAGAGCTTGTTGATGAGATCATTGACAGCCCTCTGAGTGACTTTATCCATGGGTTGGCCGCCCCCGCCAAAAAGGCGATCCCATACGGTGATCCCGCCTTTTGTCGTCGACGCCGACCATACCACCTTTCCCGTCTGGGCCTCCATCATCTGGAGACTGACGGAGATAATATTTGCGGCAGCCGTACCTGACCTGACTTCCCCATATTCCTTGAGGACCCCTGTGATTACCGTTTCCACCTTGATAATGCCGGCCAGCTTCACCACTTCCTCCGGAGACGGAGTCGCAGGATTTGCAATTTCTGCCCTGGTCACCCCTCTTGCGACTTCTCCCGTCGGGAGCACATACACGGCACCCGTTGACAAAAGCTTATTTATAAAGACATCCCTCACCCTTTCGGCCGCCACATTGTCCCTCGCAAGGCTTACGAAAGGCATCACGGCGATGGACTTTATAGCCCCAAAATCCATATTGGGGTCGCGGTAAATATTCGATGTGGTCGCGCAGGCAGCAGAAAATACAAAAATGAAACAAAGAAAGATCCTGTACTGGTCGAATTTCTTTATCATCGCACTATCCTCCCCTTACCGCACCATGATCGCCAATCCGAAGAACTTTCCCATCGGTTTTCTTAGGCACACCTTAAGAGATTCTCGTCCCGGCCTATTGACGCCTGTCCCCGGGCATAAGTTTCTGTTAACTTTGAGGAAGCCAAACTGTTATTTATAATATATCATGCCGCTATCTTGTCAACATCATTCATAGAAGAAATAACTTTAATTGGGCGTTGAAAAAATTTTCATCTGTTTTCTGCCCCGGGACTACATTCTTAATCCTCTGGTAAGAAAGATCCAAGAACGAGCGTTTCGTTATATTCCATCTCACGCCAGGGTTGATAACCCTTTGCTCGATGCCACCCGTCGTCAGGATCTCATTGTAAAAAAACCGAAATTGAAGGGCGCCGTCGGGAAAGGGTGACCAGTTCAGCCCATAATTTTGTGTCACAAGCGTTCTCTGGCCCGTTACGGCCAATAGGTCTATGGTGGCAACGATGAATAGCGTTCTAAAAGGATTGTATGAAAGGGTGAACTCTCCTCTCTGCGTCGCGGTAGAGCCTGGTGTTGTTCCTCCGGATTGGTCAACGATTGAATATTTATAGTCGAGGCTCATGGTCATGGCAGGGTGGGGAATAACCCTGGCCAAAAGTTCGACATCGGTTTCATTTGCCTTCACCCCAGGCGTCAGGTTGTTCGAAAAATTCTTTCCTACGTTGAGATTCACCTCCAAGCCCTTATATAATTCAGCGATATTGTACAAAATAATCGAATTGGTACTGTCGTGTTTTCCTCCGATCGTCTCGTCCCTTCCGCTGAAAACAAGACGGTCTGTCAGTGTCCGCAAGGGCGTGGCCTGTACCACGGCATCATAGACATAAGCCACCCTGTGCTCCTTTTCTTCTTCGCCATCCTCTATTGCCGCCCTTCCGCTTGCCGTGAAAACCTGGCTGAGCCTCTGGTTCACGGAAAGGCCGTTGGATACGATATACCTCAACTGACCGGAAGGATCTATCCTGGTATAGTAATAATCAAGGTCATAAAAAAGAGTGGGGATATCAAGAATCTTTGTCTTGATGTCGAGGTAGTAATTTTGAGTAGTCGAGGTGACTGTATTCTTAGTTACCCCAGAAACAGAGGAAACAGGCTTAGTAAGAAAAGCCTGAAGCTCCGTGACAAATATATTTGGAAATGAGGCAGCCCCTAAAATAGCTGCATTGAGGGGTGGGGTTACCACCTTTATGAATCTTGTGGTGACATTTGTGAAGTTGATTACAAAGCGATTTTGAAAAGGTCCAAAAGTGACGGGAGTCAGAGCTAACGGGACAGGACTCCAGTTCACATTATCGGGACTTGAAAAAACCTGAATGTTTGAAAAAAAGAAAGTGAGAATCACCGGCGCTGTCGAAAGGTCCAGATTAATCCATAGGAGAAGTTGATTTACCTCGGTCGCAACAAAAAAATCGAGACCCATCTGCCTTATCCGAGTATCCCCCCCAAGAGGGGGAAGCCCGATATTGATGCCAGCGCTTGTGCCGAGGTCCCCATCGATAAGGGCCGGATTCGGGCCAAGGGTTATGGTGGGAGTGACAGTATCATTATTAACGGAAAGCCCTGCCAAAGGGAAAAGCTGGAGACTCACTGTTCCTCCTGTACTCTGGGCAGTGGTTGAAGTTTGTATCTCCTGATAATTAATATTGTACGACGTACTCAAGGAAACACGACGATCAAAGAAAGAATTCGAGTAACTCAACCAGGCACTCTGAGTCATATCCTTGGTATCTACCTGGTTCACCTTATCATTTGTATCGGTATAGGTGCCTTGGTATCGGATGTCCAGTCCTCGATAGTTGTATCTTGAGATGAGGGAAATATAATCCTTGGTGGTATTTTGAACCTCCTTTTCTTCATCATAGGTATTCGTTCTCTCAAATTGCGCTTCAATGGATGGGAATCCCCAGGGCCTCCATTTCAAAACGGCAAGATAATCATCGTTGAATAAGGTGAATCGAGGTTGGCCCGTGGTTTCCGTTGAAACCTCCCTCCGGTTATAACCGATGCTTGCTGTATAAAGTGGATCACTCAGAGTAAGGTAGAAATAGGGTGTCAACGTGGTTACTGCTGTTCTGGTAGTCTCCGCCGTGTTACTACTTGACTTCGATATATTTTCCTCGACCACACCGCCTGCATCCAGTCTAAGGTTTGGAAAGATGTTTGTGCTCACGGAAAGGGTAAATCGAGGATCATAGGTGTTCGTCGCTATTTTGGTAGTACTTCCGGAGACGGTTGTCTTGGAAGAAAAAAAAGTGTAATTGAACTCCAACAAGGCATTGATCCCCTGAAGAAGACCCTGGGCAGTTGCCCTGCCCGGTGAAAAAAATAAAATAAGTAAAGGGCATAGGGCATAGAGCACAGGAACAGCTAAAATCCGCTTAGAGCAAAGAGCACGGAGCATAGAGTGATTAGAGTGCCTAAAGTGAACTAAAGTGAGCTAAAGTTCCTTTCACTATTTCTCGCTAATTGAAGTAAAGATGGCAACTAATTCGCCACACTCCTTAATTTCAAATTTCATTTCTTCTTCCGATAACCAACCTACTCCGGCAATCGTTTTTAACCAGTGTTGAGCTTCGCTTGCCTCGCCCTCACAAATCCTAATTTTGCTTCTAAAATCGGCCTTGCTTCTTGCCCTGTTTGCCTTTCACCCTGTTAAATAAGATTTGAGTCTCCTTTTCAGAAACATTTTACCATGATAAGTCTTGAAATATCTCTCCCGCCTCATTGCATCTTCGATGTGCAGACAGGCTTCATAGTAAATCAACTTTAATGGTCTTCTTTGCCGTGTAGATTCTATTCGTCCTTTTGAATGATGCTCAAATCTTAGCTTGAGGTTCTCGGTAAAACCGGTGTAAAACTGACCATCTTTCAAGCTTTGCAACACGTAAGGGTAATACATACTGTCCCCAAGCTATTTCACAGGGCAAGTAATTCGCTCCTGTAGAAGTCCCTGATTTGGCAATCTGTCTCCTTATCTCTGTTCCCTCAGCCGTATCGGGCAAGGAAGCCGATAACCGAATAATTCTGACTCCAAAATCCAGAGTCCTTTTCTCGAGTAACTTGGAAAACTCTTTATTATTCATCATCCGTTAGCCACTCTTAAGTTTAGTCACTTTAGGCATTTTAGTCACTCTAATTCATGATTTGCTCTATGCTTTTACCGTTCCCCCATCAGGGTCACCCAGTAGGGGCCTTCACCCACATCCATTTGGGAGATCACCCTTTTTCTAACCAGGCTGGAAACCATCAGGGATTTCATCTCGGGGTTCACCAAATACAGGTTGTTCTCATCACCATCAATGGTCATGTTCGTGATGCCTCCCCCCGTAGTGATGGAATCGATCACGACAAAAAAATTTGGGTCATAAACCTCCACGACGGTATCATGTCCCCTTCCCATATAGACCAAGTCCGTCTGGGTATCCACCTTGATCGAATTCATGCCCATCCTCACCGGAAATCTCTTCAAAATAGAAAGGCCGAAAGGGTCTAAGGAGATCAGATAAGAGGACCACTCGTGGATCACATAAAGTTTGTTTCCTTGTTGGTTAAGCTGTCCTCTCAAGGGTCCCGGGTCTGTTGTAATAGTAGCCATAACGGCTTTGTTAGGAATGTCCAGGACGGAGACGGCATTGGAAAGGGTGTTAAAGACAAAAGCCCTGATCCCATTTGGGTGTATCAAAACGGAATTGGGCTCTCTCCCTACATCAACCCTGTTTAATTCCACCAGAGAGGCGGCATCGATGAAACTTACCGTGTTCGTACCCTTATTAGCAACCAACAAGGTTTTCCCGTCAGGGGTAAGGGCAAGCTCTTGGGGTTGGTCACCAGGATGGAGCCTTAATCGGTTGATCACCTCACCAGCCAATACATCAATCGATTCGATCGAGTCATCCCCCATCAGGGCCACATAAGCCCTCCCCAGCTTCTGGTCAAGGGCCATCCCTGCTGGCCCCCTACCCGTAACAATGACGGCAAAGACTTTCTGTAACTTCTTATCGAAGACCGTAATATTATTAGAACCCAAATTACTCACATATCCTATGAAACTGGTAATAGGCTTACCCGGGATAACCATGGAAAACTCAGGACTAAAGCTAAAACGTCCTATAATGGATTCTGCATATTTGAATGTGAGGGAGATAACGTATGCCCTTTTTTGGCTGACACTAAAAGGAAAATCTATGCGTACGGGCACCTCTGGCACAAGCAGGTCAGCCACTCCATCTTCTACCTTCAAGATAGCCTTGTTGACCTTGAATGAGAACCCAATATAGGGACCGGGTGGTAGTTGGCCGGAGGCAAGAAGTCTTTGCCTCTTCATATCGCGGGCGTTGAATTCGTGCAACGACAGGGGAAGAGGGAACTCTCTTCCGTCACCACTGACGGCGAAGATCGCCTCAATATTGAACGTAAGCCTTTCTGCTTCCTGAGGATAGGGTTCCGTATAAAGATAAACCTCTCCTTCATTTTCAAGGGGCGGTCTTAGACTGGAAATGGCGGCCTGGCAACCCGAGAGAAATAAGAAAAAAATAAGAAAAGCGGTCAGGTTCTTTTTCATTGAAACTCCTTCCAAAACGAGAGTGGATGTTCCCGGCGGTTATGAGGAGCCTCTCACTCCTCATCATTCTGAACGAGGCAATCTCCTGAGCCTCCTCTCGTCCGAATTACCCTACTCGAGACGACAGCCATGGATCCTTTATTAGTATTAGACCTGAAAAATGTTCCAAATTCAACCAAAAAAAAGCTGGCAATTTCTGCCAGCTTTTTTCCGGGTTTCGTATTAAATGCAACTCTCCTCTCCCTATCCCTCTCCCGTGAGAAGAAAAGGGATAGGTGAGGCGATAAGGTTAATCTTGTGCGTGACACTTGTTACAAAGAACACGTTGGTAACCACCAGCGCCAAATATTGTTGCTGGGCGATTGTAGTATGCAGCCATTGTCTCTGTTGAGAGACGACCGTTAGCATAACTACTCCCAGCATTATCGGTTCCCGGCCACACCGCGACTCCACCGGATGCGTAGGTAATGAACTCATTATTCATATTCCATCGTAGATTGTACTGCCACCCCGACGCATGAGCCCTGTGACATGATGGACAGCTTACCTGGTCGGTGCTGCCTGGTCCGGTCAGAACAGTGGTTGGATTTACAGCATTGCCAGTACCACCGCTTGCAGTAGATTTAAGACCAGTAGTCGGGGCAGTACTGTAGTCGTTGGAGTTTTGTATAAATGGAACCAATGAGAGGTATGAAGTTGCTGGTGTTCCGGTCATGATTCCTGAAGAGACGTATAATCCATAGTTCGTCTGCTCGGGTCCTGAACTCAACGCTACATCTGTGGGATGTGTAAGGATACCGGAAGAACCAGTACTAGTGCTATGAAAATTGGTATGACACGCACCGCACCATTCCCCCCAACTTGTTAGACCAGCACCATCAGTACTATATCCATAAGCAACTCGAATCTGGTTGGTCCCAGCTGGAGATGTTTCTGCCTGGTTATAGGTTGATGGTGCAACGGCAACTGGGATTCCTGGATAAGGAATACTTAGAGCCCCATTCTGCGTAGTATATCCCATCCCAGCTAATAGTCTGTAAGAACCTACTGCCTGTCCCGCCGTGGGAGTTAAGCTGTTATTGTAAGAACCTGACCCGATAATAGGAGCACCCGTAGTACCGATAGTATAAGAGCCGGGGGTGTCTCCACCAATCCTTCTATATTTGCCGTGTGGGTCGTGACAGGCAGGGCACGCCATATTAGCAGATGAGAAGGTTCCACCGGGAGCAGTCGTCAGAATGGTATCCTGTGCTATACCGTAATCAAAGGCGACCGGATTGTGCCCGTGCGTCATACCTTGCTCTGTAGTGGCAGTCCCATGAGAAGAATAGGTATAGGTTTTCAAGACCCATGCGAAATCTCCACCCGGGGTCATCTCAGCAGGTGGCACACCGGCTCCTGGGACCGGGAAGGTCATGATATGGTAACTTGATGGAGTAGTGTCATTATGTGCATGACAATTTAAACAGGTTGAACTTTCATCGGTTCCTTGTAAAAGATATGAACCACCTGTTTTGGGAGCATGCATGGAGTGACAACCATCGCAATCGGCAACACCGCCTGAATGGTAGGCATAAGCCATTCCGCTTAATCCGACGGTTAGCAAGGCCGCAGCCATGATAACCAAACTTAATTTCAGTCCTTTCATTTCATCCTCCTAATCCGTTTTTAGTGTTAAGTGTTAAGTGTTAAGTGTTACGTGTTTCAGCCTCTAACCTCGAACCTTTTGCCCCAATCGTTTCGCCTGACCACCTCCTTTGAATACTGAATTCATATCTCATCTCCTCCACCCCGTAGATTAGATGATGGAAGAGGAGGAATTTTCTTCGCCCCAAACTCGTTCCACGAGTCGAGGTAACGTTTAGATTGAGCGGTTTAGTTATAAGTCATCTTAAAGACACTGATTCCCCTCTTCCCGGCCTGGGTGACATAAACTCTGTCTTGATTGTCAATCGCGATATCTTCCGGCGCTATGAGAAAGCCGGGCTTCCAGCCCCTCGAGCTAAACTGGTTTAGAAAATTGAAATTTTTATCGTAAACCATGACAGCGCACTTCAACTTATCGACCACCAGAATATTGCCTTTGCTATCCGTTACGATACCCGCCACAATATTGAATTTTCCGGGTGTCGAACCAGATTTACCAAAATACGCAACTTTTCGACCTGGAGAAATCTTGTAGGCTCGAAAAAGGGCAGGAATGGTAAAAAGAAAATTTCCCTCCTTGTCCATACTGAAACCTTCCATCATCGCATCCTGTTTCTCTTTTTCTTCCAGTTCAAGAAGTGGAAGGATGTCATAACCCTCCTTAAAAGCTCCGTTGACGTCTGTCACAACGACCACCATGGTGATTTGGCTGGCCAGGTAGAGATTTCCCTCCCTATAAATCATGCGATTCGGCAAAAATTTGGAATACTCAGACGGAAGACTCTTGATCTCTATCTTCGATACGGGCTCTCCTCTGTAATTACAGCGCGTAATTTCATAATTGACCCTGTCGCCTACTGGTGACCATCTGTGGGAGAGCAGAAGGATGTTACCCTCCCGGTCGAGAGCGATATCAACGATGGCCCCGAGATCTAATTCGTCACCAAAACTATAAATCTCCATACCCACTTCGTTGAACACCCTGATAAAATTCTGATACAAAACGTATACCTCGTTTCTCTCATTGTCGGTTAGGACCCTCGGCCACTCATAGGACAGGCTTCCAGTGAAATTGGAAAGGTTGTAGAGAAAAGTCCCCCTAACCGCCCCTTGGGCAGAACTGGAGTACGCCACCAGGATCATTACGGCTATCAAGGCCAAGAATTGAATTTTTGGATATCTATTCTTCATGATTGTTCGGGCTCAAAACTGTTTCACTTTTCTATAGAGCAAGCCCCATGCCAAAGTTCTTCAAATTCAGACCACGGAAACCATTTGATGGATGGATAAAAAAGCTTTTAAATTCATGACATTACAGAAGAGACAAAAAAGGCCATACCCCGTTGTTTCTTGGCCCTTGTGAAAATCAATGCTTATTAGCGGAATATCCCACACCTCTGTGGATTCTCCCACAGTATAAAGGTGAAGCAGATGGGGAGATAATAGGGACAAGGAGAGGGAGAAAAAAGCAACGCCCAGGTTGTGATGAGCCTCCCCATACATGGGGTCGATTCGTGTTGCGGTCTCAAGGTGCTCAATTGATTCGAGATGAATCCTTTCAGATTGAAATCGATGACCTTTCTCTCAATAAAGAGAAAAGGTTAATTTTCAAAACCCCATTTTGGAGTATTGACAAAAATTGGCTTCAAATACTATATGAGTTGTAGCGCTATCCACGCTGTTGTGATCCTTTCGATAAATCCAACCCTCCACGAGAAAGGGCCGAAAAAAACGATAGCCCTTAGGACAGAAGTCGTAAATGGAAGCTGACAGATGACCTATAACTTCCGTTCATTCATTTTCTTGATCGCCATCTACGTTGCCTTTTTTGCCTCAGGCGCGAGCAGTCTGATCGCCGAAGTCACGTGGAATCGGATGCTGATCGTGGTCGTGGGTAATTCAATGAGCGCAACCGCCATGATTATCGTCGTCTTTATGGGGGGGCTTGGACTCGGGAGCTATGTTGGGGGAAGGATCTTTGGTAAACGCATTGTATCGCTCGTGCCCTATCTCTTGTTGGAGATTTCCGTCGGGATCTATGTCCTTCTCTCGCCACTCCTATTTGAGTTACTGTCCCGCCTCTTCACAGCATTGGCAGAAAGTGTTAACGATGGAGCCACCTTGACGATTGTGCGCATGGTCGTGAGCCTGGCCGCCCTCATCCTGCCCGCGTTCTTGATGGGTGCGACATTTCCGGCGATGATCGCCGGAGCAGCACCCGATTCACCATCACAACGAACAGCACGGACAGGCTATTTGTACAGTGTCAACACCCTGGGCGCTGCCGTGGGTTGCTTTGTGGCGGGGTACCACCTCTTGTTCGAGTTCGGCGTTCAGACGACCTTAATCTGTGCCTTCGGCCTCTACCTTCTCGCGGCTCTATGCGCACTCGGGGCCAATACGGTTGCGAAGTCAAAACCCTCTGAGGCCGCCGCAGTGCCGCTTCCCAAGGGGAGTAACCCAACTGTAGACGGTCGTTTACGCCGTTTCCTCAACTGTGCAACCTTCGGCATAGGATTCGTTGCTCTCGCATACGAAGTTCTCCTAACAAGATTGGGGATTTTGTACTTAGGTAATACTGTATCGGTCTTCCCCCTCGTTCTGACAGGCTTTCTTTTGGGAACAGGGATCAGTGCCGTGCTGGGGACCTGGCTCTACGGGGTATTCCGCCGTGACACAAACAGCGGCAACAGCTTATTTGGTTTCGTCGCCCTTATGGCAGGAGCCTTTGTCTTAGTGACACCGTATCTCCTCCTGACCGACTGGGTGGTCGGCACTGAACAGTTCGCCAGGCTTGCTGATGCCGGTGCCAGAAATCCACTGCCGATCTTGGCGATCATCATCGGTCCTACAATTTTGATCGGCGCCCTGTTGCCCATTGCGATCAGGATGCTCCAACTGGAGAAGCGTGGCGAGGCAACGCAAGAGGCGGCCACGCTTTATGCACTCAATACTGCAGGAGGCTTGCTCGGTTCAGGCCTGGTGAACCACTATCTGGTCCCGATTATCGGAATGCAAGGTGCCTTCATATGCCTGTCTTTGATTTGCGCTGCTGTAGGTGTCGTCAACCTGCTCTCCCCAGGCAGAAATTTTCGGCGCTGGTTCATCGCCGTTCTGAGCATTACTTCGCTAGCGCTCGTCATGACAGTGATACTGCCGAAAATGATAGGCTTATATGCGAGGAAAATTGCGGAATCAACCCGCGCGCGTTCAACGGAGGTCAAACTGATTCGCGAGGGACGCGCGGCGGTGGTGACCGTCCTCGACCAGAGCGACCCCCAAAAGGGCACCTACCGCGACTTGTACCTCAACGGCGTTGAGGAAGCCTCAACGCGTTATTGGCATACCCAACTGTTCAAGCTGCTGGGAATTTTTCCGGTAATGGTGCATGAGGCCGACAAACCCAAGGAGGTGCTGGTGATCGCCTTTGGGGCTGGAATCACGGCAGGCTCTGTGCTGGCTTCCGATCAGGTCGTCTCGCTCGATACGGTCGATCTCAATCCTGACGTGGAAGACATCAACAACTTGTTTACAGATGTGAACGGAGATGTTTTTCACAAACGCCGATTCCATTTCCACAACGACGATGGCCGAAACTACCTGGTAACAAGCAACAAACGCTACGACGTGATTATTTGCGATTCGACGCATCCGCGCGCCTACGATAGTTGGATCCTCTATACAGAAGAATTCTACCGTGCCGTCCAAAAACGTCTCCTCCCCGATGGTGTATTTGCGCAGTGGGTGCCCGTGCTCGGTTCCATGCGGGGTGATCTCTTCAGGATACATCTGAATACGTTCCGCCGCGTCTTCCCTCATGCCACACTATGGTATGTCTATGGCTCCGATCAGGCTTTTCTCCTGGCTACCCCTAAACCGATCTCGCTTAATGTTGAACGCCTGCAGCAACAACTGGATAAACTGCCCAAATGGTTTCGTGCGGAAGAATATCAGATTAACACAGTGGGTCATATCGCTGGATTTTTCTGGCTGGATCAACTGGCGATGGCAAGAATGATTGGGTCTGAGACAAGAATCAATATCGACGATCTCCACTACTTCGATAAGCAATCTGCCTTACGACCGTCATGGCCGCAATGGCAGCTACCCCAGTTCCAGGCAAGCGTTCTTCCCTATATCGAACAAAAAAAAGGGATGCTTCTCGCCGCCACCCGCGACGAGCAGATTGTGGCTCAACTGCTAGCCAGGTATGGTTTTTTTCATAGCAAGAATGACCTATTCATAGCCTACTGCTTTATGCCCAAGAATGGAAATGTGCTGTATTGGATGTCTCGAGAATTCTCGGACAGGCTGCCGAATTACGACACCTTCTGTTCGCCCCATCGTTAGCACACGACCCTGAAAAAAGAGAACATCCCTCAAGGCAAAATCATCGGAGAAGCGGTTAGACTTTGGGAAACAAGAAGAACAGAAAGCCTTATGCGCAAAGGCTATCAGGAATCAACCGATGAGGACCGATATCTGGCTGAGTTCGATTTAGAAGCCGGAAACGGGGTGATGAAATGACAAAAAAGAAAAGGGGCGCTTAACGCCATGCCCTATGCCCTATGCGCCAGGCGGTTTACGCTTCGGCGAGGCCGAACTTCTGCATGCGGTACCGGAGGGCATCTCGACTGATGTCCAAAAGTTTGGCTGCTTTGGTTTGATTGCCATTGGTCATCTTAAGGGCCTGCTTCACAAGGGCTTCCTCTACTTTTTCCATCGAAATCCCTCCCGGAGGAATTCGAATTCCTTCGATGCCTCCCTCCTGTTTCGAAGCCTGCCCAAGAATTTCTATGGGTAAGTGCTCCATCAGAAGAGTATCTTCTTCAACGAGGATCATTGCCCTTTCGATCACATTTTTCAACTCCCGGACATTGCCAGGCCAATTATACTTCCTGAGAAAATCCTCTACACCCTTTGAAATTTTTTGGACATTCTTATGGAATTCCTCGCTGTATCTTTGCATAAAGTATTTCGTCAGCGGAAGGACGTCACTCGGCCTCTCACGAAGCGGCGGAATCCTAACGGAAGCAACATTAATCCTGTAGAAAAGATCTTCTCTGAATTTACCTTCCTCCTTCAGCTTTAGAAGGTCCTTATTGGTTGCCGTGACGATTCTTACGTCTACTTGAATATCCTTCAGGCCGCCTATCCTTCGGAAGGTCTTCTGCTCAACCAGTCTCAAGATTTTCCCCTGCAGGTTCAGATTCATATCGCCGATCTCATCCAAAAAGAGTGTCCCTTTATCTGCCACTTCGAGAAGTCCCTTCTTCACTTCCCTGGCATCGGTGAAGGCTCCTTTTTCGTGGCCGCAGAGTTCATTCTCCAGCATCTGTTCCGGGAAATTAGCACAATTGACGGTAACAAAAGACATATTCTGTCTTCGACTCCGCTCATGGATGAGGTGAGCGATCACTTCTTTCCCTGTTCCGCTCTCCCCTTGGATCAGCACTGTCGCCGCCTCGCTTTGCGCAATCTTTTCAGAGATCTGGAGAACTCTTCCCATCTCCGGACTGACGGCCACGATGTTATCGAACCCATACCAATTTCTTTTTTCCCTTCTGAGATGTCCGACTTCTCTCTTGAGTTGTGAGGCTTCCAACGCCTTCTCAATGGATAAATAGACTTTACTAAAGTCAAAAGGTTTGCTGATATAATCGAAAGCTCCCAATCTCATCGCTTTGACCACCTTATCAACCTCGTCGTAAGCAGTGATCATGATCGGGACGATCCCCTCGTCCATCTTCAACGCCCTCTCGAGGACTTGATAGCCGTCCATGCCGGGCAGCTTGATATCGAGAAGAGCGATATCAGGTGCTCCCTCCTTCACTTTTTCCAGTGCCTCCTCACCCGTTTCCGCAACGAGGACTTCGTAACCCTCCTTCTCCAAATTTTGCTGAAGGGTCCACCGGATTAAATATTCATCGTCAACCACCAAGATCCTGGCTTCAGACATCGATTCCCTTGAGTGACTAAAGTGCCTAAGATGAACTAAAGTGAACTAAAGTTCCTTTCACCATTTTCCGCTAATTGAAGTAAAGATGGCAAGTAACTCGCCACACTCTTTAAATTCAAATTTCACTTCTTCTTTAGAAGACCAACCTACTTCAACAATCATTTCCAACCAATATTGAGTTTCACTTGCCTCGCCCTCACAGATCCTAATTTTACTTTTGAAATCGGCTTTGCTTCTTGCCCTATTTGCCTCACGGTAATTCGCTCCTATCGAAGTGCCTGATTTGGTAATCTGTCTCCTTATCTCCCTTCCCTCAGGTGTATTGGGCAAAGAAGCTGATAACCGGATAATCCTGACCCCGAAATCCCGAGTCCTTTTCTCGAGTAATTTGGAGAACTCCTTATTATTCATGGTACGTCAAGCACTTTTAACTCTGGGCACTTTAGGCATTTTAGTCACTTTAATATGTGCTCTCCGCTATGCATTAGTTGATGGCCGGAAGGGTAATAACAAATTTCGTTCCCATATTGACTTGGCTCTCCACCTTTATCCTTCCTCCATGTTGCTCCACAATATTTTTTGTAATGGCTAATCCCAAACCGGTTCCGTCCGAACGGGTTGAGAAGAAGGGATTGAAAATCTTAGGTAAGTTTTCTCTCGGGATTCCGACACCGGTATCCTCGAATATGATCTGGACCTCACGGACCTCTTTTCCGTCGTCTTTCCTCTGGGTAAGCGCAACCGTGGACACGGTAAACGTCCCCCCTTTGGGCATCGCCTTCTGGGCATTGAGGATGATATTCAGAAAAGCCTGCTCCATGGAACTTGGATCGATCAATGTCCTGGGAAGGGAGGAAAATAATTTCTTTTCAATTTTGTAATCCGCCGGCATTCCTCGTTGGGTAACGAAGAAGGAGAGGACTTTATCGACCAGTCCATTGATATCTGTGGGCAGGTAATTCGCCGGGACAGGTTTGGCATAGTTCAAAAGGTCCCTCACCAGTCGCTCCAATTTATGGATCTGTTTTTGAATCTCATCGGTCACTTGCGTCCGAGGATCCTCTTTCGGAAATCCCTCTGCCAGGATTTGGATAGCCCCTTGGATACCTGCCAATGGATTCCTAATTTCATGGGCAACTCCGGAGGCCAGCTCTCCGATCGTGGCCATCCGGCTAGCCCTTTGAATCAGTTCCCGATGATATTGCTCCGCCTCTTGCTTTGCCACATTGAGCTTCTCGATCATGATGTTGAGATTTTCGGCCAGACTTCCCATCTCATCTCTGCTCTTCACGTTCACCCTTACGTTCAAATCTCCCTCCTCCGCTTTCCTCATCGTCTCAGTCAGTTTCTTGATCGGAATGTTGACAAATTTCAAAAAGAGGAAGCCTAATACAAAAGATAAGAACGCGATGATAATGACTGCAAGGATAATCGAGTGGACCTCAATCTTCGAGATCATCGTATCCATTTCTCTCAAGGAATTGGCCACGGTCAGGACCCCGATAATCTTGTTTTCTTTGTCATGGCATTGAAAACATTCCGGCCGGTTTAAAATGGGGGTATTGAAATAGTAGACTCTCTCTCTCTCTCTTCCTCTTCTTCCATCTTTCAGCTGAACCATCTCTTCCCGAATAAAATGATGGTCTCCCAAATAGAATTCGAAGTCCCCCACCTTCTTATTCAATTCGTCTTCCTGCGTCGAAGCCTTAATCGTCCCGTCGATACTGAAGAGAGAAATCTTCCGGACATCCTTATAAACGGCGAAATTCCTCAAAATGCGGTGTATATCAAAATGTCTTCCCTTCTCCATCGCCCGGATGACATTCTCCTCGATAAATTCCGCAATGATCTTTGTTTTTTCGTGAGTTAATTTTTCTATGCTGGCTTCGTGAAGGCTTGTATTCCACCAGACATTGAAAGAAATGGCAAAAATCAAGATGAGGCTGGTGATAAAGATCACCTTAAACACGAGAGAGGTTTGTCCGAGGGGAAACCGCATTGAATCTCCTAAAAAAACCTTAATGATTTTTTAAAAAATCCACAAACATTTAAAGAGGATTCTAAAAGTTTATACCTTTTTACTACCCAAAAATCAATAATTGCGTCTCCTGAATTTCGATTTAGGATGCTGCTCTTGATCCATGGTTTGATCCGACTTAAATAGATAAGAAAAAACGGATTTCGGATTTAGAAATGGAGGAGGATGTCTTACTTTTTTGTTCTACGAAGAGGTTTTTGTTGACGAAATGGGTGAACGAACATCGGTTTTTGACTCAGAATAAAGTTTAAAAACCTTGCAACTTTGACAATCCTTTTTAATTCCGAGCAGAATCTCACATTTCGTATAAGCAATTTCCGAGCACGGTCGCTCCGGATAAAGATAGGCTGGGCAGTTTCGATAAACGTATGCCGAACACTCTAACACCTTTCAGCAAGGTTCCTTTCCTTCCCAGAAGTTTGACAATTTTATTCCCCCCGAGCAATGCCATTCTATATCAATCTCCAAAAAAAGCAATAAATAAAGATTATCTATTAATTCGTCCAGAAGTTCTCAAACGAATAAAAAAGTCAAGGAAGGTTTATGACGTTCTGGAATGGCGGGTGTCTTTTAGGGATAACTTCTCTTGTCTTCTTCGATAATTGCAGTCACATCGCGGGTCTTCTCGGATTTTCCGTAAAAAGGATCTCCCGGTCTGCCCTTGTCCAGGTAAGGCCGCTGAATTTTTATCCAGTGTTTAGAAGAACTCAAATCGCCCCCGGCGTCCAGGATAAAGTAGGCTTCTTTAAGTTCCTGCCCGGAGGAAAGTTTAACAGGGTTTCTCCCCATTCCCGGCACCCTGTACTCTTTCGCAACACTGCGATAAAAAGCGACCACGTTCTCAAACAGATCATCGGTCGTAAAAATGATAACTTTGGGGGAACTTGGCGTTTTGGCCCCGGCCTCTGATGGTTTTGCCTCGTAAACATCCTCCAATCTGGCTCCCGGGTAAACTTTAAAAGATGCCGAGAAACCAATTGCTGACAGGGAAAGGAGTATTAAGAGTGCTAAAACCCATATTCCTTTTTTCATCTCTATCCTCCGTCTTATCTCTATTCTGACCCAACCGTGACACTTCGTCAAGACTTCCAGCTTCTCTAACAATATCGATTAGGAGCAGTTTTCCCGGGTGTTGTATGAAATAAACAATCTCGATTGCGCAAATTTACTCACCTTTCTGTGGAAAATAACCTAATTCTATTAAATAAAATTCACCCTCCCCCGATTTTCAGGAGCAGCGAGAAACGAAAACAGTAATTCACATTAAGGAGTTAAGCGATTTGGGAAGATTTATGACGGAGGGCTTACTCAGGGTATACATTTTGCTAGTAAAACAGTGAAGCCCGAAGACTTTCTGCTCAATAAAGCAGCCGCGTATCCAAAGAACTCGGTCCGGATGTCGGACTGAAATAATGGCCTTTTAGGGGAGTGCCGCCATTCAAACTTGTAAAATTTTAGTGGCTGATGATGAATATTTGATCCGATGGTCCCTGACCCAGGCCCTGTGTCAGGAAGGCTATGACGTTATTTCAGTTGAGAATGGGAAGAAGGCCATCGAGGCGACCGCAGCACAGCACTTCGACTTCATCATCACCGACTTGATCATGCCAGAGTCTGATGGATGGGAGGTATTGGAAATGGCTAAACAGGCTCAGCCTCCGCCACGGGTCATTATCATCACAGCAAAGGGAAATGAAGAGACGGGAAGGATAGCCAAAGAAAAAGGGGCCTGGGCCTATGTAGAGAAACCTTACATTATCGACAAAATCAAAGGAATTTTGAACTCTTCCGCCTTTTGACCAACTCCTCAAAGTTTTCCTGTCCACTTCTACAGAAAACCTGAATCCTTACAGGATGGCTTTGAAATCACCTTGCGTTTGCTTATTCCACCCGTTTAAGATAATATTTCATAGAAAAAGGAGAATCTTAGATGAGAAAAGAAACTGTAATTTTGTATATTGTCATCGCACTTATCGTTGGATTCGTCGGCGGAGCAACAGTGGGAATTCTCTGGATTACCAAAGGGACACAAAAGACTGCCATGGTCCAAAAACCTGCAATGGCTCCTGCGGGGGCTCCGGCGCCGGCTCTTTCCGCGCCCACTCCTCCCGCTCGCGATTCCGTCGAAGTGGCTTCTCAGATCCAAACGTTGAAAGAGATCGTCAAAAAAGACCTCAAAAACCTTCCAGCCTGGGTGGAGTTAGGGAACCTTTATTTTGATTCTGACCGACCTAAAGAGGCCATTGAGGCCTACAGCCGTTATCTGGCCGTCAAACCGGATAACCCGGATGTCAGGACAGATATGGGGATCATGTATCGGAAGACGGGACAATTTGATAAAGCCCTCGAAGAGTTCAGAAAGGCAGCCCAAAGCGATCCGAAGCATGCCAACAGTCGATACAATATCGGCATCGTCCTCCTCCACGACAAACATGATATAAAAGGGGCGATCACGGCCTGGGAAGACTACCTGAAGGTTGATCCGAATAGCGAAAGAGCCCAACGAATCAGAGCCCAGATCGAGAAGATGAAAACGATGCAGCTGCCGCCGAAATAGGATGAAAGCTCAAAGCTGAAAGTTCAAAACAATGAGGCCGTGGTGAAAGAAGAAGACGAAGATCTCGAAGAAGCAAAAGAATTATTTAAGGAAGGGTTGAAAAAGATTTTCCAGGCCACCCAAAAAGTTGCGGAGAAGGTTGTCGAAGGCTTTCGAGAAGGATACGCGATAGACGTCACCAAAAAAGAAAAATAGAAATCCCAATTTCCAAATCCCAAATAAATCTCAATACTCAATATCCAATGACCAAAATGACCCGTGTTGAAATTCGAATTTCGTTAACTGGAATTTGTTTGTTATTGGGTGCTTGGGATTTGGTGCTTATGTTTTCATCACTCCTACTTGAACATTCCTAAACCGGGCCGGCGCTGTGCCGTGGCCCACATGCGCTACCTGGCCCGGTTCACCCTTCCCGCAATTTGGCGTCCCCCACATCTGCCAGTGATCTCGATCTCCAATCGCGTCACAAGAACTCCAGAATTTTGGAGTAATCCCGGTATAGGTGGGATTTTTGACCATTTCGCCAAGCTTGCCTCCTTTGATTTCCCAGCCGACCTCGGTTCCGAATTGGAAATTGATCCTCTTATCATCGATCGACCAACTTCGGTTGGTTGCCAGGAAAAGCCCTTCCTCCGTATCGGCGATCATCTGATCTAACGTCCACGCTCCGGGTTCCAGATTGATGTTCGTCATCCGGATCAAAGGAATACGATTCCAGCCGTCGGCTCTCATCGTCCCATTGCTCTCTTTTCCGAGATGATGGGCTGTTTCCCTCGACGTCAAAAGATTGATTAAGGTCCCTCGAGAGATAATGGGAACTCTTTGAGCCTTTATCCCTTCGTCATCATAACCGAAGGTTCCCAATCCGCCGGGGTGGCTGGCATCCGCAACGATGTTCACCAATTCCGAACCATATTTAAAATGGCCCACCATCTCCGTGTTCAAGAAACTGGTGCCGGCATAACTCGCCTCGGTCCCGAGAATTCGATCCAGCTCAATGGGATGGCCGACGGATTCATGGATCTGAAGGGCCAGCTGAGAACTATCTAAGATCAACGTGGTTGTTTTCGATGGGCAGGGCTTCGCTGAAAGAAGTTGGACAGCCTCGTCAGCGATCTTCTCTGCCCTGTCTCGAAGGGCTAATTTCTCAATCCACTCATACCCCTGGGTGGCAAAATTACCCCGAAAAGAGTTGGGATACGAACGGACCTGGACCTCGTCTCCCTCAATGGCTGTGGCGGAGATACCCGCTCCGCACTCGATAATCTCCTGCTCGATATAAGAACCTTCCGTGGAAGCAAATGTCTTCTCTGTCTTATATGAACCTGAAAAAGCTTCGGAGATTTTCACCCTTTTGTTTCTGCGCATAATCTCATCGGCCTTCAGAAGAAGGTCGAGTTTCGCTTCGGGAGCGACGCCAAAGGGGTCGATAGAAATCTGGGTCTTATATCGATCAACTACTGGAGAAGCAGGGAGGAAGACGATCTCCTTCCCTTTGACCTTTGAACTGGCTTTGGCAATCTTCAGGGCCTTCCCAAAAACTGCCCCCATCTCCGTCCGGGTCACTCTTGAACTGCACGCAAATCCCCAGGCACCTTGGAAAAGCACTCTGATTCCGAAGCCGAAATCCTCATCGTGGGTCAAGGCCTCGACTTTCCCGTTCTTCACCTCGATCTCTTCGCTCTGGCGACGGACGATTCGAATATCGGCATAGTCCGCGCCTTTTAATTTTGCGAGATCGAGAATGTTCTGGATAAGATCTTTCATAACCTTACCTCTTTAAAAGTGACTAGAGTTAAAGGCGACACTTTAGCTCACTTATATTGCAGATACCCCTGAAAAATTAAACCCATCTATTTTGACGGCAGGGGCTACCGTGCCGGTAACAAACCGCCTTGAATAGACCGTCCCTTCCGAGCAAATTCTTCGATGCTTCGATACAGCGGTCACCCGGGAAAGCGCTTTCAGAATAGATTCTGTAAATCTCAGATTCTTGACGGGTCTCTTGATCTCGCCTCCCTCAATCAAAAAAGTCCCATCTCGGGTCATCCCAGTGATGACAGCCTTCATCGGCTCCACCACATTGGTGTAATGGAAGCGGGTCACATAAATTCCCCTTCGAACAGATTTGACCATCTCCTCCGAAGAGGATTCCCCCCCCTTCATAAAAAGGTTGATCGGAATGGGGCCTTCCGTATTGGGTGCGATCAAGCCATGCCCGGTGGATTTCTTTCCTTCCCGACCTGCAGTGAAGGAATCGTAGGTCACTTCTTTCGCCACCCCCTTGTCAAAAAAAATGACCTTCTTCTTCAGAACGCCTTCAAAATCGAAAGGAACTTGCAATCCTTCCGGGTCAAGACCGTTATCGTAGACGGTAATCTTTTCATCCACCATTTTTTCTCCGAATCGGTTAGAGAAAAAACTTCGACCTTCCTGGACAGCGAGCGCATGAAAACCCAGATAGCCCAGAAAGGATAAGAGTTCACTCACCGCGTACGGTTCTAGAATAACCTCATATTCCCCTGGTTCAATCTGAGTCGGTTCTTCCCCGGAGGTCTTTCCAACTGCCTCTCGGGCCAAGGAATCGACGTCTAATTGATCAGGATCTCTCGACACAAAGCTCGCATAGCCGGAACTTATCTCGTTTTCCACGATCAGATGGAGGAACAGGTCGGAAAATCCCTGATAGGCCTCCACGCCGAGGGAATTGACTACGGCCAGTTCAACCTCTCCGTTCGAAAGAGCGCCGGAGCCTTTGCACCCCTTTTCTTTTACTCGCCTCAATAAGCCTTTGATCATCCCTACCTTGGTATTGGGTGTGAGGCGGCCGATATTTGGAGAAAAAGTCTTGATCTCAGGGATGGATTCTGGCCCTGGCAAAGAAATAAACTGATCGTTTGGTTGCTGAACCTTGGCCAGGGAGATCGCCTTTTCAAGAGATTCTTTTAATGACGAGGCCCGACAAATATTGGTTGTGACCACGGCGATCCTTTTCCCCGAAACCACCCGGAGGATGACCGTCTGGTTTCTCTCCGCCACATGCTGGTGAATGGCAGAGCCGGCAAAACGGGTGAGTGACGAATCCTCCGTTAAAAGGATGGCTTCCGTCTGATCCGCAGGGGATTCCTGAACCACTTTTCTTAACAAGCGAACGGCTGACTCCCTTTCGATCATGTCATCCTCCTCCTTTTCGAGAATCCCCTCTTAACTACTCACAATGAAAAACTCTAACACCTGTTGACTACTGGCAAACGTTTGTCACCTTTACCCTCTCAAGTACCCCGCATTTGCAAAACTTTGGAGGCGTTCTTGCCGCCCCGTTGTCCGAATTATTTCGCAGCTTCGGGGGCCAAGAGGGATTTTCCATTAATCATCGAGGTCCTTTTTTCTTCCGATAATCTAAAACGGCTGCCTGGATGGCTTTCTCTGACAGGGTGGAACAATGGGCCTTGGTTGGCGGAAGTCCGCCGAGGGCCTTCGCGATCACCTGATCTGAAATCATGAGAGCCTCTTCAATTGTCTTCCCTTTAATCATCTCTGTTGTCATGCTCGAAGAAGCAATAGCCCCCCCGCACCCAAAGGTCAGAAACGTCGCTTCGATGATCCGATCTCTTTCGACTTTGATAAAGAGTCGCATGGTATCACCGCAGACGGGATTCTGTGCTTCTCCGACGCCATCCGGGTTCTCCATCTCCCCCATATTCCGGGGATGTTTTAGGTGGTCCAGAACCGTCGGGCTATAACTTCCAAATAACTCTTCCATATTTTCAACGATGACAATAAAGTGACTAAAGTGAGCTAAAGTTTCAAGTAAACTAAAATTAACTTTGGGCACTTTAGACACTTTTAATTTTAGTCACTTTTTCAGCAAATTCTCTTCCGAATTGAATCGCACTTTTCACTTCTTCCGCGCCTGGAACAAATTGAACGGGCAACTCCTTCTCCCATATCTCGAATTTCTCCTGATCAAGAACCCTTTTCATTTCCTTGATCGCTCCGCCTCCCCATCCATGAGATCCAAAGAGGCCGAAAACCTTCCCCTTGGGTCTCAACCCCTTCATATAAGTTAAAAAATCTCCCATCGTCGGAAACATCCCGTTATTCAAAGTGGGAGAGCCTAAAAGGACCCCCTTTGAGTCCAGCATCTCCTCGACGATGTCGCTCCGATGATTGGACCGGAGATGGAGCAGCTTTGCCTCGGCGCCCTCCTCGATCAGGCCCTTGAGGATCGCCTTGGCCATGGCTTCCGTGCTTCCCCACATCGTGTCGTAGATGACGAGGATCTTATTCCCGGCTTTCCCCTGGCTCCAGTCCACATAAGCCTGAATGATCCGGCCTGGATTCTTTCTCCAGATGAGGCCATGGCTGGGCGCAATCATATCGATGGGGATGCCCATCTTCACGACCTCATCTACTTTTTTCAAAATGAGTGGCGCGAGAGGCCATAGGATATTGGCGTAATATTTTGCGGCGTGTTTCATCACCTCATCCCCGACCTCATCTTCAAACCTCTGGCAAGAGGCGACGTGCTGGCCGAAGGCATCGTTGGGCAAGAGAAGCTGATCTTCTTTGACATAGGTGAACATGGAATCCGGCCAGTGAAGCATCGGGGCCTCCACAAAGGTCAGGCTCCGATGACCGATCGAAAACGCTTCTCCACTCTTCACGGTCTTAAATTTCAGTGACTTATCATAATGCTTCGTCAACCCCTTCTGGCCTCTCTCAGAGGTAATGACGGTGGGATGGCCAACCCGGTCGACCATCTGCGTGAGAGACCCGGAGTGGTCCATTTCTACATGGTTCGAAACAATCACGTCAATTTTTGATGGATCGATGATCTCCGAAATCCGTCCCAGCATCTCAAGATAGAAAGGAGCCTTCACCGTGTCTACAAGCACATTCTTATCATCCAGGATCAAATAAGCGTTATACGTTGTCCCATAAGGAGTGGAATAGCCGTGGAAATCTCTGATGTTCCAATCAATGGCTCCGACCCAATAAATTCCTTTCTTCAGCTCCACCTTTTCCATGAAAGCCCTCCGTCATATCTCAGATTCAATATTTCTGCCAGAAACCATGACCCCTAAAAATTCAAGGCCCTTCAAACGATTAGGTTTGAGGGCCTTTCGGGATTGACTTTTTGTTGGGGGGCAAATGGCCAATCCCTGAATTCGCAATTCCTCAATCTAACTCTTTATCTTTTTAGGTTGACACACGTCTTCCTTACCCACTGCCACCCTGCCACAGGCATCACATACATAGTTCAATTTCGCAACTTTCGGTTTGCAGACATGCCTTGGATCGCTGACAGTGAGGCCGCAATACTCGCAGGTGTATGCTTTCTTGACCTCTTTGGGACGACAGAGATGACCCCTTTCAGTCGTCACCAAACCACAGGTCGCACATTTATAAACTTTCGCTTTCACTTTTGGTTTCGTTGCCATTTCCTTTTCTCCTTTCTCTTCTAAGCTCTACTTCTTCGGCATGAGCACTTCGAAGGAATTCAAAATACTCTTCATATCCTGACGGTCGTTAGTGCCTTCCTTTTCTATGATCATATAGAGGATGAAAATCTGATTGGGTTCGGTAAACCCATAAATCCACCCCTGCTCCCGTTTCACACCCTTTACGGTGTACGTAACATATTTTTTTGCTGCGTATTGAACGCCCTTCAGAGTCACTGTTTCTGTTGGGCCGACCTGGACTCGGACACCTTCCTTCTCCCATTCGTCTTTCAAGCTGCTTGCCCCCATATTGACCAGTGCCTCCATCACTTCTTGGCTGGCTACAAAGTGAGGATTTGCAGGACTAAAGTCAAACTGGAGGTTCGACTGAGTCAGGGGATTAAAAATATATAACTCCGTCTGTTCCTGATCCGTCGGAGAAGGTTTGTCATAACCCAGCTCTTGCATGAAATCGGGGAATTGTGTTGTCATGGTCCATTGCGGAGGGGCCGAAACATTGAATGGGTACCGAATACCGGTGAATTGATTCCCCTCGATCTTGCCGGAAGGAATGCTGAGATTTTCTTTGAGCAGCGGCCGAACAGGAGCTCCCGCGCATCCTACCAGAAAAATAAGAAGCAGGATGATCGCAAACGAGCTTTTCTTGGAAAACATAACTCACCTCCCGTGAATACCTTTATTTTAATATATACATTCTTCCTTTGATAAACAATATAAAAATGAAATGCCTCACCCGGAGACATTCTATTGAAATTTAATGCCGGATATCTAAGAATGGACCCAGACGGGAAATGGCTTCACAATTCGGCATGCAAACACTACCGAGCCTCGAAGACCGGAGAGGTATGATGGAAAAACTTTCGAGCGGATACCTTCAATACGTCGAGAGGTTCCCTTGACAACAAAAGATCCGATTATTATCTGTTAATCAAAGAATAGATTGGCTTTTCAGGAAGGCCAATGGGAAAGGAGGATTATACCATGAAGAAAATAATGGTTTCACTCATAACAGTGTTTGCATTTGGTCTCTTATTTGTCGGTATTGGAACCTCGTCTTCCGAAGAATTCCCCGAGGGAACGATCACCATGTACGGGCAATCGGACATCACCGGTTGGGATACGCTGGAAGCGAGTAACGTGATCGGCGCTCAACTGCTGACGACGGAGGGGGACTATCTGGGGCAAATCAGCGATTTAGTGATTGACTCAGAAACCGGACATGTCTTAGAGGTGGTTCTTTCTGATGTCCCGGGAAGAGGGGCTCGGCCGGTGACGGTGCCTTTCGCGGCTATATCCCATACCGGTAACGGCATTTACGTATTCAACAAGTTTGAAGACTTCACGGGCCAATTCAGCACGGAAGGACCTTTTCTGGAAGAACCGTTTACCCATTGGGCTGAGACCCGTTTCCTCTATTCCGTGCAACCCATACCCATGGCAGCGTTTCATGCATCGGCCTTAATGGGTTCTTCCGTCCAAACCTCCGGAGGGGAAGAGGTTGCCCGGGTCAATGATTTCGTGATCGATTTCAGCAGCGATCAGGTTGTCTACTCAGTCCTTTCCGATGTGGGAGGAAGTGAAGGCAGAATGGTTGCGGTTCCTTTCCGTGAATTGTCAAAAAGTGACCGGAATACGTTTACCCTTCAAACAACGAAGGAAAAATTGGCCGACTCACCTGCCTTTAGAATGGCCGACATGACCGATCATGGCTATGCGGAAAACGTTTACAAATACTATGGCGTACAACCTTACTGGGAAGAAAAGTAGCGGCAAGGCAAAAAACGCTTTCAAAGGGGCGGGCCGGACGGCCCGCCCCTTTTTTAATCGTAGCTTACATCTTTCTTTCAGAAAAATAGTCACAAACGTGCCCAAATTCGGCACAGAACAGTAATTCATTGATCTCCTCGGTTCATAATCTCAATAAGTTTCAACGTATTACACTTCCTATTTTTTGGCATGACAATTGCTTACATTTGGATCAATGTTCTTCATTTCAGTGTAATCGGTTGCAACAATGTGAGAAATCGAATAACCACTCGGATCTTCATTCAGCACAAGGAAATATGGAGTCTCCAGGGAAATTTTTGAAAAAAGAAAGAGAGACGCGAAATATCTCTTTGGAGGAAATCTCTAAGTTCACCAAAGTCAGGGAACAATACCTCAAGGCCATCGAAGAAGACAGATATGATCTCCTTCCTGCGACTCCATACGTCAAAGGCTTCCTCAGCGTTTATGCCAGATATCTTATGCTCAATCCAAAGGATATTATCCTTCAGTATGAAAGTTATCTGAGAAGCCTGATCCCTCCGGAAACCCTCCAGTTGCAGCAGGCTCCGCCAAAGAAAAAGAGTGCCAGGGCCTGGTTTATCTTTTCTTTGATTTCCGTGATACTCTCTTCACGCTAGCCTCCATCCCTCGCCCTACGCGTCCTTCCGTTGAAAAACAGAAACCTTACGTCTCCAGGAGAATCAGATCGGGGTCTTCGATGCGGGAAATGAGTGTGTTAAGAAACCGAGCGGCCTCAGCGCCGTCGACGACCCGGTGATCGAAGGAGAGGGACAGGGGAAGGATTTTTCGGACAACCACTTTCCCATTCTTCGCTATGGGCATCTCTTGAATTCTTCCGATACCCAGGATGGCCACTTCAGGATAATTGATGATCGGGGTCCCATAGGTCCCGCGCACCGCGCCATAGTTGGTGATGGTGAAGGTTCCTCCTTTCAGGTCGGCCAAGTCGATGGTTCGGTTCCTTGCCTTTTCAGCCAGCTGAGCAGATTCCTGCGCCAGTTCGAAGATGGACTTTTCCTTGGCGTTCTTGACCACCGGAACCATCAACCCCTCAGGGGTATCGGTCGCCAGACCGATATTAAAATATTTTTTTAAGAGGATCTCTTCAGTCTCCTCGTCCAAGGTGGCATTGAGATAAGGATGTTCGATTAGGCCTGCGATAACAGCCTTGATAATAAACGGTAGGATCGTCAGTTTAATTCCTTTCCCCTCTGCCACCTTCTTCTCCTTCTCCCGGATCTTCCAAAGTTCGCTGACGTCCGCGTCGTCCATGGCCGTGACATGGGGGGCTGTATATTTTGATTTTACCATGGCTTTGGCAATGGACCGCCTGACCCCTCGCAAAGGAATACGTTCCACATATCCATATAGGTCATACTTTCTGACCTTCTTTACTTCCTTCACTTCTTCGGCGGGTTTCGCTTTGCCCTCGGCAAACTGTTTCACATCCTTCTCCAGGACCCGGCCTTCGGGCCCTGTCCCTTGCACCTGATTGATGTCAACGCCTAATTCCCTTGCCAGAGCTCGAACGGAAGGCGCTGCCAGTGCATGTTCGCTCACGAGGACCGGCTTGGCTGGTTCAACCTTCATCCTTGCAGCAGGGGCTACGGTCGGGGCTTCTTCGGGGGCTTCTTCCAGTTCACCCACCACACCCACTGATTTGGGCTTTGGAGCCGGGGCAGAGGGTCTGGGAGGTGGGGCGGCCAATGCTTCGTCTTTCTCTCCTATGACAACGATCACCTGGCCCACCTTCACGATCTCCTTCTCCTTGGCCAGTATTTTCAAGATGGTCCCTGTTCTTGGCGAAGGGATCTCTGCAAGCGCCTTGTCGGTCTCTACCTCCACAAGGGACTGCCCCTCCTTGATCTCGTCCCCCTCTTTCACCAACCAACGGACAATCTCGCCCTCTGTCAATCCTTCTCCGATGTCGGGAAATTTAAATTCGAATGCCATAAGTCCTCCCAAATCCCCTTAATCCCCCTTTTTCTAAGGAGGAAGTTCCCCTCTTTAGTAAAGAGGGGCTGGGGGAGATTTGAACGATCATTTATTTAGAAACTCATTACCTTTTTTACTGCCATCACGATCCGTTTAGGATCGGGAAGATAATAGTGCTCACTCTTCATCAGGGGGACAGGGATGTCAAACCCCGTCACCCTCTCAATGGGTGCCTGAAGAGAAAGGAGCGCCTTTTCATTGATCAGAGCGATGATCTCCGCACCCAAACCGCAGGTCTTTGGGGCCTCGTGGACGATGACGCCCCTGCCCGTCTTTTTGATGGAGGTAACAATCGCTTCCACATCCATGGGGGAGATGGTTCTGAGATCGATGATCTCGGGATTAATCTTATCCCCTTTTAACTGCTCCGCTGCGTTTAACACCTCTCTTAACATGGCTCCGTACGCAATCACCGTTACATCTTTTCCTTCCTGAACGAGTCTTGCTTTTCCGAGAGGGATCGCATAATCACCTTCCGGAACTTCTTCCCTGATGGCCCGGTAGATGCGTTTAGGCTCCATGAAGATGACGGGATCCGGGTCTCGGATCGAGGAAAGTAAAAGGCCCTTGGCTTCGTAAGGGGTCGAGGGGATGACGACTTTTATCCCGGGAATATGAGCTAAGATCGCTTCCGGGCTGTCGGAATGATGTTCCGGCGCATGGATGCCTCCTCCATAGGGAACCCGGATGACCAGGGGACACGTGAATCTTCCTCGCGAACGATTACGCATCCGACCGATGTGATTGTTGATCTGATCGAGACAGGGATACAGGAAGCCCTCGAACTGAATTTCTGCAATAGGCCGAAGACCGTATACGGCCATTCCAAGGGCCATGGCGGCAATCCCCAGCTCCGCCAGCGGTGTGTCGATCACCCTGTCGGGTCCGAACTTTTCTTGGAGTCCGTCGGTCACACGGAAGACGCCTCCCTCTTTCCCCACGTCCTCGCCAAAGAGAACAACCCTGCCGTCTCTCTCCATCTCCTCTCGAAGTGCTAAATTCAGTCCTTCCACCATATTAAGTTTAGCCATCGCCCGTTCCTTTCCTGTAACCAAACCCCAAACTCTAACTCATTTCCAATCACCAAATATCCAAGTAATACAATCTCTCCTCGCCTTGATCTCTTCCCGGAGAAACTGTGCCGCAATAACAAAAACTTGTTCTGGACAAGACGGAAGAGACGGTCGGGGGGAAAAGTCTTAGGGCGGTAACCTTTTATATATGAGATTCAGACGCTCCATGCCTTTGAGATAATCCCATTTTCCACAGGCGCCCATTAGCCATTCCTAAAAGACCGCATCCTAAGACTTTGGAACCCGACCGTCTCTTCCGTCAAAGCCGAGATTGCAACACAGCCTCTGATGGGAGGCAGGCGAGGTAAATCGAACTATAATGTCGTTTTCAAATACGCCAACTGCTCCTTCAACTGTGGCGTCATCTCCGCAAATACATACTCAAAGATTTCTTCTGGTCTTGGCGCGGGAACAGATTCTGCATCCTTGACCGCCTGGTCAACCTCCTTCTGGGCGTCCTCCGTCATTCGTTTCTCAACCTCTTCACTCCAGAGTCCTTTGCCTTCCAAATAGAATCTCAACCTGGCCAGCGGATCCAACGGTTTCCAACGTTCAATCTCTTCCTCCGTCCGATATTTGGTCGGATCATCGGCCGTGGTGTGAGGTCCGAATCGGAACGTAACGCCTTCGATCAGTGTCGGTCCTCCTCCGGAGCGTGCCTTATCTACAGCCTCCTTCGTTGCCGTGATCACTGCAAAAAGATCATTTCCATCCACCTGGATGCCGTCGAATCCATAGGCAATCGCCTTTTGCGCAATCGTCGCCGAGGCGGTCTGCCTTGACCTTGGAACGGAGATGGCAAACTGGTTGTTCTGGCAGAAGAAGATCGTCGGCGTCTTAAACACTCCTGCAAAATTCAACGCCTCATGAAAATCGCCTTTGGACGTCGCTCCGTCGCCGAAGTAGGCCACAGTAACGATCTTGTCACCCTTCAGTTTGGCTGCCCAAGCCGTCCCCACTGCTTGGGGGATATGGGTACCAACAGGAATGGAAACCGGCATCATGTTGATTCCCCCCGGCGCATGGCTTCCCATCTCATTCCCCATCCAGTACAGCATGAAATTCTTAAGGGCAATCCCCATCATCAGGGTAATCCCGATCTCTCTGAAGGCAGGGAAAACCCAATCCCCTTTTTGCAGAACATAACCGCTTCCGACCTGGCAAGCCTCCTGGCCCCAGATGGGCGCATAGGTTCCAAACCTCCCCTGACGCTGAAGCAGGAGTCCCCGCTGGTCAGCCACCCGGATGAAAACCATCTTTTGATAGAGGGCCAATGTCTCCTTGTCATCGATGGGAAGTTTTAGACCGGGTTGAAGTGTTCCATCGGGTTTCAAAATCTGAAACATCTTTCCCTTGAGCGGATGATAATCTTCAAACAGACCCATAGCTTCTCCTTGTTTCCGCTATGCGCATAGCGCTAAGCGGTTAGCGTTTTTTTATTCCAGTGCCCACTTCTTCAATCGTTCATAGTCTGTTTCGCCGCAGATCCACTTTCCCGTTTTTTTATTGAAGAAGAAAGGGACCGCACCGCAATAGCCTTTGTCGTATTCCCTCATCAGCGTGGCATTGGCTTCGTTATGCCATACCTCGAGCTTTGCGATATTTACGCCCTCTTCTTGCTCTAACCTCTCCACGAGAGGAGCCATCTTGTGGCAGTGCGGTCACTCAGCTCCGGCGAATTCCAACAAATAGAATCCTCTCTCCACTTTCTCCTCCTCTTAAGCCCAAAGGGCCGCTGTTTCCGCCTCATCCCTTCTTTGAAAAGACCGCCCTTCCGACCAGCCTGGCGACGGGAA
This sequence comes from Thermodesulfobacteriota bacterium, assembly GCA_035625415.1. Lineage (GTDB taxonomy): Bacteria > Desulfobacterota > BSN033 > BSN033 > UBA1163 > UBA1163. Next base: position 53,742 of record DASPPQ010000158.1, read on the forward strand.
TATAAAGCATGACCAAAACCATCGACGGGATCAATGAGGGAATCAGAGCGTCCGACCTAAACCCCTTGATAAAGTAAGCGAGGGCGAGTAAGATCGCAGTAAAATTATGGGTACAGATCATCCCCAGATTCGCCGGGGCCATCTTGAGGGACTCTTGGTAATAGGCTCTCAATACGGAAATCGTCTTGTAGGCAATCGGAAGCGTCAGCAAAGAAATCAACCCAAACACCGGGATCTTCCCTAAGAGCACGCCTGCCAAGATGACGCCGTAAGCTGAAACAAGGCTCAGGATAAATAGCCAGACTCCCGTCTCCCTGCCAAAACGAGCCACCAAGTTCAGCTTTCCTCCTTTGCGGTCTTCAAGATAATCGGGAATCTCATTGATGGTGATCATTGAAAAAAGCATAATCCCGAAGGGAAGTGTTCCCCAGAAAGCCTCCCAGGAGATTCTTTGAGACTGGACGTAATAAGCACCGATGCCGATGCCCGGACCGAAACAGAGAAGCTGGGCCATTTCACCCAGCCCCCGGTAACCAAATCGAACGGGCGGTGCCGTGTAAAAAAAGGCGCAGAAAAAGCCGATGGCTAAGAACAGAAGGACGAGGGCCCCTCTCTGGATGCCCAGAAAAATACCGATGCTGATGGCAATGACATAGAAGGTGATAAACACCCGTTGCATCGTCTTGGGCCGGATCAAACCCGAAGAAAGGAGTCCACTCCCGCCGGTATACGGATTCTTACCTTCTACGGCAAAGACATCCACCAGATGTCGAAAGTCATAGTAGTCATCCGTCATATTGAGGGCCATATGATTGAGGATTAGGCCAAGCATCACCAGAAGGAAATATCCGGAAAGGAGTTTCCCATCGGTGGTCCAGGCAATCATCCCCCCCAGGATTCCCGGCATGAAACTCGCCGAGGTGAAATGGAACCGAAAGGCTTTCCACCAGACATAAAAACGCTTTCCAGTCATCTCACTTTTTACCTCTCCTGAAAAAGTAATCCAAACTGAATCGGCCCGCTCCCACGGCGAGAAGGATGAGTAAGCCTCCAAACGTGGCCACATTCTTCATAAAGTGAATCCATATGTCCTGGTTCGGGTTGGTAAAGACGTCATGGAAAATAAGCGTGGTCGGAACGAGGAAAATCAGAAGCAGGACCGCCCCAAATCTCGCAAAATACCCCAGGATCACTGTGATGCTTCCGGCCAGCTCAAAAAAGATCGCGCCAATAAGGAAAAAATTCGTATAAGGCGCAATACCATGGCTCGCCATGTACTGGGCTGTCCCATCGAAATTCTCGATCTTGTTGATTCCTGACTTGAGGAAAATTAAAACCAACAGAACTCTCCCAATCAAGATACCAAAGCCCTTTAACCATTCCATAAATTGACCTCCCTTTCTCTCACCCCTTGCCTGACGGGTAGCAGGCAACCCTCTCCCTCGGGAAGAAAGCAGAAAGGTGCGGGATATCCCGGAATTTTCCCCAAAAGGGGTAAGTACCTTTTCTTATATCACAAATCTCCCCCTCGTTCATCTTGAATTTTTGAACCTCCGTTATTATATTTTGGCCGAAGGGAGGAGGTGCGCCTATGGACAACAAAATAAGAGTAACGCCGTGTGCCTGCATTTCCCATGATGATCAAGGAGGAGGCCTCAGAATCGAAATGGAGATGCCCGGCGTCGATAAAAAAGACATCTCACTCGAGATGAGAAAAGATAGTTTCTGCGTTTCAGCTCCCAGAGGCCAGGATACGGAATATTCCGGCTGCTTTAATCTGGCTCATGAAGTCCTCCCGGAAAAAACGGAGGCCAGGTACGAAAGCGGCCTTCTCAAAATCTTCGCGCCGATTAGGGACTGGGACCGCAAAGTCAATGTCACGATTCTATAAATAAGCGCTCCGCTTATCATTAAATATGAAATATGAAGCCCTTCTCTTTTTACGGAAGGGCTTTTTATGCCCCTCCGGCCGAGATCTCTCCTCGGCTGAGAACGAATGAAGTGGATCGTGAGAGTTCTTTCGCCCTTTTCGAACGTGATGGCCACCTGCTGGGTTTTCGAAGGTCCCCTTTTCCATATGTTCTCATCATAAGGAAAATCACGATAAAGTGTATGGGGTAAGTCTTGTATTCTATTACGAAAGATACCGTATTTTATCGATCGAGTTGAGAGGGCTGATGGAATGGACGTGATATCATCTATGAGTAAGATAGGAGGAGCCGTGCTTAAGGAAGCGATGCTTTATAAAAGAACGGAAGCAGATGATAAGGTCTCCTGCTTCTTATGCAGCCACCATTGCCTCATCTCCGACGGAAAATTTGGCATCTGTCACGTCAGAGAGAATCGAGGAGGGGTCCTCTATACGCATGCCTATGGAGAACTCATTGCCCGAAGCATCGACCCCGTAGAAAAAAAACCTCTTTATCATTTTTTCCCGGGGTCGAGATCTTTGTCTATCGCCGCAGCGGGATGCAATTTTCGATGCGGGTTCTGCCAAAACTGGCAAATCTCTCAGGTGAAAGAGGCAACGGCATTCAGCCTCCGTTCGGAAGAGGTGAAGCCGCAGGAGGTCGTTCAGCAGGCCATGCAGACAGGTTCGAAAAGCATCTCCTACACCTACACCGAGCCCACGATCTTTTTTGAATATGCCTATGAAATAAGTCAATCGGCGAAAAAAGAGGGTCTCTTCAATGTTTTTGTGACCAACGGCTATATGACGGAGGAAATGATCCAGACTCTCCATCCCGCCCTGGATGCGGCAAACATCGATCTCAAATCCTTTCGTGATGACTATTACAGAAATGTCTGCGGAGGAAGGTTGGCTCCCGTCCTGAAAAATATAGAACTGATGAAAAAGTTGAACATCTGGATCGAGGTCACGACACTCCTTTTACCCGGACAAAATGACTCCGAAGGGGAACTGAAGGAGATCGCCGATTTTCTAGCTGGGTTGGATTCTTCGATCCCCTGGCATATCAGCCGCTTTTATCCTCAGTACAAAATGGAAGATTTGGAAAGCACCCCCATCGAGACATTAAACCGAGCTTATGACATCGGGAAGAAGGTGGGTTTACGTTATGTTTATCTTGGAAACGCCGGTAAAGAGAATAACACCTACTGCTACCGATGCCGGCGCTTGTTGATCGAACGGCAAGGTTTTTCGGTCAGAACCAACAGGATCAAAGAAGCTCGTTGCCCTGATTGCCAGACCCCTGTTGACGGCGTGGGCCTATAGGTCTGGTGTCGTCGAGCCGCAATTTGAAGCTTCCGCCCATAGAGCGGGGATTCCCGACAGGGCGTTTTCTTTCGATTTGTGCCCCTTGAACTCGCCTATCCCGTCTCGGCGGAACGGGGCTTTCGGGGCATGTCCCGCCAAGTTTCAGAGGGGAGACCACTTTGATCCAGCTGCGCCCAAGGGTTATTCGGGATACAGTTTCTTTCTCCACAAAATACGGGTTTCACCTTATTTACTTTCATCCCATTTTAGTATTTATAGACAGTATGTGCCGCAGCCCATTTTCACCCAGGCCAATTCGGGCAGAAGGGAGGTGGGAGAATTGAAGACCAAGAAAAGGGTCACTTTGAACGAGCGTGCCAGACGGCAAGAAGCGAAGTTCTGGGCATTGATGCGGGCTGCTGAACCTGGCAAGCGATGCCTCAAGTGAAAGAGCTGAAAAAGCATATGATTGCCGGTCCGGCAATAAAAGAGTTCCAATTTTTCATTCAATGGCATCTCACAGAACGGTGTAATCTCCGCTGCCGTCACTGTTATCAGGGGCGGAGGAGAGCCGGGGAGATGACGGCGAATGAGGTCAAGCGTGAGATCGACGGGGCCACCCGAATGTTCCAGGCCTGGGAGCAAGAGCACGGTATTAGGGTTTCCCCGTCGATCCATTTTACGGGAGGCGAACCTTTTCTCTACGCCAGGCTCTGGGATGTTATGGCCTACGCCACTGCAAAAGGTTATGGGGTGGCCATGATGACCAACGGTTGCCTCATTGCTGAAGAAGACGCGAACAGGACCTCTGACCTGGGGATATCGGACATCCAGGTCAGTCTGGAAGGACCGCCGAACCTCCATGCATCGATTCGAGGAAAAGCAAGCTTTCGCGCCGCCGCCAAGGGTGTTCAATATCTGGTCGCAGCGGGAAACAAGGTTAGTGCCAACGTTACCCTTTCACGCATCAATGTCGGCAAGATTGAAGAGACGACAGAAATCGCAAGAGAAATGGGCTTTCATAGTATTGGCTTTTCCCGGGTAGTTCCTTGCGGAAGGGGAAAAGCATTGATCGACCAGTTCTTAACCCCGCAGGAACTCAAGTCTGCCTATCAAAAAATCGTCTCGTTAGATTCCCCCTCTTTCAAGGTACGCTCCGGAGACCCCTTAGCAGGGACACTCTCCGGGATCAACCCTCCAACCGGCTGCAGCTTGACCCTCTCCGGTTGCAGCGCAGGCTTTTCAGGGGTAACCCTTACCAGCGATGGTTTTGTCATGCCTTGCAGGAGAATCGGTTTGGTTGCAGGAAATCTGAAAACCAAATCTCTCCGGGCGATCTGGGCCTCTTCAAAACTTCTCTGGCAGTTGAGAAGAAAGGAGAGCTACACAGGGAAGTGTGGCCGATGTTCTCTCTGGCCATCGTGTCGGGGCTGCCGGGCCGTGGCGTATGCCTATTCCGTTGCCCAGGGAGAACCCAATCTTTTTGCGGACGACCCACAATGCTGGAACCTCCCCCCGCCCTCTCATCCCGGAACCCGTGCTGTAGCGAGCACAGATGACAGAAGTTTCAAGAGAAGGTGCAGACAGGCGGGTGAAAAAGCGTCAAAGCGCCACCTTTGACCCTACCCTCAATAATGAGCTGATCCTTTTCGGCCATCTCCATCTTGAATGCCAGGACTCTCTAATGGGGTAAACCGCCGCGGCTGATAACCCTTTTCTCCACCCTCCGTTTCAGGTTCTTGATAATTCAATCTTTTTTCAATACAATGTTTAAGGACAGCGGAGGGAGAAGATGACCGTTTCAAACAGGGCGTACCGGGTAGAGAGAGACTCGATGGGGCCTGTCCGCGTTCCGAGAAGGGCTTATTACGGGGCTCAAACGCAGAGGGCGATCGAAAACTTTCCCGTGAGCGGTTGGCGATTCGGGAGGGAGTTCATCCATGCGCTGGGTCTCGTCAAATTTGCTTCGGCCAGGGCGAACGGCGAATTGGGTCTCTTCGGAAAAAGAATTGCCAGGGCCGTCGAGCGGGCCGCGCAAGAGGTGATGGAAGGGAGATGGGATGACCAATTCGTGGTAGATATCTTTCAAACCGGCTCCGGGACGTCTACCAACATGAATGCAAATGAGGTGATTGCCAACCGTGCCAATGAGATGCTGGGAGGCAAGAAAGGCGCCTATCGGCCTGTTCATCCCAATGACCATGTGAATCTGGGCCAGTCGAGTAACGATGTCTTCCCTTCTGCTATCCACATCGCCTCGGTCACCCTCATTCAACAAAAACTTTTACCGACGCTACGCGATCTTCATACGGCTTTAAAGAATAAAGAAAGAGAATTTCATCCCATCCTCAAAATCGGAAGAACCCATCTCCAGGATGCCACACCGGTCCGATTGGGTCAGGAGTTCGGAGGGTATGCCCGTCAGGTGGAATTGGGAATGCATCGGATTCAGAAGGCAATGAAATCCCTCCTTGAACTTCCCTTAGGAGGGACGGCCGTTGGGACGGGGATCAACACCCATCCCCTCTTCGCAAAGAAATCGATCTTCGTCATCAACCGCGTAACAGGCCTTCCGTTCCGTGAGGCCCTTGACCATTTTGAGGCACAGGGCGCTCGAGACGCCTCGGTCGAAATGAGCGGGACTTTAAAAACGGTGGCTGTCAGTCTCGTTAAGATCGCCAACGACATCCGGTGGCTGGGTTCAGGCCCCCGGTGTGGCATCGGGGAAATCCATCTGCCGGAAACCCAGCCCGGTTCTTCGATCATGCCCGGGAAGGTCAATCCTGTCATCCCTGAATCCTTGATCCAGGTATGCATCCAAGTGATCGGACACGAAGCGGCCATCGCCCTGGCAGGGCTCAGCGGCAATTTCGAGCTGAACGTGATGATGCCGTTGATCGCTCACAACTTGCTGCAGTCCCTTGATCTCCTCGCCAACGGAGTGAATAATTTTTCGGAAAAATGTATCAGGGGATTGAAGGCAGACCGCAAGCGCTGCGAAGAGATGATTGAAAAAAGTCTGGCCCTTGCCACGGCCTTGACACCGACCATCGGATATGAGGAAGGCGCCCGAATCGCAAAAAAGGCTTACCTCCACAATAAGACCATTCGTGAAGTGCTCGAGGAGGAGAGACTTTTTTCAAAAGAGGAGCTCAATCGGCTATTCGACCCCCGACGAATGATCGCCCCTACTTTCTCCCCTTCAGAACAAGGAAGAGGACGATTCCGCCGACGATCATAAAGGATGAAAGAATCTGTCCCATGGTAAAGGGACCGAGGATAAATCCGAGCTGTTTGTCTGGTTCTCTGAACAATTCCACAAAAAATCGAAACAACCCGTAAAGAGAAAGAAAGGCGGCCAAAAGCCCTCCATCGGGGAGTTTCTTGTCTTTAAGAAACCAAAGGATCAAAAAAAGAACGCCTCCTTCTAAGGCGCATTCATAAAGTTGAGATGGATGCCGGGGGAGGTGATCTTTATCTGTTGCAAAGATCATCGCCCAGGGGACTTGAGTGACGCGACCATAGAGTTCCCCGTTGATGAAATTGCCGATTCTCCCCAAACCCAATCCGATGGGCGCGGTGACAATGAAGAGGTCGGCGATTTTCCAGAAAGATTTCTTATTCTTCCAGGAAAAAAGAATCCCAACGATTAGGACGCCGATCAACCCTCCATGAAAGGACATGCCGCCATGCCAGATGGCAAAGATCTCCGGGGGATCGTTGAGATACATCTTCAGGTCGTAGAAAAGAACATAGCCCAGCCGGGCTCCGATGATTAAGCCGAGGATGAGATAAAAAAAGAGATTTTCCACCTCCAGTTTCGAAACCCCGAACTCTTTTTTCTTCAATTGATACCGGACCAGGAGATAGGAAGCGAAAAATCCGAGGACATACATCAACCCATACCAGCTCACTCGAATGGGTCCGAGTTCGACCAAGATCGGATTAAGATTGACGGTCATGATTTCTTACCACTCCTGCAATTCAAAAACCGGACTTCAGACCTAAGGCACCAGACTTTTCTAACATAGAAACCCAACTCTATCTTCCTGCTCCACTCTTCATTTTTTTCGTCCCTCCGTGGTCCTTGTCTCTTCGTACCCATAGCCATTTTCGCTTTTTAGTCTGACGTCTGTTGTCTATAATCTCACTGTCTGAATCGCCTCATTCTATTCTATTGGACAAGGAGCAAATATTCAAGCCCGTCCCAGAAAGCACAAATAGAATTGACGTTCCCTACGGATTTATGTATAATTTCGACTGTCTTATGGAAGAGCATTCTAAAAAACAACAGATTTTACAGGACCTGAAGAAATTAATCCTGTCGAAGACCTCGATTGTCTATATCCAATCCGATGAAGAAGATCGGGTAGAGGGCCTTCTCAAAGAACTGAGCGCCACCTTTCAACCTAGGCCCAAGCTCTTCATCTGGAACCCTTTCCAAGGGTTAACCGACGAGAGTGAGAAGATCGGGAATTCCAAGAACCCGATCGAGGCGCTGGATAAAGTTATCCAGAGTGCCGAACAAGCGTTTTACCTCTTTGAGGGGCTCCACCCTCTATTGACCACAGACCTTTCCCTTCCGAGGAAGCTGAAGGATCTTCACCGCGCGCTTCGAAACCGATACACGACGCTTTTTATCCTGGCCCCTGTTCTGGTCGTCCCGGAGGAGCTGAGGCGAGACATGGTGGTCTATGAGCTTCCCATGCCCGATGCAGGGGAAGTGGAACGGACCCTGATGGGGATCATCTCCGCAAGTCCTCAGACCTCCAAGTTCACGGAATCGATCACACCGGAGCTCAAGGACCGGATGGTGAAGGCAGCCCTTGGGTTGACGCTCGACCAAGTGGCACGGGCTTTTCGCAGCGCCCTGATCGGAAGGACGGCCGTCGATGCGACGTTGATCGACGCAGTGATCGAAGAAAAAGGACAGCTCATTAAGAAATCGGGAATCCTCAATTTGGTGGTCAACCGGCCCGCCCTGGAAGACATCGGTGGGCTGGAGAACCTCAAAGATTGGCTGAGGAAAAGGTCCAAGGTGTTGACCGGTGAGGGAAAATCCTTTGGCCTTCAGCTTCCAAAGGGGGTCTTGATCACGGGACTTTCAGGATGTGGGAAAAGTCTCTGCGCCAAGGCCTTTGCCTCTTTCTGGCATGTCCCTCTGCTCCACCTGGACATGGCAAGGCTCTACGATGGAACGATCGGAGAGCCTGAGAAAGCCTTACAGGTCTCCCTTCGAACGGCAGAATCGGTGGCCCCCTGTGTGCTCTGGATCGATGAGATCGAAGCAGGCATCAGCATCCAAAGCCAAAAAGCCGGAGGGGGAACTCAATCCCGGGTCTTTGCCTCCTTCCTGACCTGGATGCAGGAAAAGAGCGCCTTTGTCTTTATCGCCGCAACGGCCAACGTCATCGAACTCCTTCCCCCGGAGGTCTTGAGGAAGGGCCGCTTTGACCAAATCTTTTTTGTCACCCTGCCCAATGCGCAAGAACGAAAGTCCATTTTCTCCATCCATTTGAAGAAAAACGGCGCAGATCTATCCCAGATCAATTTAGACATGCTGGTGAAAGTGACCGAGGGGTTTAACGGTGCGGAGATTGAGCAGGCGGTCAACGGTGCAATGGTTGAGGCTTTCAACTCAGGCCGGCCGATGAATGAACACGATCTGGTGATCTCAGCCGGGAATATCGTCCCCCTCTCGACCACCATGAGGGAAGAGATGGGAAGGATGGAACGCTGGGCCTACAATCGAGCCATTCCGGCCTCTAAGTAAAATCTTCAAATTCCAATTTCAATACGGGTCCAAATCCCCCAACCCCCCTTACTAAAGGGGGGGCGAGGGGGGATTTATGATTTTCATAGGGTTTGGGACTCGGAAATTGGAGATTCGTATTTCTAATAGTCCTCCTTATCTTCGTCGTCGTAATCCTCATCGAATTCGTCTTCTTCTAAATCTCCTTCCTCCTCATCCTCCTCCTCTTCTTCCTTTTCCTCTTTTTTCTTTCCCTTCATTCTTAAATTGATTTTTTCTAAACTATCATCCCCAAGATCATCGATGACCTCATTAAAGAACATCGCCAGGGAGATCACATACTCTTCGGGCAGTTCCCGGAACCATTCGATGACCCTTTCGGCCAATTCCATCTTCTCACTCGTCGAAGAGTCCTGTATCAGATCAATCGCCTTACGATAATGTTTATTGAACGCCCGGATCATAGAACGATACGCGCCTCCTATTCCATTCGAACCTATTTTTCAATATTATACTTTCCTTCTCTGCCATCAACAACAAAATTTTTTTTGAGGAACGGAAAGGGGTGAAGCGAGACCAGCGTGCGTTCACCCCGTTAGAGACGATGCCCCGCTCGGTTTCGAGTCGTAACGACTGGAATTTCTAACGGGGTTCACTGAAATCGGGTAATCTTGACTCCCAGAAAATCCGTTTTTGAAAGATACCCGTTTAACAGGACCTTCTTCACGGCCCCGCCTCTCCCTTTCTTGCCGCTGGCATGGATGAGAAAGACTTCTCTGTCCTCGGGATTACTCCCAGTTTTTTCAACCTTGATGATCCCCATGTGCCCGATGATTTCACCGACTTTTCTCTTTTCAGGTTTCGTGGCGAAAAAAAGGAGGTCGCCACTCTTTAAAAGGCTCATCCCTCTCATCAGTTCATCGGAGGAGAGGATCTCTGCAAAATCCTTTCCCCTCGACCCTTTGATCTTCGTCATTCTCCCGACTTCAGAGGTCACGTCTCTACCCCACTTTCCGCTCTCAACCATATCTTCACCGTATTCAAAGCGGTCATCGTAATTCGTCACCCGACCCTCTTTGAGAACACCCTTTGAATGAAATCTCTTATCCAGGGCGATTTGTACGGCCTCCTCCGGAGTATGGCTCAAAGCGAGCTCCACTGCTCTGAAGGTCAGATACATACAATCCATCCTCTCATCCGCGACAATGGTCGCCTTCGTGACGTACGCCCCTAATGGGTCGTCATCGTAGGGGACACCGATAAATTTCTCCGCCCAGAAAGCAATCCTCTCGCCGAGAGGTTTGTCCTCCCACAGGGTCTGGAATTCTTGAATTTCTTCGCGGGGGAGTCCAAGGCAAGGCTGAAGGAATAACCAAACGATGAACGGGACGAGGAGGACCCTGCCTTTTTTCATGGCTTATCTTCACCCAAAAAATGAAGCATTAAAACATTATACCCTATCAATCAGGGCGATTTCCAATATACCAAAAACCACCAAATGAATACAAATGCATTTTCTAAAACGACATTCGCCCCCGTCCTCTCCCCGAATACGGGAGAGGGGAAGCGTGAGGGAGAAACCAGAAGCATGGAAAAAGAATTGCCGCATCTGTATCGGTGAAGGTGTTGGACAACCGCTGTCTTGTAGGGAACTCCGGCTACTCAAACCATGGGTAGGGGAGGGAGAGAAGATGCCCTGTCCAAGAAGCCGAGCCGGAGAGAAGTTGCGCTTGGACCAAGGCGATCTTATTTTGCAGACCCGATTCTGATGATCCCATCTACCACGATCAAGAGAACGATGAGGGAATTGATCAGTACCAGTTCGTCGGCTCCTAAATACATTGCCGTGCCCTAATTTTATTGATATCGGTCAAACGGAATTACTGAACCATTCTTATGATTAACGTGGTAATCGTTTTCTTTTCGTCGCGGGTCGCAACCTTCCACATCTCCTTAAGCAGCTTCTCCTCTTCGGTCGTAGGACAAACCTTTTTCGCAAGAAACTCTCCTACTTTCGTCGCAATGGCTCTCACCGTCTCATCCGGGATGCCGAACTTGTGCGCCACAACGATCCTTTCTTTGACATCGTCTCTCCATGTCGGCCGATCTTTCACCCGCTCAACCCCTCGCAGACTTCTCTCGTCTGCCATCGCGATCGACTCCTCTCGACGCCTCTGCCTTCCGTGGAGGAAAAAACCGGCCAAACCCTTTTCTGCCTTCCCATCAAGAAGAGTCCAATATTCTGGTGGGCGTCTTTCATGGTCACTTACTTCAGGCTACCGAAAGGGAAGAAAGAAATAAATAAGGGAAAAACCGTATTTTGCGGAGAAAAAAAACGTATTTCCGGGCCACCTCCTCACATTGACTCGGGGAGGCATCGCCGAAGCGGGAACGGATTTATTCCCACTTATTCAATAGCAACCCGGTCAAAAGCTTCGGATAAAAGTAGGTGGACTTCGGCGGCATTCTCGTTGCGGAAAGGGCAGATTTTTCAACATCTTCTACCCGTGTCGGGTTCAGGAAAAAAGCTGCGGCATACGCTCCGCGCCGGACTTGGTCGAGTGCCTTCGCGATATCCATCTCATACCCAATTTCCGCGGTCGGCAGGATCTTCTTCAATATCAGCTCATGCAGGATGAACACATCGATTTCCCTCAGACCAGGCCGGACTTCTGAGAGGTCCCGTCCTCGATACGTAAGAATATGCCATGCCTTTTCGTGTCTCCTGAAGAACCCGAAGGCGTTCTTCCTTCCGGAGAGTCTCTTCCGGATGTCGAAATCGCCCGTGATCGTTTCGACCTCGAAATATTGGGAAATCAGTCCATGGATATCCGTGGGAATTTCCTTGATGAGCCGGTGTGTGGGAAGGATGGTCATTCCCTCATCGTTCAAATCGGCCAGAAACATAAGGGTATAATTGTAGGATTGCCTGCCCGAAACGGATGGCTTCTTTGCCGACATCTCTCTCTGGTATTCAAGCGAGGTCTCATACCGGTGGTGTCCATCGGCAATAAAGATCGTCTTATCTTCAAGTTCTTCTTTCATGATTTCGATTTGCTCGTTCTGGTCAATCACCCAGAGCCGGTGGAGATTTCCAGAGCGATCCGCAGCCTGAAGAGAAGGCCGTGTAAGCGTCTTTTGTGAGAGAATCCTGGACATCCCCTCCCCCGAGCTTTTGTACAGCGAAAAAATAGGACTGGTGTGCGCCTCACAAGCTCTCATGAGGTTCAGCCTATCCTTCTTTGGATTCGAGTGGGTGCATTCATGAGGGTAAATGTTCCCTCTCCCCAATTCTTCGAGTCTCACCAGACAAACGAATCCGGCGAGTCGCTTTCCGACGCCATGGGTAGTGTAGATCATCTGATAGGCGTAAAACGAGGGCTGATCGCTGCGCGTCAATATGCCGTCCTTGATCCAGGTGTCGAGATATCCCCTGGCCCGGGTGTATTTATTTTCGGTTTCATGATCTCCCGGTTCTTCTTTGCCAAAATCGATCCTCACAATATTGTAGGGGCTCAGTCTGTACAGCGATTCCCGCCCTTCGTCGGTAATGATGTCATAAGGAGGCGCAACGACTTCCCCGATAGAAACCTTGGAAACGTCATACAGAAGCCCTCTGAAGGGAATGATCTCTGCCATGAGTTTGGATCCTGAGTGGGCCGGCGGAAAAAGGAAGATTTTTCCATAGGCCTGTCGGCGTCTTCAAAAAAAAGTTTAAACATCTTAGCATGGCCGCAAAGGGAAAAGCAAACGAACCGTTCTGTCTCTCTCTCCTTTTATTTGACACAAAAGGCAATTTTCTTTATAGTGGTACTTGTGCCGGAGTGGTGAAACTGGTAGACGCACGGGACTCAAAATCCCGCGGGGCTTCCACCCCATGTCGGTTCGATTCCGACCTCCGGCACCATGATTTCAGTGACTTAGGTTTTTTGGGTTTTCAGTGTGGAAGGCTTCTTTTTTGACCATTGTGCTAAATTTGTGCTAATTCCAGTTTCAATCTTTCTGACCTGAAGGTATCTAGAGCCTCCATTGCCTTCTTGAGACTATCCGAATAGTGATGGGCGTACCCCTGAGTGGTTGTAAAGGTCTTATGACCCATTAGCTTCTGGATAGCATAGGCAGCATCTGTAAGGGCCTCCCGTGCTACCTCCTATGGCCTCCCCTGCGTGTCGCCCCTGATACCCACTTTAACCAACTGGTCATATGATATACACGGCATGCGATTGCTGGTCGAAATATGCAATATTAGGGGAAATTGTGTTTGTGACGATTAGAAGAGGAAGAAGTCCTCAGTCAGTGCTTCTGACAAAAATCGTGCTTTGGCAAGATAGCTGAGACTGCAAAGGATAAATTTAGAGTGACGAGACGGGAATTCGCGTACAGTGCGTCGCTTCTAAACGGCGCAGGGAACTGAGCGCCCGGGAAGAAGTTCCATACGGTATTTTCTCACGGGCAGGTTTTCAGACATCAGGAGTTCTCTGATTTTCGAGAGAGGCAGAATCTCCAAATCCATGCCGCGAATACTTTCACAGATCTCCACAAAATATCTGCTCCAGGCACCGCCTTCCACCTCGGCATGAACAGGGAAGACGTGAATTCCTCCGTCCTTCAAAATTTGAAGAATCCTTGAAACGCCCTGAGATACACCAATTTCTTCTAAACAAGGAAGGTCCGACGGGATTTCCATCAGACCCGATATTTCATGAATAAAAGGTTCCTTCGCCCGTGTACAGCTTAGGTAACGAAAAGGATACTTCTCTAAGATCTCCAACACCCTATCGTCGATGATCCAAGAAGGCGCTCCGAAGGAGGAAGGCTCCTTCCGAACCAATTTTCTATAAGCGTGGATACCCTTCTCAAACCATTCCTCAATCCATTCAGAAGATCGTTTATGGAGTTCATCCTGCCATCGCCTGTGATCCCAGGCATGAAACTCTACTTCGTGCCCTGCCGTAATGATTTGATCAACGAGGTTCTGGAAAGAAAGCGCAATCATGGGTGAGGGAAGAAGTGTGCCATACAAAGCGGTCTTTATTCCATAAAGGCGACCCGCATTCGTCCTTAACATCTTCCTCAGAAAGTGGGGGTTTTTTACCAGTTGAAGGACGGCCCGCCCCGAGGCATCCGGTCCCATGCTTAGGTAAAACGTGGCTTGAATCCCAAAATCGCTTAAGATGGAGAGGAGGCGCGGGACACCTCGCTTCATGCCGATATGGGTGTCGACGTCGATTTTGAAGCCCAGGATGTTTCTTCTATTCGTTGCCCCCGACAAGGCCTTCATTCTCTTCTAAGAAAGCATCGAGCGTATTTTTGAGCGACTCTTCAAGCCCAATCCTGGGTGTCCATCCAAGAAGCTCTTTGGCTTTTTCGATGCTCGGTTTTCGGGTGATAATGTCCTGGTAGCCTTTGCCATAATACACATCTGAAGAAGTTTCAACGATTTCGGAAAAAACCTTGTCGCCCTTGTGCTTGGGATGGGCCATAAAGATTCGCTTCAACAGATGGGCAAGTTCTTCCACGGAACATTCGTTGTCGGGGTTGCCGATATTAATGATCTCGTTCTTGCAGCAACCGTTTTTGTTTTCCAGAATTTTCATCAGAGCGGCGATTCCGTCGTCCACATACGTAAAACATCGCTTTTGATGGCCGCCGTCCACTAGGGAGAGGGGTCTCCTCATCAGCAGTTCCGCGATGAACTGTGTCACCACCCTGGAACTTCCCTCCTTCGCGGCATCCAAAGAGTCTAATTTCGGGCCGATCCAGTTAAAGGGCCTGAACAACGTAAACTCCAGGCATCCCCGGGTCCCGTAGGCATAAATCACCCGGTCGAGAAGCTGCTTGCAACAGGCATAGATCCACCGCTCCTTATGGATGGGGCCGAGGACGAGAAAGGTTTCATCTTCTTTGAATTCGGAATCGGGAGAGGCACCGTAGACTTCTGAGGTGGAAGGGAAGACTACTCTTTTTTCATACTTCACACACTGTTTTACGATATTGAGATTCATCTCGAAATCCAACTGGAAGACCTCCAGCGGATGGGTCAGATAGAGCTTCGGAGTGGCGATGGCCACCAAAGGGATGACGACGTCGCACTTTTTGACATGATACTCGATCCATTCCCAGTTGATCGAGATATCCCCCTCGATAAAGTGGAACCGGGGGTTGTTGAGAACTTTGCCTAGCCTGTCGGAGGCGAGATCCATGCCAAAGACACTCCAATCCGTTGTACCAAGTATTCGGTGGGTTAAATGATGTCCGATGAAACCATTGACGCCGAGTATTAGGATCTTCATTTCAAGACTGCGCCTTTCTGTTTTTTAAAAAATTCAAGGATCTGGTAGCCTTTCATCCTCTTCTTGCCGGCTTCGATATCCAACAGCTTCAATCTTCCATCAGACGCCCTGACATACACGTTGTCCTTTTCAAACTCCAAGGCCCCCGCAGGGCCTTTCGAGACCCTGTCCTCTTCAGGCAGGGCCCACCAGATGAACAACTTTTCCCCTTCAGGAAAATGCGTGAAGGCCCCCGGATAGGGTTCTGTCACAGCTCTCACCAAATTGTAAATTCGCGTGACCGGCCAATTCCAGTCTATCCTTCCGTCTTCGGGCTTCCGTCCCCCATAATAACTCCCCTGCTCTAAGTTCTGCACAAGCCGTGGGGCCGTCCCCTTTTTGATGAGCGGAAGCACCTCTTCAAGGAGCTCCTCGGCCTTTGCACAAAGCTTTTGGTAAAGCGTATAGGCGGTATCTTCAAATTCAATGAGCACTTCTTTTTGCCCGACAATATCTCCCGCGTCAGGCGCTTCAATGATGTGATGCAGGGTAACGCCAGTGCGCCGTTCCCCGTTCACAAGAACCCAATTTACCGGACACCGCCCCCGATAGGCCGGGAGCATCGATCCGTGGAGATTAAAGGAGCCTCCGGTTGGAATCATCAGGATGTCTCTGCTTAAGAGGTTACGATAATAAAATGAAAAAATGGCTTCTGGGCAGAGGTTGCGAATCATCTCGATCCATTCGGGTGTGTTGACATTCTTAGGACAGTGCACGGGGATTCTGTTTTTCTTTCCCCACTCGGCAACGGAGCCAAACCAAATGTTCTCCTCCGGATCATCCAGGTGCGAAAAAATCGCCTGAATATCGAATTTTCCCTTCGCTAAGGCCTCGACGCCAACGATTCCTATATTATGATAGGCGAATACGACGGCTTTCATCCACGGGATAAATCCTCTCAATCGTGTACTCCGGTCTTTTCCTGACCTCTCTATATATTCGACCAATATATTCGCCCATCACCCCCAAAGCGAAAAACTGAAAACCCACGAAAGCAAAGAGGATGGAAAACAGTGTGAAAACACCCTCAGCAGCCCAGCTTGCGCCATAGAGAATCCGGGCAATCGCCAAAACGACGCCTAAGGAGATCCCCAAGAACGCCATCCCAATGCCCGCATACATGATAAACTTCAGCGGAAAATCGGAGAAAGAGGAGACCAAGTCGAACTGAAGATTGATCAGTTTTCGCAGGGAGTAATGGGATTCTCCGCCATGCCTCGCTTCGTGGATCACCTCGATCTCCGTTACTTTTTTGGCAAAATAGGTCGCCAGTGCTGGAATGAAGGTGGAGTGCTCGTGACAGTTTGCCATCCGCTCCACCACATCTCTCCGGTAGGCTCGCAGCATGCACCCCCAGTCTGACATATTCACCTTTGTGATCTTCCGCGTGATCACGTTGATAATGCGGGAGGGAAAAGTCCTGAGCAAGGAATCCTTTCGTTCCTTTCGGATCGTTCCCACCACATCGTAGTCTCCTTCTTCCATCACCTTCACAAGATTTGGAATCTCCTCGGGGGGATTTTGGAGGTCAGCATCTAGAGTGATCACGATGTCTCCTCCAACGACAGAAAATCCCGAAAAGATGGCCGCGTGTTGTCCGTAGTTCCTCGTCAATTCTACCACCTTCACCTCGGGATAAATCAAGAAACTTTTCAAGATCGAAAGGGTGTTATCCCGGCTCCCGTCATCGACGAAAATAATTTCATAACTCTTTCCCATCTTTTCCATGACAGGCCTGAGTCGTTCCAGCAGATGGGGCAGGTTTGCCTCTTCGTTATAGACTGGAATGACCACAGAAACCATCTTCTCGCTATCCATTCTTTAAGATCTCCCGAAGGGCCTCGCATACGTAAGAAACATCCTCTTCCTTCATGCCAGGAAACAAAGGCAGGGATACCAATTTGTCGTGAGCCCGCTCCGTTTCTTTCAACGCTCCTTTTTTTATCTTATACCGTTTCTGAATATAACTTAGCCGATGCCCGGCGGGGAAATGAATCCCGTATCCGATATTGTATTCGGACAATTTCTGCATGAAGCGTTCTCGTCCCATTGAGGTAACTTTGATCACAAAGAGGTGCCAGGCATGGGTGTGCGGGTAAGCCGGTACACCCGGTAATTCCAGCCCATCCATTCCGCCCAACCCTCTCTTGTAAAGGTCAGCCAACTGCCCTCTACGGTTATTCAGTTCCTCGAGCCTGGAAAGTTGAGCAAGCCCCAGCGCCGCCTGGATATCGGTTAGATTATATTTAAATCCGGGTGTCTTAACGTCATATTCGGGATTCCCTCCCTTACCGTATCGCTTCCATGCGTCCCGCTCAACACCATGAAATCTGGGAAGTTTCAGCCGAGTCTCAAGGTGGTCATCGCTATGCGTGATCATGCCCCCTTCACCAGTGGTGATGTTTTTAATCGGATGAAATGAGAAGATAGCAGTTTGACCCCATCCTCCTGCATGGACGCCTTTATAATAAGTCCCAAGACCGTGCGCTGCGTCTTCGATGACAAATAGACCATGCTTTTTAGCGATATTCAGGATCTTATCCATGTCGACCGGGGCCCCTGCAAAATGGACAGGCACGATCGCTTTTGTTTTCCCGGTAATCTTTTCCTCGATGAGATCTGCATTGATATTCAACGTATCGTAATGAATGTCCACGAAAACTGGCTTCGCCCCCAAGAGCATTATCATATTCAGCGTGGAGACAAACGTCATCGACGGAGTGATAATCTCCTCTCCTGTTTTTATGTCCAAACCCAGCAGCGAGAGATGCATGCCAGCCGTGCCGGACGAAAGAGAAAGAGCATAAGGCGCACCCGTGAGTTCACAGAATTTCTCCTCAAAGGCCTTGCAGAGGGGACCTGTGGTGATCCAACCGGACCTTAGACAAGAGACAACATTCTCAATTTCCTTTTCGCCAATCGATGGTCGGCTTAAAGGAAGAAAATCTTTCCTGATTTCCATAAGACACAATCCAAATCTTTACTCGGGTTTAACGCCGGAATCGCGGAAGATAAGATATCCCGTCCTCCCACGTGGCCTCTACGGAGCAAACCCTCCTTTTCAGTTCCGTAACGTTTTTTATAGCCCATTACAAAGTAAATGTCACCATTTTCTTTACGATGTTTCTTGACGAGTCCTTACAAGGAACGAGGACAATGGACGGTGAACAATGAAGAAAAAAGATCATGCACTGTTCATCGTTTATCGTTTAACGTTCATCGTAGTGAATGACGCTTGACGATCCAATGGAACGTGGGTTAATAATCATGTCGTAAACTCGAATCTATGAGTTGTCGTAACTTTTCCGAGAAAAGGAGAAATCGATGAAACCAGTGTGGTTACTCTTGATTTCCGTATGCTCAGCCACCCTAGGTCAGATATTCTTCAAAAAGGGCGTTTTTCTGACGGGAGAAATAACCCTAAAGCAATCTATGATAGGCGAATTAATAAGACTGGTACTGAACCCCTTCATTTTTTCGGGATTGGCCTTCTATGGCGTCAGCACGATCCTTTGGCTCATGGCCCTGTCCAAAACGAGTCTAAGCTTTGTTTACCCCTTCGCCTCTCTCGTATTTGTTTTGGTCATGCTCTCGGCCCGTTTTATCTTCCTTGAACCTGTCCCACTCTTACGCTACTTCGGGATCGGCATGATTTGCTTTGGGTTCTTACTATCATCGTTGGCCTAAAGAAAACCCTCTTCCTGAGGACCAGAATGGATGCGACTCCAACCTCCAGGACAAGCCCTCCAGATATTGATATCCCGGGGTCACCTTCAGAAGGAAACAAATACCACAGGTGGCCTGCATGGCTGTTTCTCCTCGTTTTCACACTTTCCCTCAGAATCATCCTCATATTGGGCTCTGAGCTTTCGATCCATGACACGGCGAGAGTGGCTGGAATCGCCCGGGAGATGGCCTTCACCGGTGACTATTTCGTTCCGAGACTCAACGGTCGGAATTTTCTCGAATACCCTTCCCTCGGATATTTGCCCATTGCCCTGTTTCTATCAACGAGCGAAAATCCATCCGACTTCCTCGCCATCCTTCCCATCGCCCTTTTAGGAACTGCAACAGTTCTTCTCACTTTTATGATCGGAAAGGTATTGGCCGATGAGCGAGTCGGTCTTACGGCAGGCTTTATCCTCGCCACAATGACTGGGTTTTTCACGCTCCACCAGCGGTGTCTGGTTGATCCGACACTCCTCTTCTTCACGGTACTCAGCCTCTATGGCTTTGCTGCCGGTTACCAAACCCCTTCAAGACGTTTCCGTTTTCTCGCGATTTTCTACTTGACCATGGCCGGAGGCTTTCTTTCCAAAGGACTGATCGGTGTAGCTGTTCCCGCGGGCACAGCACTTTTGTTTTTGATCGTAAGACGGAATTTTGCCGCCATCCGAAAACTCTATCTCGGCCAAGGGATTCTTCTCTTTCTCCTACCGATCGCCCTGTGGATAGGTGGGGTATGGCGGTTTGAAGGACCTGATTTGATCAAAGAAGTGGTTCGACAAAGCCTGTGGCGGTTTCTCTCCTCTTCCGCCGACCATTCAGAGCCGATCTATTTCTATTTCATTCCTGTCCTCCTGAACACGCTGCCCTGGATGCCCCTGCCGTTGGTTTGGCTCTGGTATCGCCGAAGGCATCCAGGACCCGAGAAATCTTCGTCTCCCGAGCTTCTCTTCCTTCTTGCACTCGTCTGGTTCTTGACCGTTTTCGTCGGACTTTCGATGGCCTCAGCCAAACGGACCCTCTACATCGCACCCCTTTATCCTCCCTCTGCTCTGCTGGCTGCCTTTGCCTGGACACGCCTTCGCTGGAAACTGCCAAATCCAAGGCGGATCGAGACCTATGGAATGATCATCCTCTTCCTCGCCTACGTCAGCGTCCACTTCGCCATCCTCCTTCCATCCGAAAAGAGGGATAGTTTCCGGCCGGTCTTTGAGGTCATCAGGAACCAAGCGGTTCATGACCCTGTCTATCTCTACGGGGGTTCAGAGTCTCTACAGGGTGCAGCGGTTTTCTATTTAGGAAAGATCATACCTGTGCGTAGCAGAACGGACCTAATGCAGGAGGGATTCGTGGCACCCTCAGGGACGATTCTTATCATCCCTTTCGCCCCGGGTGATGAAAGGCTGCTCGTTACTCTTCGGGCCAAGGGATTTCGCCTTCTCACGGAGAAAAGGATCAGAAAGATATCGCTGCAGGTTTATTCGAATAGTCCGATTATCTCGTAGTAAATCGAATTTCCAAACGGACGGGATTGGATCTTTCCCTCTTCCATCAAGGGTTTAATGTACCTTTCTAATTCGTCCTTTGAGATTCCCATCCCTTTGGAGAGGTCAGACGCGGAAAGCGGCCTTCTTTTCAGAATCTCTAATATCTCCTGTTTGATATCCCTCTCCGAGACCATCGGTGGATGACGGTCGAATTCGGAGATGACTGAGGCCTTTTCCCCGAAGAAGACCATAATCTCTTCCATCTCCTTTTGATTCAGAGGGACTGCCCCTTTTTCAGAAGGAGGCCGAACGACGGTGTTGAGATGAATGCGATCAGGCTGGATCCGATCGACCACCTTCTTCACCCTTGAAAGTTCTTCTTTGCCGTCATTGACGCCTTTGCAGAACAGTATCTCCAGCCAGATCTGTCCTTTGTAAACTTTTCTGAATTCAACCAATCCTTCAATCACCTTTTCTACAGTAAACCCCGGAGCGGGCCGATTGATCTTCATGAAAACGTCTGCCGATACGGCATCTAAAGAAGGAAGCACAATATCCGCACGGAGGAGATCTTGCCGAACCTCCTCATTATAGAGTAGGGAGCCATTCGTGATGACGGCAATCGGGATAGAGGTGATGGCTTTAATCCCTTCGATGACCGAACGGATGTGAGAATGCAGGGTTGGTTCTCCGGAGCCTGAAAGAGAGAGATGATCAACGGAAGAAATCTCTCCCTTGAGAAAGCTCGTTACTTCTTCCAGAATTTCCTTCACCGGAGCATATTCTTTTCTTATCGGGGTCTTTTCTGTCGTGCTGCCGATCTGGCAGTAGATGCAGTCGTAGGTACAGATCTTGTGGGGAACGAGGTCAATTCCGAGCGACCTTCCTAATCTTCTCGAAGGAACCGGACCGTAAAGATATTGAAAGTGCCTCATAGCAAAAATAGACCATACGTAAGATTTGTCACAGCACCAAATCCCAAGCTCCAAACAAATTCCATTCAACAAATTCTAACGACAATTATTTGCTGGGTCAAATTGAAGTTTTGGTTATTCGGCATTGGAGTTTATTTGATTATTGGAATTTGGAATTTGGTTATTGACTGTATCTACGATGCAGGCTCAGGCTCCGAATTTTTTTAATTTTAGTCCGTTAGCTAGCATTAAAGGAATGACTTCCATGGCCGGAAACCTGCTCAACTGTCCTCTCTGACAATATCTCTCTGTAAAGCGCCGGAGGCCGTCGGGCCGGACATATTTTGAAAAAAGAAGGATGGGATTGGGATGCCAGCTATGGGACTTTAAGAGAGCGGGAGTGGAATGATCTCCGGTGATGACCAGCACATCCGGTTTCAGTTTGAAAATGGAGGGAAGAATCCGGTCTATTTCC
>DASPPQ010000159.1:0-10602 GCA_035625415.1 Thermodesulfobacteriota bacterium
TGAAGAAAGTTGCGATGTGATCGTCCTTGGAACCCACGGGAAGGGATTTTTGGCCCATACCTTTCTTGGTACTGTCTCGAATGCGGTATTGCATCGAACTCGAAAACCAGTTTTTATCATACCTTTGCCATCTGAAAAAACGCCTTTTGACTTAGACAGCGTTTGATACCTCGTTCACATATCAAATATCAAAGGCGGGGTCATTCGGCTCTGCCTTTTTTGTTTATTTCCCTTTGGTAATCATTAACTTCCAGATCGTTTCCCTATTGCAGAGTAGTGAACTAAACAATCCCCTTTTCAACTCTTCCTTCCTGAAACACTCATGCCGACCAGTCCGCACAAAGAGCGATGAAAATTAATCTTATTGTATAGATCTTCCTTGCCAATTTGTTTGGATAGGGTAATTTTGACGCCATATTCCAAGCAAAAAGGAGGAGACTACCATGGAGATTATCGTTGAAAAAGGGTGCGGTCTGGATGTGCATAAGGAAACAGTAGTTGCTTGCATCATGGGGACAGGGATTAAAAAGGAGATTCGGACCTATCTGACGGTGACTAATGACTTATTAAGGTTAAAAGAATGGCTTCGTGAGACTGGAATCACTCACGTAGCGATGGAAAAAAGACGGTAAAAGCATGGACTAATTTTCAGGGAAAATTATCGAAACGATTTGCCAAAATAGTGCATATTCCAACGCGTAATTGAGAGATTTGATTGGGAATCTAATGCTAGTGTACTGCGTCAGAAGTCCCTTTACTTTGAATGTCATTCCGGGCTTGACCAAGCTTGCCCCGTGCTTGACACGGGGGAATCCAATGATTTCAACTGGATTCCTGCTTTTGCAGGAATGACAACTTCTGAACTTATGTAAAGAAGTGTTGGACGCACTACACTAGTAATAACGATACGGAGGTAGAAAAGTTTTTTATTGACAAAGAATTTATTATTTTGTATGTTGATGGTATGTATACAAAATATCTTAGAGGTTGAGGGATGCCCAAACAATTCAATCGGAATGTTGCGATTTCAGAAATCATGCAATCCCTGCGGCGGATTTTTAAAGCTGTCCAAGATTATTCGCATGAAGTTTCCGAAAAATTCGGCATCACTGGGCCACAACTTTGGGCACTTAAAACCATCTTCCAAAATGAAAGTCTGTCCCTGAGCGATTTGAGTGAAAGGATGTATTTACACCCCAGTACCATCACAGGAGTAATAGATCGGCTGGAGAAGAAAGGCTATGTGATTAGGAATCGGGACAAGGTGGATCGTAGAGTTATATATGTCCAGTTGACTGCCGAAGGGAAGAGGTTAGCTAAAAGGGCACCGAGTCCTGCACAGGGGAAGATGATTTACGGGCTAAAAAATTTGAAGAAGGGAGAGTTGAATCTCATTTACGATTCGGTCCAGAAATTGGTGAAAATCATGGAAGCTCAAAACCTGAAGGTCACTTTCTTTTTTGATCGAGAATAGATCAGAGAATCACTCGGTCTCACGATGAGCGTAACATTGCCTTCACCTCAAATCGAACAGAGGCTTCAAGGATTTTCATCATCAATACCAACGGATTCAACCAAGGAATATTAACTGCATCGAGAGGAGGTGAATCGAGCCCAGGCTGGTCAAGGCAATTTGAGTAAGGAGCATCCAAATCACTCAGCAAGGAGGGTTACCATGAGTAAGAAAAATGTCGTCATCTTCAGCATTCTTTTCCTCTGTTTCGGGCTTATGATGTCGGGTTGTGCAAAAAAAGTAGTCGTGAAAGAAGAACCATCCGTCACGAAGGAAGAAGCCGTTAAGAAAGAGGAAGCGGCCAAAAAAGAAGAAGCAGCTAAAAGAGAATTTGAAAAGAGTCTTGTCGCCGAGAAAACCCCAGGCATTGAAGGGGAGGTTTTTGAAAGCTCTCTCCTCAAAGATATTCATTTTGACTTTGATAAATATGACATCCGTCCTGGAGATGCGGCCATTCTGAAGGAAAACGCGGCCCTTTTGAAGAAATATCCTAATGTCAAGATCCAAATTGAAGGCCATTGTGACGAGAGGGGAACCATAGAGTACAACCTCGCTCTTGGAGAGAGGCGGGCTAATAGTACGAAAGAATATCTCATCTCTCTCGGAATCTCTTCAAATCGTATCTCTACAATCAGCTATGGAAAGGAGAGGCCTTTAGACCTTGGTCATAATGAAGAGGCATGGGCAAAAAACCGAAGGGCTCACACTATCATTTTATCCAAATAAGATGATGAAGTATCATTAGGGATCTTCGAGAGGCAGTATTTTTAGTCAAAAGGGATAAGATTCGCTTCATTTACTGTTTTTTGATGACTTTTATCGAATGATGGCGGTTTTGGTCTCTTCAAATGAGAATGGTTTCCAATTTTCCAAGATGAGAAATTGACACTCCAGCACGGGTTTATAGATCTACAAATAGAAGAATGGCTCTCGGTAAGTCGCTAAAATTTAGGATGAAGGTTTTAGCAAGCGCCATTTTACCGAGGGCCTTTTGTCTTTAAGTAGTAGAAATTTTCCACCATTTAAATACATCAAGGGAAGGAGATTTTTTCTACCTTTTGCATTTGATCTGGGGTAAAATGGCGGTATGAGAAGAAGGCTAACCGAAGAATGGGTCATGTTTATTAGTATTCTGAAGTGGTTTGTCTTAGCAACCATCACGGGGGCTATTGTTGGTTTGTCAACGACTGCCTTCCTTAAACTGTTGAATTGGAGCACAGAAGTTTGCGGCGATTATACCTATTATTTTTTCTTGCTCCCTGCAGCGTTATTCACAAGTGCCCTCATGATCAAGTATTTGGCTCCAGATGCGGAAGGCCATGGGACAGAGAAGGTCATCGAAGCAGTTCATAAAAACTCCGGTAAGATAAAACCGATCGTCGTTCCTATAAAACTGGTGGCAACGATAATAACGCTTGCTTTGGGTGGTTCGGTAGGTAAAGAAGGGCCATGTGCGCAAATCGGGGCTGGTCTTTCATCAATTTTTGCCGACCTACTTAAACTGGATGATCATGACCGCAGGAAGTTGGTGATTTGTGGTATTAGCGCCGGATTCGCTTCGGTTTTCGGCACACCTATCGCTGGGTCTATCTTTGGAATTGAGGTTCTCTTTGTAGGAAGTATTTTGTATGAAGTTCTTCTGCCATCCTTTATAGCTGGGATAACGGCCTACCAGATTTCATATTCCCTTGGAATTAGATATTTCTATCATCCAATAAGCTTTGTCCCTGTATTCAGCGAAGCTTTTTTCATAAAAGTGGCTCTTGCAGGAATATTCTTCGGGATTTGCTCATTCCTGCTGGTAGAAATGTTGAAATCAGGTAAAAAGCTATCTGAAAGATTATCGTTCTGGATGCCGTTAAAGGGCCTTATTGGAGGCGTCATTCTGGTAGGGTTAGCTCTCATTTTTTCAAAGCAATATCTTGGACTTGGTTTGGAAACAATTCAGAATTCTCTGCAAGGGGGAAAGACCGTATGGTATGCGTTTATTCTTAAAATCGTTTTTACAAGTATTACGCTTAACTTTGGTGGAAGCGGAGGAATTGTAACCCCCATATTCTTTGTTGGGGCAACTTCTGGAACTCTATTTGCAGAGATCATGCGACTGGATATTGCAACGTTTTCTGCAATAGGCTTGGTAAGTCTTCTGGCCGGGACGGCTAATACGCCCATTTCAGCAAGTATTATGGCCGTAGAGCTTTTTGGGCCGAAGGTCGCCCCCTATGCTGCCGTAGCGTGCGTCATCAGCTTTCTGATGACAGGCCATAGAAGTGTCTACCCATCCCAGGTGCTTGCGGTTGCAAAATCCGCATCTTTTCACGTTGAGATCGGTAAGGAACTCGAAGAGGTAGAGGCAAAGTTTGAACCTAGAGACAAGGGTCTAATAGGGAGAAGTTTGGGGATTGCCAAGACAATAAAGAAAAAATGGAGGCTGCGGAAGTAAGTAGTTGACGGATTTCGTAGTACTAACTTTCAAAGCGTAATCCTCAATTCTCGAATATGCCCCAGTAATGACTTGCAGGTGTATTGATGGAGGGATTAAATAAGGCAAGCACTGTATTTTATGGTGAAAAGGGTTGTATTTTCTTGCGCCAACTTACGATGGTACCGGAAGGATAAATAGAGTATGGAGAGCTGTTCGGTTGTTTGGATACGAATTAATCGATCTGAATGATTTTAGCTTGAAATCTTGTATGTTAGAACAAAAATGTAGAATCAATGTTTTAGGAAGTTATCCACAGCACCACCTCCTCATCCCTCACCTCACCACCCCACTCTATCCCCAATCCCATCCATCCTACTCGGGGCGTCGAGTCAAGTTATTCCCGGTCCCTTAACTCCTTAACTTTCTATCTTTGAGGGGGAAACGGTCTGGTTCTTCAGGAAAGATCTGGAGTATGGTATTTACATTGATCGCCGGTTCAACGCGGAAAATACCTGTTTGATTTTACCGGGTTAAAGAAGGACAAGTGAATGTCTTGGGCTCTTCCCAATACGTTTTTATGCTCAGTTATCGAAGGTCTTTACGTTGTTTTGTAAAGGGGTGGGGGGGGAGTCGTTGCTTACTTCTTGAAATCTTGTTTTTCAATTTCTGCCTTTCTGTGCAACCTTTCAAACGAAAATTAGCAAGAGTGGTCAATTTCCCTGTAAAATTTTTCCTTGACGGTTGAGGCATTTGAGAGTATTTTTAAGTTGATTTTTCTCACCTATGCCTAAGCAACCTTACAACGTAACCCTTAGCCTTCTGAAAGGGAAATATGAGAAGATGTTTCACATTGGGAAGAAGGCGGGAGTGAGAAGGAACGAGAAGGTCCCTATGAATAAAAAATTGATTGGCAGAAGAGATTTTATGAGATCAACGCTTGCCGGGTTTGGAGGACTCTTTTTTCTTCCCCTTATTCGTAGTAGGCGGGAAATGAAAGTCGTAGAGACAAAGGGCAAAGAGAAGAAATTTATTTATCGCACCCTTGGGAAAACAGGAATTAAGCTTCCAGTGATCGGCATGGGAATGCTTCAACCCGGTAATCCGGCTCTCATTCGGGCAGCACTTGATGCTGGGATCAATCACTTCGATACCACAGCCGCACCGGGCATTCAAACGAATAATTTGAAAATGTTTGGTGAGGTGGCCAGGGGACGAACACGAGAATCCTTTGTCATTGGTATCAAGGTTCATCCTCCTGAAGATCCAGTAGCACATCTTTACAAAGAAGGAGCTACGACAGAAGCATTTCTTGAAAAATTCAACTATTACCTCAAATTGTTAGATATGGAGTATGTAGACGTTCTCTATCATCATGGCGTCGCTCGTAGAGAATCGGCCTTCTATGAGCCCATCATGAAGGCGATGGAAAAGGCCAAAAAGGATGGAAAGACCAGATTTCTGGGCATATCGACTCATATGAATATGCCGGAAGTAATTCAAGCCGCCATCGATTCAAACTTTTATGAAGTCGTAATCGCAGCTTACAATTTCAGACAAAAGAATCAGTTGGAGGTGAAAGAAGCCATTGCGAGAGCTTCCAGGGCCGGGTTAGGCTGTATAGGTATCAAAGCCATACGTGGGGGGGTTGAGGAAAAAGAGCCTCCGTCCTCTACAAATGCTGTTGCAGCTTTGAAATGGGTTTTACAGGATTCCAATATCAGTGCCACTATCCCCGGATTTAGCACTTTTGAGCAGATGAACCTTGACCTCTCAGTTATGGAAGACCTTTCTTTTACGGATTCTGAAAAGGAATATATACAGAAGCAGGCTTTCATTCCAGGATTGTACTGCCAGGGTTGTGGCGAATGTGTGAAACGATGTATTGCAAAACTTCCTATTCCTGATCTGATGCGAGCCTACATGTATTGTTACGGATATAGAAATTTCCCTCTTGCGCAGGAAACAATACTGGAACTGGGTCTTCCTCGCCATGTCTGTGAGGATTGGAGGCAATGTCCGGTCAAATGCACAAACGGATGGAACGTCTCCGAGAAGATCCGGGAGGTCGCTCGCCTGAGGGATGTACCATTGGGTGGGTCCCCTGTATAATGTTTCTTCCTGTAGTCGAGGGTCGGACAATTTAGCGAAGCATGCTCGATTTCAATTGGTTATCATCGGTGCTATTTTCTCTTTTCCAAAATCATTTTAATTAGTATAATTAACTAACCAAAAAGTGAGTTCTTATCATTTTGATAGCTGATCACCAACAAGGAGGTACTCATGGTAAAAGATTGGATTGCGAACGCATATGAGGGGATGTCCCGGCGGCAGTTTCTCGCGCGGATGACCGCTACGGGTGCCAGCCTCGCGGGCTTCGCGATTGCCGCGAATCCAGTAGCAGGTGAGGTCATTACCACCCCCACCGACGGTCTGGCGGTGGCTGACGGCAAGGTGCCTTCCGGAGATTTCCAGGTCCCGATCTACGAGGCACGCCCCGCAAGTGTCGGAAAATATCCGGTCGTGTTGGTCATTCCAGAAGTTTTCGGGATGCACGAGCACATCAAGGATGTCACTCGCCGCTTTGCCAGGGAGAGCTTCCTGGGTATCACCTTTGAGCCTTATGCGCGGGAAGGAGGCGTCCTGGATCTGCCCGACATCGAATCCGTACGGAAGGTGGTCGACTCGGTTCCCGACGGGAGGGTCATGGGGGACCTGGACGCTCTCGTGGTCTATGCCAAGAAGCATCCAGCGGGGCGGGTTGACTGGATCGGCGTTACGGGATTTTGTCGGGGCGGGATGTACGCCCTGCTCTTCAGCGCTCATAGCCGTGACATGAAAGCTACAGTGGCTTGGTACGGCCAGCTCCGGCCTGCCAAGACACCAGGCGTCCGCACAGTTGGACCACTCGATGTGGCAGCACAAATCAACTTGCCCGTCCTGGGTCTGTATGGCGGGGCGGATTTGGGCATCCCTGTGGCTGACGTCAAGGAGATGGAGGCTACCCTCAAAGCAGCTGGCAAGACGGCTGAGTTCGTGATTTATCCTGGGGCGCCACACGCTTTTTTCGCGGACTACCGACCCAGTTACCGGGACGAGGCAGCCAAGGACGCCTGGGGTCGGTGCGTGGCATGGTTCAACAAGTACCTCAAGGGGTAGTGCTGACCACGGCAAGATACGAAAACTCCGGGTTCACGCCCAAGGGGGGCTTCGCCATTTTTCATTTTCCCATTCGAACTTTCTACCAGCAATCATCAATCAGTTGATACCATCCTAATTGAATAGTAGTGGGTATAGTCGGCGACGTTGATTCCTTCCTTGAAAGAGTGATTCCTGAACCTTCCTTTAAGTCAAGAGATTTCAATCCGAAATCAATAAAGAGTGGGAACCCTTTTTCACATTTCTAGGAAAGTAATTCGAGACTTTTGCGTAAACCTCTTTCCTTTTTGACTTCCGTCAAAATACTGAAGTTTGCCAAAGATAGAGTGGTTATGAGAGGTTATGATGATAGCCTAGACTCGGCATCGAAAATGCAGATAAAAAAATGTGTCAGGGAAAAAGGTTAAGAAGTGAATTTAGGTCCAAACAATTATTAAACTGATATTGGCTTATGTTAGTTTACAAGCTATACACCTTCGATAAGACGAGAGGCTATGAGCTCATCGGGGTTCTCCCAGAGAGAAGAAAGAACCCAACGAGAATAACAAACGACTCTGTCATGAATTGGGGGAAAATGCTTTTAGGTGTTGATGTGGATAACAAGAACATATTTTTCCAGCCGATAAGAATAGACGGCCTCTCAGACAGAATTCTTTGGGACAATCTGTCTTTCAATAACCATTCAATAACCATTAAAAGTTAAGCCCATATTCAGTTGTCAAAAAGTGAAGACAAGGTCGGAAATGCCTCTGCCCTTCTTATGCACATTTCAATTCATAATCCTCGATCCATAGATGCTGATTGGACTGAGTAGTAGTAGGTGCAATTTCCAGTGGATAGAGGGCTCATTGCTGACCGGCTCCGTGATGGGCCTTTCCGCCCTATCTATTTAATCCTATCTTAAAAACAGCCATCTACGGTTGGACCTCGTTATCCTCCACGTCTCCTTTCCGACGCCTCTATGTCGACCTTTTTGCAATTTGGGATTCTTCCTGTTTTCAGGATTGCCTCCCTTGATTATGGTAATCAACAATTTTCATAGTTGGATTTGTGTCGTGACTAGAAGCGAATTAGGAAAAAAGAGGAAAACTATTTCCTTTTTATTAAAAGGGCCCAATAAATTTGAATACATTCCTGTTAAAAAAAGTAAACTTCTGTAAAAATTTATCCTTGGCATAAAACTTGTATTCTTTACCCCTGAGGGTTCCTTTTACGAGTTTTTGAGGAAGGTACAAATTATGAAGCTTAAGAACTTACTATTAGTTTTAATCATGGTTTTTGCGCTAGCAGGGACAGCGTTTGCTTGGCACGAGGATTGTAATACCACAAATACCAATAATTATACTGCTAACGGTGGTAGTGTTAATATTGGAGGGGGAGAAGCTTTTTTGGGATCGGTTAACACTCTTTCACCCTCATCGTCATCGAATGTCACAATTGGTAATGTGACTGGTGGTACGGGTGGAAGCGTGAAGGACAGCGGAAATTCCACGAATAACAATACGAATATTAATGCCCCATCCGCAACAATTCAGAAAGGCGCTGTTACCAATACCTTTACTCCCATGAATTCTCAGTCCCAGTCGATTAACAATTCTGGAAACGCAACCATTCAGAAGGGTGCCGTGACAAATAACAATACCGTTGACCCCAAGATCACGGTTAGTCCCACGATTGATCCCAAAATCACCACTACAGTTGATCCTAAGATGACCAACAAACAGAGTCAGAGTCAAAAACAGAGCCAGGGTCAGAATAACGAACAGACAATTAACCCTCAACAGGAAGTTACTATCAAAACACCTACTCAGTTGTTAGAATCTCCAACCCAGTATATTCCTTCACTTAACTTTGGAAATGGTAAGATGAAAGATGTGACTAATGAGCTTCCTACTTTTGCTATTTATGGAATTAAGAAATATGCTGGTGAATCCATTATGGAAGTTCTGGATGTCAAGGCCAATGTTAAATTCAAAAATTTGTACAAGGAAATTCTTAGCAAAGCCAAAAGCTTAGCCGGAGGCGAAGGGTTCAAGTCAGCCGAAGTGAAGGTTCAGATTTTAAAGGCTGAAGCTCAAAAGACTTGGCAACTTGGTCTTAATGCTTTGGGATCAGGATCAGGTTTGTCTCCATCAGGTTTAGGTGGTGGATCTGGCACAGGCGGTTTAGGTCCAGTGTGGGGTGGGACTAAAGCAGATGATTTGTTTACGATCATCTATGTTAAAGTCGCTGTAAATTAAGCATAAACTAAATTATGGAAGAGGAAGGTTAACTCTGTCGCTTCTTTTACAATGAGGGATGAGATGAAAACAAGAATTGTATTGCCTTTATTGCTCTGTGTTTTTCTTGTGGGATGTGCTGGGGAACAGGTTGTCAAAGATACCAGAACTTTTCTTCATTTCGTGACTTTCAAAACTGAACCGGTCGGAGTGGATGTGATTGTGATTGATACGGCTTCGGGTAAGGAAGTTGGCTTTCTTGGGAAGACCCCAATTCGTATCCTTATTATGAAAAACACGGTTCAGGTTGGAAAACTTTCGGAGGATGTGACTTGCACTAATATAGTAACAAGTCCTAACACTATTGGGGTTATGTACGGGAAGACTAAAGTGGAGGGTGTGGAGTTCCAGTTCAAGTTGCGAGCAACTGGATACCAGGATGAAATCAAAATAGAGAGAATTCCCGTAATTAGCCTGAGTGATTCCGATGCGACAATGAACATTGTGCTACAACGAAGTAATTAAGAAGGAAAAAAATATGCCGACAGAAAGCGGATTGGGCCTGCGGCTGTAAGTCATCTCCGAGGGACCTCCCCTCATCTCCTGTGCAGCCTTGTAGCACGCTTTCTGCTATGAACCTTCTTTCCCGACACCTCAGAAAAGCTAGAATTTGATTTCCATATATTCACCCAGGATACATGATTTCTGCCAATAATCCTCAGGTCAAGATGTTATCGGTGAGCGATGATTTGCAGGTGTTGTTCACACCCCATTTCTCGAGGACTCCTTCCTGAAATCGCCAAGGTGGAATTTCCTGCCCTTATTGAAGATTTCAACCAGATATCTTCAGTTAGGGTAAAGTGCGTATAGTGGCAAGATATCCTGCCATCTGAGGCGGTAACTTCTCACCCCCATCACGTCTGTTATTTCCTGAAGTCAAGCACCATACATCTTGATAAGTATACATCGTTCAAACCAAAATCAATAATAATTACTTCTAGGAGGCCCCCGAATACTTCTGGGGGTACTAAATCGAGACATGATGCTTCCGGAAATTCGAAGCGCAGATGACAGGCCCGTCTGGATTTGACCTAAAATGGCTCTCGCAACGGGAAAAAATCAAAAAGCGATGAAGCTAAAATTGCCAAAACTTCGGGGGGTATTTTGGCAAAAAAAACTGGCTAAAAAAGTACTTGACAAACAATACCGATTGGTATATTATTATGTGTAAATAAGAGGATGAGGAAATGGGCAAGGCAGAAGATACCCGGAATTATATCATCGAGCGG
>DASPPQ010000160.1:0-11113 GCA_035625415.1 Thermodesulfobacteriota bacterium
ATTGAAGGCGTGAGTCAATGATCTTTAGAACAGGGCGATGTTGTGAGCAAGAAGAATCAAATAGAAAGGAGGGCTATACGATGCGGAAAGGGATGGTCGTAGGTGTGGTGAGTCTCTGTTTGCTTTCTTTTTTGGCAAGCGGGGCAATAGCACAGCAAGCTGTCAAAGAGGTCAAGATAGGGGTCGCAGGACCGATGAAAGCTGTCTTTGGACGGGATCATTGGCGGGGAGCCTCGATCGCACAGGAAGAGATCAACAAAGCTGGCGGGGTGACTTTGGGAGGTTCTAAGGTGCCGATCAAGCTCATCAGGGTAGATACAAACGAGATTGCCAGTGTTTCCGATGCAGTCGTCGCAGTGGAAAGAGCAGCGGATGAAGTTCATTTTTTCGTCGGCACACAGAGGTCAGAATCAGCGCTTGCCATGCAGGATGTGGCGATGAAGTACAAGAAAATCTTCGTTTTATGCGGTGCCGTTCATCCGGATCTCTTGGCTCGGGTTGCAAAGGATTATGATAAATACAAGTATACTTTTAGAATGACCATCAGCTCTATGTTCCAGGGGCCGGTCCAGATTGCTCATCTGGAGGATGTTGTTAAAATCGTAAAAGAACAGATGGGGATTGCAAAGCCGAAAGTGGCCATCTTGGCTGATAAACTGATGTGGGCCGATCCGATTGTAAAGGCAGTCGAAACGAAGGCCCCAGAAATGGGGTTGGAAGTAGCTGGAACATGGAGACCCTCTGCAACAGCCAGCGATGTGACGGCTGAACTTTCCGCGATCAAGGCGAGCGGAGCTCAGATTATCTTCCAATCAGTTTCTGGCACAATGGGATCCGTTCTTGGGAAGCAATGGGGTGAGCTTAAAATTCCTGCTGCTTTAATTGGTGGAGCTGCCATTGCCACTGTGAAAACCTTCTGGGACGCAACAGGTGGGTATGGTATTTACAGTACGACGATGACCGGTATCGGTCCTGCAAAGTTGACCGAAAAGACCATACCCTTTTGGAATACCTATCTGAAAGAATTTGACGATTTTCCTAATTATGTAAGTGTAACCTACGATGCGGTCTACGTATTGAAAGAGGCGATTGAGCGGGCAGGCACCATCGATCCGGATAAAGTGGTCGCCGAAATGGAAAAAACAGACCATAAAGGAGCTTACGGCAGGATTGTCTTTTATCCTCGAGGTCACGAATTTCCTCATGATCTGAGATTCGGTCCCGGATATAACACCTGGGTGATCAATCAATGGCGTGGTCCGGGAAAGGTGGTGGTGGTCTGGCCCTACGAGTGGCAGGGCGTGAAGTATGAAGGGTCTGAAAAATATTTATTGCCACCCTGGGTAGTAGACTATTGGAAGAAAAAGAAATGATTCATGACATCCCTCCCTCTAACCCGTAAGGGAGTACGTGCTGAAAAGAGACAGAGAGCCAGCTTCAGAAGCTTTAGAATTGCGGTTCTTTGAAGGTATGGGTCGGAAACGTGACAGTTAAAAACGACGTTTCCAAGATAAACAAGATTATGAATTTATTCGCCAAAAGGTTCCGCTCTAAAGCTTCCTCAGCCGCCTCTCTGTCTCTTAGCCGATCAGTGAACTTGGGGAGGGGTCGGCTTCGATTTTCTGTTTTTTTCCTATTGCGACACAGCCTGTAAGGGAGAGGGAGGGGTTACAAGGAAAATAGGTGATGCAGGTTCTGATCATTTCAATTGTTCTTGGAACGGTTTATGCTGTCCTGGCTCTCGGTTTCTCTCTGATCTGGGGGGCGGCGAGAATCGTAAATTTGGCCTACACCTCTTTTTATATGTTAGCTGCCTACTTTTTCTATGTCTTTTGCTCCCTCGTTCACCTTAACATCTTTGTTTCAGCGACTCTCGCCGTTGTGGTCGCCTCCTTCATAGGGGTGGTAACTTACAAATTTATTCTCGAACCCATCCGTTCCCATGAAACTGTAGTGATTCTCATAAGCATCGCTTCAGCTTTTTTCTTTGAAGAATGCATCATTTCCATCTTCGGGACGGATTTTCGTCGGGTTCCCCCTTTCATTTCAGGATTTCAAGAGCTCTTCGGGGTCAGGGTCTTAAATCAGCACTTTCTCGCATTCGGTGTCAGCATCGCTCTCATTGTCGGTTTGTGGCTCTTCCTGTCGAGGTCCAGGGTCGGGATAGCGATTCGAGCAACTTCTCAAGACAGGGAAATCGTCAATGTCATGGGAATCAACGAGAAAAAGGTGTCTCTGATCACTATGTGTATCGGAATTGGGTTTGTGACGATATCGAGCATTGTGGTCTCGCCGATCTATGTGGTGGAGCCTTTGATGTGGGTACATCCGATCATCATGGTATTGGCGATCGTTGTCCTTGGAGGCATGGGCAGCCTGAAGGGAAGCTTTATCGCGGCTTATCTCCTGGCGTTTTCTGAAGTGGCCGTGGTCAACTGGCTCCCCATGGGTGCTTTCATCAAGAGTGCGATTGCCTTGTTGGTGATGGTGATTGTGTTATCGAAAAAACCCGAGGGAATGTTTGGAGCCTTCTTTGAAGAGGAAAGGTTGTGAAGATACGATATCATCTCTGGCGCTTTTATAAAATAGTTGAAGAAGAAATATTGGTCATTCCGGGGAGGGCGATTGGCTCCGTAGGAATTATTTTTCTTCTCTTATTAGGCTTTGTAAACATCAGCCCGTACCTAAAAAACCTACTGATCTTTTCTTCCATCTTTGCTCTTTTAGCTGCCAGTTGGGACCTCTTATTCTTTTCGGGACAACTGAACCTGGGTCATGGGGCTTTTTTCGGAGCGAGTGCTTACACGTCTGCCATCCTGAGTTCAAAGATGGGGTTACCGGTTTCGTTGACCATACCGTTGGGTGCTATTGCCGGAGTCGTTATCGGGGTCATCGTAGCCATTCCCGCGCTTCGGCTCAGGGGCCCCTATCTGGCGATTGTGACCCTGGCGGTACCTGTCATTCTGGAGGGAATCGTTTTCCTTTTTCCTCAATTCACCGGGGGGGAATTGGGCCTCTTTGGCTTGCCCGGTATTTCAGATTCCCCAATTTTCCTCTATCTTTTTTGCCTTGTGATTATGTTGATTTCTGTTGCCATTATGTGGAAGCTGATTGATACAAAGAGTCGTCTCCTTAGAACTGGAATTATCTTCTGCGCCATCAGAGAAGATGAGATTTCAGCCCGGACAACTGGGATCAACACCGTCAAATATAAAATACTCGCCTTTGCCTTAAGCGGTTTCTTTGCTGGAATTTCCGGTGGCCTGTATGCTCACACCATGAAGGTCGTAGGTCCCACAACCCTGGAGTTCATTTTTTCAATCTATCCATTGATATGGACGGTCTTCGGAGGGCCGGGCACCATTTACGGCCCTGTCATAGGCGCTTATCTGCTTTACTTTCTTTCAACGCAATTATTGGTCATCGTTCCTGAAATAAGAATGGCTCTTTTCACGGCCATCATCATTGCTATGATTCTCTTTATGCCCGAAGGCGTCAGTCGATGGGTTAGGGATAAACTGGAAACCATCTGTCCAAGATGCAAGTTCATCAATGTCGCCACAAGAAAAAACTGTAGAGTTTGTCAGGCGAACCTCCATCGCGAAGGGGCTAAAAAATAGCCTGCCGCGGAGAATGCCTTATCATCCCCATGCGGAGGACCCGGCCAGGCTACTCTCCGTGAGAGAATTTGCTTCTTCTATTGCCTTCCTAAGTCCTCTTAATCCATTGTAAACATATATGTTTTATTTTAAAATGGGAACCATTAAGATCAGGAGTGATGATGGGCTGTCAATTGGCCAGCCGGCAGAAGCAGATCCGCCTTGCCGCAAGAAATCGTTGAGGCCCTAGGGACCGATGGAGTTGGGTAAGCGGGGAGTGGAAGAATTGGAGAGAATTTTTTGTGAACTTTGATTTGACTGACGAGCAGAAAGATATCGTTAAGGCAGCAAGAGAATTTGCTGAGAAAGAATTCCCGGAGGTAGCCCAGGAGTGCGATCGCAAGGAGAAAGCCCCCAAGCATCTCTGGGAAAAGGCGTGCGAGCTGGGCTTTGTCGGGGTCTTTATCCCTGAGACTTACGGCGGAGCAGGATTAGGGTATCTAGAGCACTGCCTCATCAACGAAGAATTCTGGCGGGTTGATCCCGGGATCGCGCATTTTATCCTGGCAGGCACTTTCGGCTCGGAGATGATTCTTCTTTTCGGCACCGAGGAACAAAAAACGAAATGGGTGCCTCCCCTGGTGAAGGCAAAGGCCATTACCGGAGCGGCCATCACCGAGCCAGACGCGGGAAGCGACGTTTCCTCCGTTAGAACCACCGCGGTTCTGGACGGTCATGAATACGTGATCAACGGAAGCAAGACATTCATCACCGGCGGGACCCTTGCCCATTTCCTTCAGGTGCTTTGCGTGACAGAACCGCATGCCAAGTCTCGGCATGATCGCTTTAGTGTCATCACGGTGGAGACAGACCGCAAGGGCTTCGAGGCGACCAAGCTCAAGAACAAACTCGGCCTCCGTGCCTCGGACACGGCCGAAATCTCTCTCAGCGATGTCAGAGTCCCGAAAGGGAATTTGATCGGAACAGCAGGAAAGGGATTTCAACAATTTATGGTCTTCTTTGATCACACCCGTCTCCATGTGTGCGCCGAGGCTGTTGGGCTGGCCCAGGGGGCCATGGAACAGGCCATCCAGCATGTTCGGAAGCGACAACAATTCGGAAAGCCCCTCGCCTCCTTTCAGGTCACCCAGTTCAAGATTGCGGAAATGGCCACCCGAATCGAAGCCGGCCGAAATCTCTACCAGAAGGCCGCCTGGCTTCTCGACCATGGCAGAGTGGAACCCCACCTCATCTCTATGGCCAAGTGGTACACAGGGGAGACGGCAGTGAGGGTGGCAGAAGAAGCCCTTCAACTCCACGGGGGATATGGGTTTATCGGAGACTACAATATCGAGCGTTTTTATCGAGATTGCAAAGTTGTTGAAATCTACGAAGGAACCAAGGAGGTTGAAAAAACAATCATCGCCCGAGAACTGTTGGGCAAATACTGATCGCGCAAAGGAGATATTTACGATAGTTGCATTTTTCTGGAGGAGGAGCTATGGATTTTGAATTGACCAACCGGCAAAAACAGATCCGTTTAGCCGCCCGCGAATTCGCTGAGGGGGAATTGATGCCGATTGGCAAAGAGTGTGAGGCCACAGGAGAATTTCCAAGAGACATTATCAAAAAAGCGGCACAGTTGGGCTTCGTCGGTGTTTATATTAAGAAAGAGTACGGAGGCCTTGGCTTGGGTTCTCTCGAACATAGCATCATCCTAGAGGAATTCTGGAGGGCCGAACCCGGGCTTGGGCAAGTGTTTTCTCAGACGACATTTGGTGCCCAAGAACTATTACTCTACGGCTCTGAGGATCAGAAGAAGAAGTACCTCCCACCTTTGGTCAAAGGGGATTGGGTCATGGGTTTTGCCATCACTGAGCCTGAGGCCGGGAGCGATGCAGCGTCTGCCATGGCTCGAGCGGAGAGAGTGGGCAATGAGTATGTGATCAATGGTAATAAAGTCATGATCAGCAACGGCACGGAAGCTAAATTCCTTTTGGTCTATTGCTTGACCCATCCCGACGAAAGCTCCAAATCACGCCGACATACCATTCTTCTGGTGGAGACGGATCGACCTGGATACAAGGCGGATCGGGTTCATGGAAAAATGGGACTTCACGCATCCGATACGGCGAATGTCTACTTCAATAATGTAAAGGTCCCCCAGGAAAACTTGGTGGGTGTGGAAGGCGATGGATTCATCCAGTTGATGAAGTTTCTCGACTATTCCAGGCTGATGATAGCGGGCGACGGAGTTGGTCTTGCCCAAGGTGCGATGGAACAGGCGATCAATTATGTAAAGAAAAGAAAACAATTTGGGAAGACAATCGCCTCTTTTCAGGTGACCCAATTCAAAATTGCTGAGATGGCGACACTCATCGAAACAGCCAGGTCCATCACCTATAAGGCTTGTTGGAACACCGACCGGGGAAATATCGACTCCCAACTATCCGCCATGGCAAAATGGTGGGCCTGCCAGGTTGCCGTCAGGGTGGTCGATGAGGCCCTTCAGCTTCATGGGGGATACGGATACCTGGATGATTACCCCATCGAACGGTTCTACCGTGCCGCCAAGCTCCTTGAGATCTACGAGGGAACAAAAGAGATACAGAAGATGGCCATTGGTCGTCGCATTCTGGGCATGACATAAAAATTGAAAATACGAAGCACGAAATCCGAATTTCGAAACGATTCCAAAATGAACAAAATACAAAATTTTAAGCAAAAGAAATTCGTGATGTTTCGGGATTGAATCATTTGGATTTAGAATTTGTTTCGGATTTCGACATTCGAATTTCGGATTTGAAGTAGCAAGCAGTCTAACTGGTCCATCATTACCAATTGACGTTCATAACAATGGCTAACTGATGAATAAAAAAATCGGTGTTTACATCTGTCACTGCGGCACCAATATCGCTGCCACAGTCGATTGTCACGAACTCTCCCGTTTCGCGGGCACGCTTCCCGGAGTGAAGGCGGCCCGAGACTATCGTTATCTTTGTTCCGACCCCGGACAGGACTTGATCAAAAAGGACATCCGCGAGCTCTCCCTCGATCGAGTGGTGATTGCCGCCTGTTCCCCTCGAATGCATGAGATGACCTTCCGAAATGTTCTATCCGCAGAGGGACTCAACCCTTATTATCTCCATATTGCCAACATCCGTGAGCAGTGCTCCTGGGTTCATCCGGATCGAGAAAGGGCAACGGAAAAAGCCAAACAAGTTCTTCGGTCAGCGGTGGCAAGGGTATTGCGGCAGGAAGCTCTGACAGCAAGAAGAGTTGGAATTACCCCAACCGTATTGGTGGTCGGAGCGGGTATCGCCGGGATACAGGCCGCATTGAACATTGCCAATGCGGGAATGAAGGTGGCTCTCGTTGAAAAAGGCCCTTTTATTGGCGGCCATATGGCCCAGCTCGATAAGACCTTTCCAACCCTTGACTGTGCTTCTTGCATCTTTACACCTAAAACGGTTGATGTGGCGAGAAATAATAATATCGAACTCTTGGTCTGCTCGGACGTGACTGAGGTGAAAGGCCATGTCGGCAACTTCACAGTGACCATCAGAAGAAATCCCACTTTTGTCGATTTCAGCCGGTGCACGGGCTGCGGCGACTGCACCGAAGCATGCGTCTTGAAAAAGGGGGTTCCTTCCGATTTCGAAGAGCGAATGGCCGTGCGCAGAGCGATCTATATCCCCTTCCCTCAGGCCGTTCCGTTGAAGGCAGTGGTGGATAAAGAAAGCTGCCTCCTCTTGAGCAAGGGGAAATGCAAAAAAGCTTGCGTCGAGGCCTGTAAGGCGGAGGCCATCCGTTTTGATCAGAAAGAAGAAGTGATTGAGAGAGAAATAGGTTCCATTATTGTGGCAACCGGATACGACCCTTTTGATCCACATCTCCTTCCGCAGTACGGCTATGGGGTCTATGATAACATCATCACCAGCCTTCAATTTGAAAGGCTTTCGAGTCCTTCGGGACCCACCCGGGGAGAAATACGACTAAGCGATGGAACCGCTCCCAAAGGGATCGCTTTTCTCCATTGCATCGGGAGCCGGGATGAGAATGCAAACCTCCACTGCTCCAGAATCTGCTGCATGGCATCGATGAAGCAGGCCCATCTCGCAAAAGAGAAGACCGGGGCCGAGATCTATGAATTCTACATCGACATGAACGCCTTCGGAAAAGGGTATCAGGAGTTCTATAAGAGAGTACGGGAAGAAGGCATCTTCTTCATTCGGGGAAAGGGCTCTGAGATATACCGAAAGGATGGCCGTCTCATTGTCGAATCAGAGGATACCCTGCTCGGGACCCCGGTCGAGATCCCTGTGGATATGGTGGTCTTAGGGACCGGTCTCACCGCGCGCCGCGATGCCGAAAAAATTGCACAGGTATTTGGAATCAGCCGGAGCGCGGACGGCTTCTTTATGGAGGCCCATCCCAAGCTGAGACCGGTGGCCACGAATGTCGATGGGATCTTTCTGGCAGGATGCTGTCAGGGGCCAAAAGATATTCCCGACACAGTGGCCCAGGCCTCTGCCGCTGCGGCGGAGGTGATGTCCTTGATCACGAAGGGAGAGATCGAGGTCGAGCCTACGACCGCATCCATCGATCCAGAGCTCTGTGCAGGATGCAAATTATGTATCGAGATTTGCGCCTACTCGGCGATCGACTTTCTTGAGACGAAGGGAATCTCCGCCGTCAACGGGGCTCTTTGTAAAGGCTGCGGTGCCTGCACGGCGATCTGTCCCAACAAGGCGGCCAGACAGAACCATTTCACCCAACCTCAAGTCCTGGCCGAGGTGGAAGGGCTGGTTTGAGTCTATCGCGGAATTCGGAATGAAGATTGACCCTAAGAGTTTTGTCAAAGATTACCAACTCAATGTGTGCATCCAGTGCGGAATGTGCACGGGTGGATGTCCGGTTAAATTCAGATCCCCATTGAACATGAGGAAGCTGGTCAGGGAGACGATCTTCACAGCCAACCCTTCTTCCTTGTTCAAGAGGCCTGAATTATGGGCTTGCACCACCTGCAGTACCTGCAGCCTTCGCTGTCCCGCCGGGGTAAAAAACGTCGAGCTGATCATGGGGATAAGAAATTTTCTTGCCAATCAAGGCGAGGTCCCCTCAACCATTCGGGACGCCCTTGAAAATACCCTTCTTCAGGGAAATCCATGGGGACGATTCCGAGACCGGAGGGCGGATTGGGCAAAGGATCTCGGAGTCAAGATTCTCGGCGAAGCCGCTACAGAGACATTGCTCTATGTGGGCTGTGCTCCTTCCTACGACCCGAGGGTTCAGAATGTTTCCACGGCCCTCGTCAAGGTCTTTCAAAAGGCAGACCTCGACTTCGGGATACTCGGGAAGAAGGAATCCTGTTGCGGGAACGAGATCAAAAGGATGGGCGAGCAGGCCCTTTTCAAGAAACTGTCCAAAGACAATACGAACCTTTTCAAAAAGTCAGGGATAAAAAGAATTATCACTATCTCGCCGCATTGCTTCAACGCTT
Organism: Thermodesulfobacteriota bacterium; assembly: GCA_035625415.1. Classification (GTDB taxonomy): domain Bacteria; phylum Desulfobacterota; class BSN033; order BSN033; family UBA1163; genus UBA1163. The sequence goes on from DASPPQ010000160.1 coordinate 9,103, forward strand.
TCAAGAACGAGTATCCGGACCTCGACATCCCTGTCCAACACTATACACAGGTCCTTGCGGAATTGATCGAGACGGAAAAAATAAAAATGTCGAGAGCCTTGGACCTGCCCGTCACCTATCAGGATCCTTGCTACCTCGGAAAACAGAATCTCATCTTCGAGGAACCGAGAAAAATTCTGACTTCTCTCCCCGGGTTGAAATTGGTCGAGATGGAAAGGACAAGGCAGAGGAGCCTGTGTTGCGAAGGAGGAGGGGGGAGGATGTGGGCAGAAGGGTCAACGGAAGGGACTCGAAACGGAGAGATTCGAATCAAGGAGGCCCTGACTCTGGGCACCAAAGTGATGGCAACATCCTGTCCTTTCTGTCTTTTGAATCTGGAAGATGCCGTTAAGATTTCTGGACTCGCATCAGAGATCGTAGTAAAAGATATAGCGGAATTGGTGGTTGAAGCCATTGATGAAAATTCCAATCACCAAATGCCAAATCCCAACTAAATTCCAATTACCCAATGGTCAAATTATCCGAATGGATTTAGGTTTTGGTCATTGGGATTTCGGTCAATATTTGATTATTGGTGCTTGGAATTTGGTTACTGTCCGACTTCATAACAAATTCTTAATCGTTGCTTAGGCAGGAGGATTCCATGAATATCGCTGTTTGTGTTAAGAGGATTCCAAAGACAGCGGAGGCAGACATCTTTATCGAAAAGGACGGGAAGGATATCAAGAAGGATCACCTGGTCTTCTACCTCAACGATTGGGACGGCTATGCGGTCAGAGAGGCCGCCCTCTTAAAAGAAAAATGTGGCGGTGAGGTGACGGTCATCACCGTGGGGCCTGAAGAATCGAAAGAGGTGTTGACGAGGTGCTTGGCGATGGGCGCAGACAGGGCCCTAAGGATCGAGGGGCCTTCTGATCTGGATAGTCATCTGACAACAGAGATCCTTTGCGCTGCAGTCAAAGGCCAATCCTTCGACCTCATCTTGACAGGCGTTCAGGCAGAGGATGACAACTGTGGTCGGGTTGGAGTTGAGCTGGCCCAGATGTTGGGCCTGCCCCACGCAGCCATTGTCACCCGTATTGAGATGGCAGGAGATGGGGCAAGGGTCCGGCGAGAATTGGAGGGCGGCATCGACGAAGTTGTTGAACTGAAACTCCCTGCTGTTCTGACCATTCAGACGGGCATTAACGAGCCTAAATATGTTTCCCTCGCCGCCATCTTAGAGGCTGAAGATAAAGAAATCAAAGACCTTGGAATGACGGAGATAGGGCTATCGCCGGAAAAGACTCCGGACACAAGGGTGGATCGGGTCTTCTTTCCACCCGTTACGAAGACGGCGGAAATACTGAAGGGCACCCCGGAGGAGGTCGTGACGCAATTGACTGAAATTATGAAGAAGAAAAAAGGAAGCTGAAAATAGGAAATTCTAAATCCAAAGCACGGGCGAAGCATCCCGAAGGGATCAATCCGAAACAATCTCAAATGACCAAAATTCTGAATTCAAACAGATGATTCCGAAAGTTTCGGTCATTAGAATATTGGAATTTTGGATTTGTTTCGAATTTCGATATTCGGATTTCGTATTTAAAGAGCTAGCGTGTAGAGGAATAGGGGGAAGGCAATGACAGAAATATTTGTACTGGTCGAGCATCGACAAGGAAAGGTCCGGGACATCACTTACGAGATGTTAGGAGCGGGGGAGAAAGTTGCTTCCCAGCGAGGGACTTCGTCAGCGGCCGTTCTGCTGGGTCATCGTATCAAGAATATCGCTGAAGATCTGGCTTCGAGGGCTTCAAAGGTATTGGTTGTGGAGGATGAGTCTTTGGAACATTTCAATTCCGTGCTCTATCAACAAGTCCTCTCGTCCCTCATTGCAAAACATCAACCCCTTCTCACTCTGATAGGGCACACAGCCTTTGGAATGGACCTCGCGCCGAGCCTTGCTGCGGAGACTGGGCTTCCATTGATTACAGATTGCATCGGCCTTTCGTTTGAAGAAAGTGGTTTGAAA
>DASPPQ010000161.1:0-23668 GCA_035625415.1 Thermodesulfobacteriota bacterium
TGGAACGAGAACTAAGGTTTATGCGAGAGAGCCAACAGGCCACGGTCGAGGAGTTTCAAGCCTCCAATGAAGAACTCAAATCGACCAACGAAGAATTGCAATCCACCAATGAGGAATTTCAAAGCACCAATGAAGAACTGGAGACATCCAGGGAGGAATTGCAATCCGTGAACGAAGAGCTGACGACATTAAATGCAGAGCTGCAAGGCAAGATCGAACAGGTGTCGCGGACCGAGAACGACATGAAAAATTTACTTGACAGCACCAACATCGGGATCATCTTCCTCGACAGAGACCTGTGCATCAAGCGGTTCACGAACGAGAGCAAGAAGATCGTCAGCCTGCTGCCGAGTGATATTGGGCGACCCATTAGTGACCTTGGGCTAAACCTCAAGTACGAGAACCTGGTAAAAGATGCGCAAGAGGTCCTCGGCACACTGGCTTCTAAGGAGATCGAAGTGCAGGGGAAAGATGACCAATGGTACCTTGTGCACATCATGCCTTACCAAACCGTTGAGAATGTGATTGATGGGGTGGTGATCACTCTCACCGGCGTTGATCAGTTGAAACAGGCAACAGAAAAGCTCAAAAGTATGAACATTGTTGTTCAATCTGCCTGCATGTATGCCGAGAGTATTGTTGATTCAGTGCGGGACCCGCTTCTGGTTCTGGATCAAGATCTGCGAGTGGTTACGGCAAACCGGTCTTTTTGCACGCTCTTCAGGGCTGCCAAACTGGAGACAGAAAGCAAGTCCCTCTTTGAACTCGCTGACCGAAAGTTGGATATCCCCAGGCTGAAAAACCTCCTGGAGGAAATCGTACGTAAGGATACTTCTTTTGAGGATTTTAGTGTTGACATTGAGGTCCGGCACATTGGACGAAAGAAGATGCTTCTCAATGCACGTAGACTGGTCTCTCCGGGAGCGGATCGGCTAATGATACTGCTTGCCATGGAAGATATCACCAAAAAGGAGCCTATGGAAAAGGTCCCGGCTTCGTAAATAAACACGTTCCGCATTCAAGTCCACTATCGAGGATCAAGCGCGAGAGACATGCTATGAAAAGCAACCGAGAAAGGGCAAAGACAAAGGAGCCAGACGGCCTACGAAGGGGAGCAGGAAGATCACTCTCCAACAATGCGAAAAACAAGGAAGAGATGAGTGCCGTTGATACAGCGAAGCTGGTTCACGATCTTCAGGTTCACCAGATTGAGTTGGAAATGCAGAATGAAGCGCTTCGGAAAGCTCAGGCAGAAATCGAGAAGTCGCGAAGCAGGTATTTCGACCTTTACGACTTTGCTCCAATCGGATACTTCACTTTCGATCAAAAAGGGATGATTCTGGAGGCAAATCTTGCTGGCGCTAAACTATTGAATATCGAGCGAAGCTTGCTGCTCCGCAGCCCCTTTATTCGTTTTGTTTCGCCAGAGTCCCGCACTACATTTCACCTTCACCTTGAAAAAGTTTTTTTGACCGGCACGAAAGAGATCTGTGAGCTCAATCTCATTAAGAAAGGTGACAACTCATTTTATGCGTCATTAGAAAGCATCTCTTCCAAGGATAACGAAGGGCACTCTATCCAATGCCGGTCTGCTATAATTGACATCACCGAACGGAAGCAGGCCGAGGAAGCATTGAGAAAAGCTCATGACCAGGTTCGATTTTTTGCCTCACAATGCCTAACAGCCCAGGAGCGAGAAAGAAAGCTGATTGCCGGGGAAATTCACGACAGCATTGGGGCATCCTTGGCTGCCACACAATTTAGGGTGGAAGAGGTGATCAAGAAAGTTAGTGAAAACCGTCCGCAAACAATGGCTGTCCTGCGAGGTATACTCCCCATGCTACAGGAAGTAATTCAAGAAGCTAGAAGAATCCAAATGGCTTTAAGGCCTCCCATGCTGGATGATATCGGGATCCTGGCGACCATCAACTGGTTCTGCCGACAATTTGAATCGACGTACCCCCATATCCACATCAGACAGGAAGTCAATATTGAAGAGAGTGAGGTGCCTGATTCCCTGAAGACAGTAATTTACAGAGTCTTGCAGGAGGCCATGAATAATATAGCCAAACATAGCAAGGCAGACCGTGTCAGTTTATTGTTACAAAAAATGGCCGGAGTGATTGAATTAGGGATTAACGATAATGGCCAGGGGTTCGATCTGGAAGAGGCATCTTTCCGGAAAGGCAGTGCCAAAGGGTTGGGGCTTGACAGCATGAGGGAGAGAGCCGAGCTTTCGGGCGGGTCCTATTCAATTGAGACGAGCAAAGGGACCGGAACAGTAATTAAGGCAACGTGGCTAATTGAACAACTATCTTCGTAATTTACCGGGGACCATCCTTGCCGAGATGTTATCACGTTACTCACTTTCAAATGGAAATCTTAAGCTCTCCAATTAACCTCGCTCTGAGGACTTGTAACCGCCAAGGACCAAAAAAGAATGATTGTCAAATTGACTTAATGTTTAGTGTTGAAACTTAGGATGCCCTCCTCTCCAACCAACGGAATAGGTACGTCCTCTGTCAAATTAAAACTCCTGTCAAAATGAAAAATCGGGTATGTCTGAAGATCACAGGTGTGGGTAAAGAAAATCACGGCCATTAAAATCCAAATTTTTTGTGGCTGCTCAGATCCCACTAAATCTATCCTTGCTGGCTGCTCGGATACTAGGATCCCAACAAAAAAAATGAGTGAGCAACTCAACCTCTAATCATCCGCCCAGCATGACCAGGAGAATCGCCATGGATAGTGCTCACTCACTCATTTGCTTTATAATGTTTCTTAACTGCTGGAATGAATTCTTGCCATCATCAATTGATCTTCAATGTTGCCAAACACCCGCCATCCCATTTGCTTTTGCCAGGTCGCTAAATAAGCAATCATGGCATTGTGCGCCACCCAGAAGTAACCATACCCAACGCTATACTTACCATTCGCTCCTTCTTTGACCTTTCCCGAGAGTTCATACATGCGAGTAACAGCTTCCTGTATCTTGTGCTCCCGGCAGATCTACGAGACAGACTTCTTCTCCTCAAGACCTTCCATGACAATCGCCAATTTCTCCTCCTCCGCCCATTTTCTCTGCCTCATCCTCCTGTACCTCCGGTTTCAAGGATTTCTCTGCTTATACAGAGACTCTATCCTCCACACCTTCAGCGTGTCCACTCCTAATGGGTCGCAGTATACGCCTGTTCCTTGAAAGAAGGAATAACTATTCTCTTCTTCAATAGAAAAACCTCAATAAATGAATTGTGGGGAACACATTCCTCTGAGCTTGTACAACAAATCAAAATACGATAGAGCCTTTTTAAAATTCAGCGACAAAAAAAGAGGTTGGCATCTCTGCCAAACCTCTTTTCTTTGCATCATGAGATGCTCGATATTCACCCTTATTAGTCTTGCGCGTGACACTTGTTACAGAGAACGGGTTGATAACCACTAGCGCCAAATATTGTTGCTGGACGATTGTAGTATGCAGCCATTGTCTCTGTTGAGAGACGACCGTTAGCGTAACTACTCCCAGCATTGTCGGTTCCCGGCCACACCGCGACTCCACCGGATGCATAGGTAATGAACTCAACGTTCATATTCCATCGTAGGTTGTACTGCCACCCCGACGCATGAGCCCTGTGACATGATGGACAGCTTACCTGGTCGGTGCTGCCTGGTCCAGTCAGAACAGTGGTTGGATTTACAGCTTCGCCAGTACCACCGCTTGCAGTAGATTTAAGACCAGTAGTCGGGGCTGTACTGTAGTCATTGGAGTATTGTATAAATGGAACCAATGAGAGGTATGAAGTTGCTGGTGTTCCGGTCATGATCCCTGAAGAGACGTATAATCCATAGTTCGTCTGCTCGGGTCCTGAACTCAACGCTACATCTGTGGGATGTGTAAGGATACCGGAAGAACCGGTACTAGTGCTATGAAAATTGGTATGACACCCACCGCACCATTCCCCCCAACTTGTTAGACCAGCCCCATCAGTACTATATCCATAAGCAACTCGAGTCTGATTGGTCCCAGCTGGAGATGTTTCTGCCTGGTTATAGGTTGATGGTGCAACGGCAACTGGGATTCCTGGATAAGGAATACTGAGAGCCCCATTCTGCGTAGTATATCCCATCCCAGCTAATAGTCTGTAAGAACCTACTGCCTGTCCCGCCGTGGGAGTTAAGCTGTTATTGTAAGAACCTGACCCTTGAACTTCCGCCAGACTCGGCCCCCAGTCCTATTCTTCGTGGTTGTCTTACAGTCCATTATAACTACATACCCCTTCTGAATAGCCACAGACCTTCATTACTTTAACTGAATTTTCATCTTGCTTGGTCAGAACGAGGTGCTAAAGAATTCTATTATCGCTTTCTTTTTATGCTGTCAGAACCTGTCGGAATTTGGCGGGCCGCCGGAGGGAATGCTGAAAAAAATATCCCTGATTGTGAATCTGAAGGCTTAACTGGGGCTGAATGGAGAAGAATTGAGAGGACGGAGGTGCTTTTAGGTTTGATGAATTTCTCATCGTCTCAATAATTGTGAGCAAACAGACTTCAAGGTAGGAGGGGGAAGCGGAGTCAGATAATGAAGCGTGGAACCGAAAACAGGAACCACCACAGAATTCCATTTTGTTTGACATACAATTCCTTTTTTCGTATTATAGGGCCATTCAAAAACGAATGTTTCTTATTCTCTGAAATGGGTGATAAATCGATGGCTGGGAAAAACAGGGTTGGAAGAGTCGAAGGTCTCTCTGCTATTGTGACGGGGGGTTCCCGAGGCATTGGGAGGACCACCGCTTTAGCTCTCGCTCGTGAAGGGGGAAAGGTGGTCGTGAACTATCGCGAGCAGGCTAAGGACGCTGAGGAGGTAGTATCCATAATCGAGAAAGCGGGTGGAGAAGCATTTCCGTTTCAAGCTGATGTCGGCGTGAGGGGTGCTGTCAATGAGATGGTAGCAGAAGCTGTGAAGCGTTTCGGCGGGGTGGATATCTTGGTAAACAACGCCGGCATAGGTAAAGGCGGTAGACCTCTGTTGGAGCTTAGGGAAGAGGATTTTGATGCCATGGTGGATACGCATGTTAAGGGGACTCTATTCTGTGTACAGGCTGTTGCGCCCCATATGATGAAGAAACGGAATGGAAAGATCGTGAACATATCTTCAGTAGCGGGCATTGGAACAGCCCTCGCACAAACCACTCTCTATGCTGTGACAAAGGGGGCTATGATTACACTGACAAAGCGCCTCGCCTTGGAACTGGGTCCCTACAACATAAACGTGAACTCTGTAGCGCTAGGTCATATCTTGACTGACATGACTGTTATGGGACGGAGTTCCGCTGAGGTTAAGGAGCGTAGCCGGTATTTCGAAGAGCATACTATGCTCCGCCGCGAAGGCGTACCTGAGGATATTGCCAAGGTTGTTTTGTTCTTTGCTTCAGAAGATGCTAACTTCGTTACGGGTCAGGTGCTATCGGTTGATGGTGGCCGGACTGACTTCCTATCTCATTCCCTTTAGAACTCTATAATTATATGGTTAAGGCTTTCTTAAAAACATTTTAAAAAAGGAAAATTGAAAAAGACGGTATTGACTCAATGGTTTGCGTCCAGATAAAATGTAATAACGATGGTTAGAAAACTAATTTCGATCTTCATCGTATCTCTAATTTTTCTATTTACTGTAGGATGCGCTGGTAATCCGATTAGGAGAGGTGGTGAGGCGGCAAGGAATCGTTCAAATTTGGCTAGACTCAATCTTGGGATGACTGAGGGCGAAGTCGTCAATTTGATGGGTAGGCCGTCTAAAACCGAGGCTTACGAGATTCAGGAAAGGAATTTGGAATTTTGGCACTATCGTACTGAATACAATTGGCTGCTTGGGACACTGGAAGACACAGCCCTTGTCTTTGAAGATGGTGTTTTAAAAGGATGGGGACTAGGAAATTATTATGATCAAACCCTGGTAAAACCAGAAAATAAGATGGAGCGAACATTATTGGATTTAATTCTGGTGGCACCTCCATATCATTTATAAATTGAGAAGGCGTTATAAATTAAAACCTACTTATTTTTTGATTGACCACCAAACTCTACTCTAACCCCATCCCATCCTACCTCATGGCATCGAGTCGAGTCATGAGAGTCATTCCCGGTCCCTTAACTTCTTAAGGTTCTATCTGTGTGGGAAACGGTTCGGGTTTTTATCAGAATTTGGAGTGTGGTATTGGTATTTGCATTGAACACCGGTTCGCCATGGAAAATATCTGTTTGATTTAAAAGGATTGGAGAGGGACAAGGGAAGGTCTCAGACTGGTGGAGGCCATAGCCCTCTGTGTGTTATGGATAGACGAAGTTTAGGTTCTCCTTATTGGAATAATATTGCCTTCTTCTATCAGATAGCCTCGATATTCACTAATGGAAATAGGAGCACCACTATTATGGTTGTTCCCATCATTATCGAAGTAATGAGTATGACCCCAAAGGAAATCCCAATCAGGATATTGAACGACTAAATTGTGAGCCATACTCCTTACGGCTTCGTGCCGCTCTGGATTCGTGGGATGAGGAGAAGTCTGCGGGTCAACTTTAATGCCCATCCCAGTTAGTTGATCCGCCGACCTAATAGCGAAGCGTCCAACCCGCCACCCTTCATCATTCGGCCAATCTCCGATAGCTCCGTGCCACATGAATATCTTCTTACCAAAGCCCTCAAAGATCAGGGCCTCTGGATAGTTAAAACAATCCCGCTCGTGATTCCCTAATGTTTCATAAAGCCGCCCCATGCAACCATAGGCCCTCGCTATTTCCCAAAGGTGGAAGTGAGCAGCACTTATCAACGCCACATCGTGACCCCGCCATACATCCCACCAGTCTCCATTTTTCAGTAGGGTGTAACCCTTGCCGTGGTATTCCCTCAGAATATCTAAGATCAAGTTCTCAAAGCCACTACCCCGTAACGGATCGTGCATATCTCCATTCCCAGCGTGGGCATCAGACATCACGATACACTTGGCTGGGAGTGGTATAGGTTTTAAATAATGAATGTAGTCGTTAAACTTTTCGGCTAATCCTGACATTATTCTCCCTCCATCAATTTCTCAACAATCCAGAAAAAATGCGACACCCTACCACCTTGAAATTAGCTTACTGCATTTTATCGAATTTGACAAGAAAAGTGCGCTTCAAATCTGTTCTTTGTCCTCTCATTTTACCACAGCCCCACCCCTCATCCTTAACCTCACCACTACATTCTACTCTTAACCCCAATCCCGTCCCACCCCTGACGTCGGGTCAAGTGATCTCCGGTCCCTTTACTCCTTAACCTTCTCTTCTATCTGGTTGGGAAACGATCTGGGCATTCAGGAAAACCTGGAAATCGTGGTATTTACATTGATGGCCGGTTCACCACGAAAAATACGTCTATGATTTAAACGGGTTGGAGACGGGCAAATGAGGGTGTTGGACTCTTCTTAATACGCTTCATATCAAATAAGAAAGTGTCCTGAGATTTCCTTGACTAAACGTATTGCTCTGCCTAAATTTAGCTTAATGGGAGGAGGAGAATGCTTAAGATTGTCTGTCCAAAATGCAAGAGAGACGACCAGCGGGAAGCATATGAGGTCTTGAATGACCCTCGAAGCAACTACCGGATCCATTGCTTTCGTTGCCACGAAAGGAATGAGTGGAACTCAAGCTCCGATATCTATCGTCTCTCTTAAAAATCTATATAGTTCTGATTGGAGGACCCTCCAACCCTTTCCCGCTTTGATAGCCCTTATCCTTCCAAGGCGGATATATTTTAGAAAAGTTGGCTTGGAGATCTTCAAGTATCCAATAGCCTCATCAGTTGTTAAAACTGAATCCTCTTCCATCAATGACATCTAGTTTTCCTCATTTGTTTCTTATTCCCCTAATTTTAGAGCAATAAATATGCCAGGGAAGGATAAACGGAACTGATTTCATAACTAATTGACCCTTAAGAGTTAATTTGGATTCTAAATAAGGATTGCAACGTGGGTAAGTCTTCGACGAAGTGACAATTTATCGTGATTCGAAAGACTTAGGCCAAATAATGGCTTTGCTCGAAGTCAAAAAGCACGGTTGATAGTAGGAGGAATGGGTCCTCAGAAAAGGGGATTGTGAAGCACCTACAAAGAATGAGGATTAGGCAAAGTTAAGGGTTCATGATTTGGGGCTGAAAGTATGCATAACGACTTTTTTCCCAGTATAAAATACAGACCTTACTCTCTAATTACCCGAAATTTACTTAATTGCTTCCAGTTTTTTCTTTGCCATTTCAGCCTGGTCAGAATGGGGAAATCGTTCGATCACCTTTTTGAGTAGACCACCGGCGTCTGTTTTATCACCAAGTTCCAGAAAGGCGAGCGCTTGCTCGAATAGGGCCGCCGGAATTTTACCTGATTCCGGATACTGAGTGATCGCTTTTTCATATTCCAAGATCGCCTTCTCAAAATCTTTCTTCTGATAATAGGTCTCTCCAATCCAAAATAGAGCATTGCCAGAGAGTTCTGTGTTGGGATATTGTTTGAGAAAGGCTTCGAATTTTCTTCGAGCTCCTTCTAAGTTTCCCTTATACAAGGTTTCATAAGCATCTTTATAGAGATCTCCCATCCCTGTCGAGACCCCTTTTAGCTCGGCGAGAATCTCTTTAGTTGGTGCTAACCTTTCCGACTCCATCGGCTTCGAAGTCAACCCGGTCGTCTTTCTATCCGATCCCTTGAGGCGATCCTCTATGTCCCTAAATTTTTCCTCCTCAGGTTTTCCCTTTTCTTCAAAGGTTCTCAATCGACCTTCCATCTCGTCCTCGAAACGGTCCATCTCTTTTGAAGGCTTGTTGAGAAACTCTTTATACTCTTCAACACTTGTTGAGAGGGTTCGAATTTCGGATTGGAGATTTTCGAGCCGAAGAGAGAGATCCGCCTTCAGGTTTTGATTTTCGGCTCTCAAGTCAGATATTCCATTTTTGGTGGAGCTATTTTCCTTTTGGAGAATATTGATTCGGGATTGGAGTTTATCCAAATCCTTATCGAGAATTCGCACATCCTTGCTGCTCACACATGCAAAAAGCAATGTACCCATTAAAAAAACAATTAATCTTTTCATTCCGTCACCTTTTAGAACTTAATATTAGGTATTGGAAAATTTTCCTAAGCATTCGAGTCCTGAGGGCAAGGTGCATGATTCAAAACTCATGGCGTGAGAAGTAACAATACTTTTTGAATTTCGAACGCCTTGGACACTTCTTTCACTCAAACCAGGTAATAAGTGTGCAACGATTATGCCAATTCTCATTTTTTATGATTCTGTTCATTAAGTCGCTGGAAGCCCGAAAGTTATGGATATTAATTGAAATGCGTCAACAGCTCTTGGAACAAATGTATAAATTTTTGCCAGTTCGATTACATTTTTGTGGAAAGGGTTTATGCGTTACCAATCATCGAAACTCAAGCACGAAGTCCTTTTTTTAGTCCCACTCCAGGCATCGAGTCATCAGAGTCACCTCCGGTGGGCTAATTTCGCACGAATAACTTGCTGATGGACTTATGCCCAATTTCCGTCACCTTCTGCTGCTTTCTGTTTGTCAATTCTCTGAAGAGGTGGTATATTGATCCATCGACTCAGGTTCTCTAGATCATAAGTCTCGATCGAAAGGCAGGCAATTTAGCCAAATTAAAATCATCTTGAACGACAAACGAGATGATGAAGGAGGATGAGATGTCTCTATCCACTCGGTCCATCGGTAAAAGAATCGCTCTTCGGACGACGCTTCCCGCTCTGATGCTTATCGCTATGGTTTTATTTCCTCTATGTGTCTCAGCAGAAGAAAACTGCCGTGAAGTCGGTATGACTGTTGGAAATCAGACCATGCGTGACCTATGGGTTACAGGGACCGGCGGGCGCTGCATCCTATGGAGGAACCACCAACTGCTGAGGATAAAACCAGGAGCGACAGTGATTATTTATCGGGATATGACCTGTCAGACAGAATATTGCTCCATGAGCATAACTTTTGACGACTTAACGCTCATTGATATCGATCGAAACTGCCGGGTGAGAATCCTTCCTGATTGTAACTTTTCAGACATGTAATGTTGCCCACAACAACCACGTCAGCCTCAACCGGGGCGGTCTTCAGCAAAACCCTTCCGGCCTCCTCCATTATTCTTCCCGGGGTTAAAGCCACTTCATCCGTTGCCTCAATGAGAACTTTCAGTAGAATTTCATCATGGATTCATAGACTCCTTTCCATTTCCGGATCTTCAACACTCCCAGGAGTCTGGATCGTTTCTGATGTAGTTTCCATTAAAGAGGGATGGTTTAATTCTTCACCCCACTGCAACCCAAGAGATCCTGTTGCTGCCTCTAAAAATCCTTTGACTTTCCTATATCCCTAAAAGTAAAATAATTTTAAAAGCTAATCCAAGGAAAAAAGTAAGAGGAAGATTAGGAGGTGAGATCATGGCCAAGATGCCAAAAGAAGTGATGGATGTGTTTAACGATCCTAAAAGTACCAAAATTCTCGCTACGGCCGGCACCATTTTAGAAATCAATGCGGTGCCAAAAGGAAGTCTGAGGGCCATAGATGAGGAGCTTATAGCTTTTGCTGACATATTCGGGGACAAAACCAATAAGAACTTGGAAGTTAATAAAAAAGTGGCAGCCTTAGCTTTAAGGATGGACCCCTTGGCAGGCTATCAGATAAAAGGCACCTTTCAAGGGTTTCAGACCTCTGGGGAGCTATTTAATAGATTTGCCAAAGAAGTAAAAGAAAGAATAAAGATGAACATAAAGGCGGTAGGTACAATAAAGGTAGATGAGGTCTATGCTGTGGCTCCACCTCAATCTGGGAAAAAGATTGCTTAATAAAGACTTGAATTGACAAACACTGCTGGGCTAGCTCTTCAGCCCACCTCTGCAATCGAGCGATGGTTTAAGAATCGAGATTTCCGGTAGCGAGTATCCGAAACGTTGAAATGACACACATTATTTATCGTGAACCACCAATTTTCCCCCAAAATATTTGAATGATTTCACCTAAGTAAAAGGCGAAGAGTTCTTGGATCCAGTCTGTCCTCATTACGCGATCACACTAGGTAACGAATCCAAAAGGACTCAGAGTTTACTAACTGTTTAGCTTGCTTTAGAATTAAATGTAAACGAATGACCGAAATATAATGAAGGGATAGCATGCTGAAGAAGGTTCTGAAATGGGTAATGGGCTGTATCGGGCTACTTATTCTCGCCCTTGCGCTGATGATTGTCTTTGGAGGGGGAACCCGACCTCCGCCCATGCGCTCAGTCACCGATGTCGTTAAAGCCCTCGATCGGAGCGATCTTCCTCCCCTTTCATTTTTTTCTGCAAGGGATGGTACGCGTCTCGGCTACCGGGCTTATCCCGCAGCCACGGACAGGATTGCGATCCTAATTCACGGTTCGTCGGGTAGCAGTATAGATATGCATGCGATGGGGAAAGCGTTAAGTAGGAGTGGAATTACGGCGTTTGCGTTGGATATTCGAGGACACGGCGCATTAGGTGTTCGAGGCGATATTGGTTACGTCGGTCAATTGGAAGACGATTTAGCCGACTTTGTGGCCTACCTTCGAAAAACCTATCCCCAAGCCCCAATTACGTTGATTGGACATTCATCGGGAGGGGGATTTGTGCTGCGTGTTGCCGGTAGTCCGATTAGCCAGCTTTTCAGCCAGTATATCCTAATATCCCCCTATCTTGGTTATGATGCCCCGACAACCAGGGGGAAGAATAGCGGAGGTTGGGCTAAGCCTTTCGTACCTCGCATTATTGCCTTGAGTATTCTCCACCGTCTGGGCATTGACTGGTTTTCAGGATTGCCAGTCATAGCCTTCGCGCTGCCCGAGAATGCAAAAGGGACGAAAAACTATTCCTTTCGCCTATATTCTAATTTTGCCCCTGACAGGGACTATCTGAGGGATTTTCACCGGAGCAAGGCACCAATCACGGTGCTGGTAGGCCAGGACGATGAGATTTTCGTTGCCGCCAAGTACCGGAGTGCGCTGGAACCAGTCAAAGAGCATGTTCGCGTTGAAATCATCCCCGGAATTGGGCATATGGCAATGGTGAGCGATCCGCTCGCATTAAGTGAAGTTGTAAAAGTGTGTGCTGGTAACGGAGGGACTCAATAGCCCACGTGAGAGATTAAGAGCAACCTCTGGCACTAAAGAAAGATCCGCTTGTTCATAGAGACCCTGACCCACTGCACAGCCAGAACCTGGCTGTTTCTTGCTTGGTCAACAAGCTTCTTTCTTGCCACCTTTTTCTGCGAACTTCCCGTAACGACTTCTCACAACAATCTGAAGAAGCCAAAAAGAAAGAAATCAAGATTAAGGTTGATTGAATTTTAGCGTCGCTTTTCATTGTAGGCAACATTTTGAAATCAAAGCTCCGGGAACCCCGTCGGAGTAAAAAGCGCAGGAGGGCTTGCGATCTCCTAAAAAGTGAAGTGAAAGGAATTGGGGCAAGAAAGGTGGGGCTTATAGAAATGAAGGCCCATCGAGGGACCCAGTATCATTTGAATTATTTTAGACGACCCCCAAAAAACATCGTAATCTTTTCAGGAACTTAAAAATTCTAAATTCTGGAAAGAACCACCGTGCAAAATCGGTTATTTTCTTTGTAAAATTGGTGTGTTATATTGTTCTGAATAAAACGATTTGTAATCAGCGGGTTGGCGGTTCAAAGCCGCCCGTGGGCTCCAGAAAGATCAACACTTCGACTATTCCCGGTCTAAAGCTCGGGCCGAGCTCGGGTCGAGGGCTCAGGGTTGAACCAACCGGGTAAGCCCTCAGCGTTATCATTATCATTTCGTCCTTCGCCCTATCAAACAAAGATTTCGTTCTGTTTGAAATCCCCGAATGATTTCGAGGGCCTGACCGGTAACTGCCCCACAAGTCCCACCCCCGAGGGCGGGAAGGTTCACAATTATTTTTTCCAAATGCCATTTATATGCCCTTTGTGATATAATTCGTTGAGATTTCTTGAGAAAGGGAGGCCGGGACCCCCTTTCGGTAAGGTTAACAGGCTCTTTGCATAGATGAATCCTCCGAAAATGAAACTCACCATATTTTCCAGACTTCTCATTGGATACCTGATCGTTTTCGCTTTAGTCACAGGGATCAATGCATACGCCATTGTCGAGATAGGTCACATCAACAAACTGACCCAATCTATTCTAACCATCAATAATCAAATGATTGACCTCGCCCAAAAACTTTCGGATATTATTTTCTCGCAGGTACGATATGAGAGGAAATTTATTATCTCTAAAGACGAGGCGTTTTTCAGCGAGTTTATGCGCCTTAAGGGTGATTTTGACCGGTTCTTAAGAGAGATGATGGTGATCACAGATTCCTCTCAAACGAGAGGCATGTTAGACAATGTCAATAGGTCTTATCAAGAATACCAATCCTTGTTCCAGGAGGAAACGAACTACCTAAAGACCGGCAGCAGGTATCCCCGCCAAAGGTTTGACTCGGAAAAGAAAAAGGTGACGAGCTCAATTATAGATGAACTCCGGGATTTGGAGGCGAATACTAAGCTGAATACCACCGACAAGATTAAGAGCCTCCATGGGATCGGAACCCAATTGCGCCGGACAGTGATGGTAATGACCGGAGCCTTTTTGATGCTTGGCATCGTTATTTCTTTGCTGATCAACAGGAGCATTACGCAACCCGTCTCCGTTCTGGAAAAAAAGACGAAGCAGATCGGTAAAGGAAATTTTAGCGGAGATCTGAACATTCCCTCTCCTCCAGAATTAGCAGGACTGGCGGACGCTTTCAACCTGATGTGTCGCAAGCTGAACGAATTAGATAAGATCAAGTCCGATTTTTTCTCTTCAGTAGCACACGAGCTCCGTACCCCCCTCGCTACGATGAAAATGGGGTCGGGCATCTTACAGGCGGGCGTAGAGGGACCGCTTACAAAAGGACAGAGAAATCTCTTGACAGTCCTTGAAAAGGAAATCAATCGGTTGACGAGCCTTGTTAATTCCATATTGGACCTATCCAAAATGGAGGCGGGCATGATGCCATTTGATCTGGAGCCAAAAAATATTGGTCCTCTGATTGATCAAGCAATTCAGGAGATCGGGCTTCTTGCGGGGGCAAAAAAAATCAATCTTGAAGTTACGGTCACAAAGGAATTACCCATCCTAAAAATTGACGGGGAGAAGATTATTCAAGCCTTACGAAATATTATCGGAAATGCCGTTAAGTTTACTCCCGAGGCGGGTCGAGTGACGATTTTGGCCCGGTCTGTCAACCACGGAGTGGAAGTCTCGGTTGCGGATACCGGCCCGGGTATCCCCGCGGAGAATCTCGTCACCATTTTCGAAAAGTTTCACCAAGCCCCTGCCGGAGGATCGTCTCCCGTCAAGGGGACGGGCTTGGGCTTAGCTATTTCCAAAGAGATCATAAACCGCCACGGCGGTAAGATATGGGCAGAGAGCCAGCCGGGGCATGGAAGCAAAGTTATTTTTCTATTGCCGGCCTAACGTTCCCTCCGCTTTTTGAAGGGGAAAGAAGAGTTTCTTAAATGGACCCGAAGCCAGAGAGCAAGACGAATCATCCATGAAAAGAGCCTTGACCCAGCTTTTTCGCCTGACCATAGCGAAGAAATTGCTCCTCGGATTCCTATCTTACGGGATCTTAACTATCCTTATTGCCCTTATCGCTCTCTCCAACCTCCGACGATTGAATGAAATCAATAATCGAATTATAGAGCGTGATGTTCCCCTGATAGAAATGACCGATAAAATGATCGAAGCCCTGTTGGCCCAGGAACTCTATGGACGCCGGTTTTTCATCCTCAGGAGTCCGGAGATGGAGGCGCTCTTCTGGAAAAGGAGTGAGGAATTCAAAAAGCTCCTGCAGCAGATAAACCATCTTCCGGATGTTTCCAGCCTTCCGCTCGATCGGCTAACCGCTCTTCACGAAGAGTATGACCAGCTCTTCAAAACCGGATTGGAGAAGAAGGGAGATCTTTCTTCTCAGGCCTTTCAGGATCGTGATGGGCAAATCAGAAGAAGGCAGGAAGGGCTCATTCGACTCGTAGAACGGATCTCTCGTGATGCCAGGAAGGACCAGAATGAAAAAAGTCTGAATACCCTGAATGTGGGCCATTCGGCGTTTTGGATGACTGCCGGATTGAGTATCGGCGCCCTCCTTCTCGGAATCGTTATTGCCCTAGTCATCACCCGCAACATCTCCCACCCCATCGACCAGTTGAAACGTTCTACCCGGGAGATATCGGGGGGCAAGTTTGACCATCTCCCCCAAGTCCGCAATCGGGATGAATTAGGAGACCTTTCCCAGGCTTTCCAAAGGATGGCCCAAAGGTTGAAGCGTCTGGAGGAGATGAACCTCGACGCCAACCCCCTAACTCGCCTTCCCGGGAGCATCGCCATTGAAAATGTCTTAAAAAAAAGGTTAGAGGAAAAAACACCCCTGGCCTTTTGCCAGCTTGACTTGAGCCACTTCAAGGCCTTTAATGATCGCTATGGATATGCCAGAGGTAATGAGGTCATCCTGGCGACGGCCAGAATCGTGGCCGAAGCGATCAACACGCCAGCGAGCGAAGGGGCCTTTGTCGGGCATATCGGGGGTGATGATTTTGTTGTGATCACCTCGCCCGAGAGGTATGAGAAGATTTGTTTTGCCGTGATTGATTCCTTTGATAAAATGGTTCTGGATTTTTACGACCCGGAGGACCGGGAGCGTCGTTGCATCCAAGGGGAGACGCGGCAGGGGCAACGAGTCTCCTTCCCCATCATGACCCTGGCCATTGCAGTGGTCACCAACCAGCGCCACAGGCTGCAAAATCATGTCCAGGTCGGCGAGATTGCTGCGGAGCTGAAAAACTATGCCAAATCTTTTTCCTATAGCATTTTCGTAGTCGATCGACGCGGGAATAGCACCTCCGGCCAGGAAGGTTTAGCTATTTTGCCATCTCCGGAAAAGGTGAAATGAACCCCGTTAGAAATTCCAGTCCGGCGATACGGGGAATCGAAACCGAGCAGGGCACCATTTCTAACGGGGTGAAAGGAGAAGATATGGGTTCACTCTTGCATCGTCTTCAATGGGGTTACGTTTTTCTGCTGCTTTTTTTCATCGTAGGCTGCAGTCTGACACTCGCGCAGAAAAAACCCGAAGGAGAAAAAGAATTCTTACAGGAGACCTGCCGTTTGGAAAAACTTGCCCATGACCATCCCAAGGCATCCGTTCGGTCCCAATCTCATCTGAAGCTTGCCTTCCTCTACGTAAACTATCGAAACCCCCAACTCAATTACGGTCGAGCCCTTCAGGAAATGGAAAGTTATCTCTCCTCGGTGCCGACTCAAAGGCAGACACACGACTTTAACAACTGGCTGACGGTCCTGAAGGAACTGGAGAACTTACAGACCAGCCTGGAAAAGGCCCAGAAGGCCAATAGAAGCTTACGGGAGGAGGTGGCCGGTCTGAAGGAGACAATCGACAGACTAAAAAACCTTGACCGTCAGATGGAAGAGAAAAGGAGGCTGACCAAATAAATCCCGGAAGAGAGGCGATTCCCCAGCGGCCTTAACATTTTCCTCTATTGAGATGGCTAAGAGGTGATCACCGGTGGGCGGTCAAATCCGTCCGCGGGTTCGAGAAAAAAATGGAGGAGCAATCTTACGCCATTGCGCTCGTTAGCGCTGGACCGCGAATTCTCCACGTGACCGGTTTGTCTTCATCAAGGATCACCGTTTGAATCAGGTTTTCCCTCCTTGTGGGATTCGATTATCCTTAGTAATTCCTCGATACCTATATTTCCGCATTTCGCACAGAGATAAAAGAGGTGAAACGTTCTTCTCCCGATCGTTATAGCGACGCCCTGCAATCCTTCCTCCTTTTTGCACTTTAAACAACATTCGCGCTCTTCCGTCATACTAGTTCAAAGCAGAAATTCCTTGCACCTCCTTCCTGACACGAAGAATATACCCTGCCGAAGAGGTCACAAGCCCGCCCCCAAAGGGTGAGTCAACCTCATAGGTGGAGCCAGAACGGAGCCTCCTTTATCTCACCTTTTTACTATCGATCCAGCCCTCTTGGCCATTCTCTAACCGGACGTTAAGCCAATCCCCGTCTTCTCCGATTACCGTTAACCTATCGAGGTGTAAAAGACCTTCCTGCCTTCATACGCGCCGCCATCTCAAAATCATCGTGGAAAATCGCCTCTGTGACTGGAATCAAAACCTCTATTGGGCTTTTCCTCCTTACCACAACCGTAACCCTTGTACTGTCGTTATTGACAGGCTCGACCCAAACCCCTATCATTGCTCCCCATGAAATGAGACTCTCCTCGCTACTCGTAAGCATATATCCCTCTGAACGGTGCTCTTCGACAGCCTCTGTTCGCTCCCAACGAAAAACCGTTTTTGCAATTTCCCAGGCCTGGTCAGCGTTAACAGGATATACCTTACTCATTCCCTCTCCCCGTTCCTTAGACCGGACCACGTCACGCATTGTGGCACATCCTGTCATACAGATCCCTATCAGAAGGAATCCCATGATTTTCGCCGTTCGTGAATCCATCTGTCCAGCCTCGCTGTAACACCAAAGGGTAAGTCGCTCAAAGGTCATTAAAAAAGCTCTTGGTGAGTATGAGTTTAATGGTTTTACACCGCAAGGTCAACAATAATCGACAATCACTTGCGAGATCAAGGTTCAAACTTAAGATTAATTAATCTTGATCTAATCTTCTTCTAATACTCATCTGGTATTACCTGACGCCAGAATCTTAAAATACATTCCTCGATCCGCTATGAAACGCCGTGAAAACAATTCGCTTATGGAACATAAAAAAAGTGATGAGATAACCCGGGTAAGGTAAGTGAGACTTATAAGAGCGGTACGAAGCATATCGTTTCTCCTGACGTTGAGTTTAATTTCACTTGGCTGTGCTGGTAGCGCCGATCTTGGCACGCCGAATGCGGGGGATCTTTTTCATCATCGTTCCGCCCCCCAGGAAATAAGTGTCCAGCATCCCCCATCTCTTGTGATCGGTTCGAGGTTTATTTATCGAGAGATCAACGCATCAAACGGTAAGGTTTGCAAGGTCGCTATGATCGTTAAGGAAATGAAGGAGTTTGAGACAAAACCCGCATACTGGGTGGAAGTCCGAAGAGAAACAGAAAGATATTTTGATATCTACGACATGAATCTGAATTGGATTGGGTCATTTGCTGAAGGAAAAGAATTGGAATCCGCTGAACCCTGTATTCGAGTATTTGATTGGCCGTTAACAGTGGGAAAGAGGTGGAAGAGTGACTATACCGTGAACGATTATTCGGGGGGCTCTCACTTTTATCGTTCAAAAACGGCGGTAAACATTCAGACGGATGAAGAGGTCCTGGTTCCCGCAGGCATTTTTAGAGCACTGAGGATTCAGGCAGGCGAAGAGACGCTTTGGTATGCTCCAACGATAGGATGGGCCGTAAGGGAACAAATTATGCCTCGAGACGGGGACGGGTGGTTTCTTGAGTTGGTGGAATACAATATCCCGCCGAAAATTCATCCTGAAAAATCATAGGTTAGGAGGCAAACAATTTGACAAATCAGTCATAAAATATTAAATAGCGCAGATTTGGATGAAAGAAGAATATTATTTTAGGAGTTTCGTATGAGGTGTCATCGCTGTGGCAGTGTGATGGTCTGTGAGAGATTCTACGGTCCCGACGAGCGCTTTTTTGGATGGAGATGCATCTCGTGTGGAGAGATCATTGATCAGGTGATTCTGGAGAATCGTCAGACAAAGGCCGACAGCCAAAACAGGGGGAGGAGAAGAGAACCCTGCTAATCTGTCCATCCTTCCGGAGAATCCGGGAGGAAGGGGTTCGTCGAAATGCACGACGGGATCATATACTACTCTTTAACTAACAATACAGGAAGGAAACTCCCAATAAATGCCCGGCTGCTTCTGGCCTTCTTCCTTATCGTTTGGGTCGCCTCCCCCTCGAGTTCTTTTGCCGAAGTCATTTCATCCCAAGCGGCGGTCGTCATGGACGCATCCACAGGAGAAATCCTCTACGGCAAGAATTCAAGCCTCTTGCTTCCTCCGGCAAGCACCGCAAAGCTGATGACGGCAATAGTCGTTATGGAAAAAGCAAACCTGACAGATATCGTCACAATAAGTCAAAAGGCCTCACAGGCACATCCCGTAAAAGCGGGCTTTCGGAAAGGGGATAAAGTGACGGTTGAAGCACTTCTTTATGCAGCTCTCGTGAAATCCGCAAACGACGCTGCGGTCGCTCTCGCAGAAGCTGCAGCCGGCTCCGAAGAGTGCTTCGTTTCCCTCATGAATCAGAAGGCGGCTTCGATAGGTGCCGTGAATACAAAATTCATCAACGCTACGGGCCTTCCGGGCGGAGGCCAGCATATTACGGCCATAGACCTATCCATCATGATGAGGGTTGCGATGAGTCATCCAAAATTAAGAGAGATCCTTGCAACCCCCGCGGCCGAGGTGTCGACGGAAAAGGGAAAGGCCATCTTCCTCAAAAACACAGACAAGCTCCTATGGTCTGATGAGGAGATTATCGCAGGAAAAACAGGCTATACGAATACGGCAAGACATTGTTTTGTTTTTGCTGCCGAACGCAACAAAAAGACAATCATCGTTTCTCTCCTCGGGAGTCCGAGCCGAAAGAATCTATGGAAGGAGGCAAAGGAACTTACGGACAAGGGATTTCAGATGATAGCCCGTGACTAACCCAAAGCAGTGGAAATTTGTCAATTAAGATTGATATTGGGGCCACGGTTGCCGCAATTACCTTTCGCTTGGATCCAGGTTCAAAAAGCCTTTTGCCAGCCCGATTCACAACGAATATCTGTCCATCCGCAACCCTCTCTCTCTGGATCCTTTAAACAATTTTCCGGTTGTTTCCCAATAAAAAAGGGACCAGTCAGAGGGGGGGCCAATAACTGATCCCTACCAGTCCATCAAAAAGAGGAAAAATAAGCTTGATGTACTGGGTTTACTATTAATTTGGCACGAAAACATTAGAACAAGATTAGAATTCAATTAAAATTTCTTAAGGGTCAGGGACGCCTGACGACTCGACCTTGAGCTCGCATTTCGGAACTTGGTTTACCTCCTTCGCCGGTTGGGTTGCCCCTCGGGCTAAATCAACCGAGAAATGAGCTGGACAAAGGTCCCCTTGAAAGGAAGAGAATGAAGTGAAGGTACGTTTGAGGGGAACCCTTTTTTACTCTTTGCGGAAGTAACTCAGGACTTTTATGAAAATTCCTTCCGTGCCGGCCCCCGCCAAAAATATTTAGAATGTTAAGAATTTTTGTTTGAATTGTCACGAGTGGTCACCCATTTTCGGGAATTGACGCGGTGGAAAGGCTTCTAATTGCTTGGTATAAGTCTTGCCTCTTAAACGATAAAGGTAGGGATGCCTCTTTGCACAGGATCAGGTATAGAAGCAAGACAGGAAATAGGTATTTGATGCTCAACGGACAGACGGATGAGAAGTTTCCTGATTAATAAAAACCTATCCTTCTACTACTGGCTCAGAAAGAGAACGGGTAAGGCTATTGCCTTCGAGGTGGCCAATGCAATCGAAAAGGTTATCCTCATTTTTGGGAGAGAACGGATGCCCAGCCGAAGAGTCGCTATTCGAAACAAAGTCAAGCGATAGGAGCTCATATTCCGTATCAAGAAGACTATCCTGATATGGAAGCTCATGAACTACAGGTAAGTGATCAGATAAGAGCAAAAGGAAAAATCATCTGAATGTGACACAGATGCCCCTCAGACGATCGACCTTGGGAGGGCCTGCCCCTATACTGGCAACAGAGGAGTTTCCGTTTGATTGCGTTGGAAAGACGAATTCTTAAAGACCGGCGTAAACAACCTACCCTTGCGTTAAGCAGGTTTGCCGTCAAGGGGCAAAGAGGGAGTCTCCGAAGAAAGGAAGATCAGCAAAAGGGTGGATACGTAGACCGTTACAGTTCGGGATTATTCTTCTTAATCATTTTAATTGTGGGATTGAATGTGATCGATGCCTTGTTGACCATGAAGATTTTAGAGGATGGTGGACGGGAAATGAACCCAATTGTTCGTTCTATCATCCAAGTCTATGGGGATAAGTTCTGGATTTGGAAATTTGGGATCGTCTCCGGCCCCTTAGTTCTCCTATGCCTCCACAGTAAATTCAGATCGGTAACAGCCGTTATCCTGGGGGCAGGTGTCATCTATGTTGCGGCGATCTTATTCCAGATCTTCCTGATGATTTCTTGAGGACCGAGAGATCCTTGGGGATCCACGGCTCAGGCTTAAGGTTGTTGCCGACTTCTGGAGAATGTCCCAAAAAAGAGTGGAGATGAAACGATGGTCGCCTATGAATTCTACTGGATTGACTCATCGGGGGGATACCAGATCATCGGAGTCCTCCCCGAGAGGAGAAAGGATCCAGAAAGAATAACCCAAGAATGCATTTTGAACTGGGGGAAAAAATTGTTCCCAAAAAACTCAGCCACCAAAGAAATTTTCTTCATTCGGGTAACGATAGACGACCGTACCGGACAGGTTCTTCGGCCTATTCCCTTTGCGGTTATCCGCAAAGAAATGTCAGAGTAAATCTGCACTATCCTCGGCTCCCTTTAAGAGATGTCCAAGAGGCCCTTCGCCCGACTGATTTTGCCCTCTAGGTCTCCTTGACGGCCAATCATGATGCGTTGGGCCATGGGCGATCCGGCGCCATGCACAGACTCAATCAGGTAGGCAACCGCCCCTGCTCCGGCGACGATATTCTCGATCAAGCGCAAGACCTTCACCCGATCGACCACATCGACGCTCTTGACAGCAGCTAAGTATTTCTTGATATAAGGCCCTGCGACCGGATCCTCCATATCCTGGGATGAGGGCATCGTTCCGAGCAACCCCCCCGCAATATCCGTAGCCAGGCGGGCCAACTCAAACGGAAAACGGGTCACGTTAAGCTTGCAAACATTGGCCAAGAGCATGTCTACCTCGTAGTTTCCGGCTTTCGTCTGGTGTCCTAAGGCCGAGCAGGCAATGCCGCATGCAAACATCGTCTCGTTGAGGTGAATCATCTCGACAATCTTGTCCCGGATGTGGGAAGCACCTTCCACCCCGTTCATTCGAGCCATCAGGGCCGTCGCCCCGATGAGAACGTCGCCGACTCCAACCTTACATCCTCCGTAACTCTGGCGGTGATAAGCTGCAAAACGTTCCACCAGCCTCCCGGATAGGCCTACTTCTCCGTTTAAAAATAGGCGCTCCTCAGGAACAAACACGTCCTCAAAGACTGTCATCACCTCCTGACCGCCGAAGGAGGGATTACCTACGTCCAGGCGACCGGTACCTTCCAGCTTTCGCGTGTCACTCGCCTGCCGGCCGTAAATATACTTGACGCCCGGTGTATTTGTTGGAACAGCAAAACAGACGGCCCATTCCTCCTCTCCCCGGACTAAGTTTGTCGTGGGCATGACGATCATTTCATGGGAGTTGATCATGCCTGTTTGATGGAGTTTGGCACCTCGGACTACCACGCCGTTGCGTTTTCGTTCTACCACTCGCAAGAAAAGATCCGGGTCTGATTGGTCCTTCGGTCGCTTGCCCCGGTCACCCTTTGGATCGGTCATCGCTCCGTCGACCACCAGATCCTCGAGCTGAATTCGGGCCCAATACTCCTGAAAACGCTTATGATAATTCGTGCCGTGCTCTTGATCGCATTCATAGGTGACACTGAAGACCGCATTGGCCGCATCCAGACCCACACATCGTTGGAAGCAACATGCCGTAATATTTCCGCAATGCCTCTGCATCATCACCTTTTTCATCAGATCTTCGGGGTTTTGGTGCAGGTGGGTAAAACGATTGATCTCCTCCCCCGATAAGGAGGAGCGAGCCCGGAAAAGGTTTCGAGTCTGATCGGTATAGGCACAGTCGAAAGTCGCCGCCACAGCACTAACCGAAGGAGTAACCAAGGGGTGGTCGGGCAAATCTCGGACTTTCTTACCCATCACATTGGCCTCCAGCCCGAGAGACTTGAGCGAAGCGATATATTCATTCCCTTTCCTAAGCGCCATCTTTATCTCCTTTCTGTTTTCGGTCTCATTCCGACGGGCAATTCGCCGATTTCCTCATGAGCCACCGCAACCACCTCACCGACGGCAGCGTCGGAACACGAAAGCGAAACCGATCAACGGCTCACAATTCACTTTAACCTTTTATGAAAGGAATTTCTATCCTGATAGTGGATCTATTCCCACGATATGTTTTATAAAGTAATCCAATATTAGATTGTCATGCGTAGATGCTTTCGCAAAAGCATGATATATAGAAGGAAACAAGGTTTTGGTGATTCTTTACCAAACATAGTATAAATTTTGAACCGGGAAAGGGAAAGGAAATCATGAAAATTCAATATAAAGGATTTATGAGGGAAAGGATACGAAGGAATCCGGTCACCATCGGTCCCGATGCATCTTTTTTTAAGGCTCGGGACTATATCCATGCGATGGGTATCAGGCATCTGCCCGTGGTGGATAAGAACGATAGATTGGTTGGAATCGTTACGGACCGAGATATTCGAGAAGCAGCTCCTTCTGATGCAACCTCACTGAG
>DASPPQ010000162.1:0-7600 GCA_035625415.1 Thermodesulfobacteriota bacterium
CCATGTTTAAGCAATTGAAGATTACCAAATGAAATTCACATGGGCTAGGTTCAACTTCCGAGGTCTCACTTCAAGACATTGAATAGTCCCATGTCGTGCCCGGATGATTTTGGAGGGGTATTTGGGAAAGTTTTGTAACCACCTCGGCATTTGTCTGATTGACATCAGATATCTTGGCCGCTTTAAGGCGATCTTTAACCATACTGTTGCACACTCGGGAAGCAATTCAAAGGCGGAAAGAGATTCTCTCTCCACCGCAGAATCTACAGACCGGTACTATTTCTACTACTTGAAAAGAAGAGGGGTACATGCCACAAGAACCGCCGAGCAATGCCCGAACATTTTTTTTATTCATGTCCGAAAACGGCGAGACTTCTTTTCTTGCGATTTGCTATAATTCATATTGAAGGAAGGCAAGGAAGATGATGGATGCAGAAACCCCCGGGCTGCTTCTTGACGACGAGGCGTGCTACGCGGCAATGCTGGCTCACGACGCCCGCTTTGACGGCCGCTTCTTTTGCGGAGTTTCGTCCACCGGCATATATTGCCGCCCTGTCTGCCGGGTGAAGGTTCCGAAGAAGGAAAACTGCACGTTCTTCGTGAGCGCAGCCGCCGCGGAGGCGGCCGGTTATAGGCCGTGCTTGAGATGTCGCCCGGAGCTGGCGCCCGGCTTGGCGCCGGTCGATTCGGTCGCCCGTCTCGCACGAAGCGCCGCCCTGCTCATGGAAGAAGACAACCTGGAGCCCCGCCGCGTCTCGGAGGTAGCAACCATGCTCGGCATTACCGACCGCCATCTGCGCCGTGTTTTTGGTGCGGAATACGGCGTGGCGCCCGTGCAATATCTTCAGACCCGGAGACTGCTTTTGGCCAAAAGCCTGCTCACTGACACGCAGCTTAGCGTGACCGATGTGGCCATGGCCGCGGGTTTCGGCAGTATCCGCCGGTTTAATGATCTGTTCAAAAAACATTACCAGCTCGCGCCCAACAAACTCCGGAACAATGGCCGAGGCATCGAGGAAAACAAGCACGCGATCACCGTGTCGCTCGGCTATCGTCCACCATATGCCTGGGACAGTCTGATTTCCTTTCTTGCCTTGCGCGCTATTCCCGGAGTGGAGAGCGTGGTCGATAATACGTACCGACGCACGGTGGCCATCAAAAAAGGCGAAGCGATCCATCGCGGCTGGATCTCGGTAGCAAACCAGCCGAAGCAAAATGCTCTTTCCGTAACCGTAGCGACAACGTTATTACCGGTCCTGTCCCAGGTACTGGCGAGAAACAGGCTTCTCTTTGACCTAAACTGCAGCCCTGATAACGTATATGAAAAGCTCGTCACGATGAACGAGCTTGTACCCAATATCTGTGTGCCGGGAATACGGGTGCCGGGCTGCTTCGACCCTTTTGAAATGTCGGTGCGCACCATTCTGGGACAGCAGGTGACGGTCAAAGCAGCCCGCACACTGGCCATGCGATTGGCTAATGTCATCGGCGAAAAAATCGACACGCCGTTTGAGAAACTTGCTTTCACGTTTCCTCTACCTGAAAGGATTTGCGCTCTTGCTGGTCCGGTCGAGAATCATCTGGGACCACTTGGCATAATCAATAGCAGGGCCCACTCGATTTTGGCCCTGGCGGAAGCTTTGGAGACAAATTCCATCACACTCTCTTACAGCGCGAATCCGGGTGACGAAATGGAAAAACTTCGCAAACTTCCCGGGTTCGGTCCCTGGACCGTTCACTATATCGCGATGCGGGCGCTCGGTTGGCCGGATGCTTTTCCGCATACCGATTACGGTGTTAGGAAAGCGCTTTCAGAGCGATCTCCACAAGAAATATTGAGAATGTCGCAGGCATGGAGTCCCTGGCGTTCGTACGCAACCATTCTGCTCTGGAATTCTCTTTCGAATAGGCCTGAAATATAAAAAGGGAGGTATTTCATTCAATGACCTACACATGCACAATCGATACTCCGCTAGGGGTCATGACTGCCGCCGCGACCGATGAGGCTCTCAGCGGTTTGTGGTTTGTTGGCCAAAAATACTACCCACCCCAAGCAGCCCACTGGGTCTACGAACCTAATCGTCCCATTTTCAAGGAGCTGCGTCATTTTCTCGCGTCTTATTTTTCTGGTAAAGCCGGTGCGCCCTGTATCCCGCTTGCTCCTAAGGGGTCACCTTTCCGAAAGGCGGTATGGGATATTCTTCTAAAGATCCCGAAGGGGCACGTGGCTAGCTACGGACAGATTGCTGCATTAATAGGCGAGACCCGAGGCTCAGCCTCAATGTCAGCACAAGCCGTAGGCGGCGCCGTCGGCCATAATCCGATCTCGATCCTGATTCCCTGTCACCGGGTTGTGGGTCATAATGGAAGCCTCACGGGCTATGCCGGGGGGCTGGATAAGAAGGCGGCGCTTCTACGAATTGAGAAAGTAGACCTGGCTAGGATTGACTTCGATCAATCAGTATTGCCTTTTACAACCGTGAGGAGGGCAAAATAAAGCCAGTTGTTTATGAGACACTACACTAGGGGGGTTCAAACGATCCGGGGAATAAGCAACTTCCTTCTGGGAAAGCCCCCGAGGGCAGGCCATAAGGCATGGTCTATGAATTTTTCTCCCTATAGAAACGATTTGGGCGCTGACTCCATCCTCAATTCTTGATAACGCTCAGGTGCGTATCGTGTGGCTAGCAAACCGGTTGTTTCCTCGACTTTGATAGCCTGCACCAGTACGCATTCCTGCCTGATGATTTCCATCTGTATCATTGCATTCCGAAGGAAAATCCCAGGAACTCGATTACAGGAAGAAATGGAATGGTTAGACCACGAAAGACTACTTCGCGGTTCCGGAGCTTGCCAAACACTTCCGGTTAAATCCTAAGACGATCTACCGGCGTTTGTGGGCGAAGGGAATCCCGGCCTATAAAGTGGGTCAATAATGTCGAATTGTCAGGAAGGATGTTATTTGGTTGAAGCATTAATTAACTCGATTGCTTATGCGAGTCTGTTTTCGATGACATACTTTCGACCAAGAGAAGTAATCTCGAATAGGGCCGGACCACTTTCGCGAGCCCAAGAAGATTCGAAAGCCGCCCTGATTGGTGCTATTAACTTGTCTTCCAAAAGGAGATCAAAATGATACTGAGCTATGCTGGCATTCATAGAAAGAGAGGCAGCGACGTCTTCAACCGACATGCCACAACAAGCGTCAAAGAAAAATTTCAAAATCTTCTCCTTGATTGCATCGAGATGTACCTTTGTATCATCCTTTTTAAGTCTTTCAATGATTTGATTCAGTCTTTCTATCTCTTTTGTCGCCTTATTAAATTCAGAGTTTATTGTGTGTTCCTTATCCTTCAGAGTGGCATTCTCCAACTTGAGCACGCTGTTCTCTTTCTCAAGTATAGATATTTGATCCCTAAGAAGCTCAAGACGTTCTTTAAGGACGGAAGATGACCCATGCTCATTAATGAGCTTTTCAATAAGAGTTATTGGATTCATTTAAGCACACTCCCATGTCGGAATGGAAAATATGAGGGAGACCCGGGTTCGGTCCTTTGGGTGGTCAAACCATCGGGCCTCACTCAAAAGGTGTTTCAACATAAAGACCTCCTTTCAAGTGAGGGATTTTCTCCCTCGTCAAGAGGCTAACAAATTGGTCAGAATAACACAACATTTTTTTTGAAATTTTATGCCCAACGGTGTCCAAAGAAAAAGCTTGACAAAAGGTTTCGCCACGTGATGTACATGATTTGCATGATAACGAGAGGGGGGCAACCAATGGGGATTAAAATGGTAAGGTCAGTTGATGAAGAACTTTGGATAAAGGCAAGGGCAAAGGGAGTTAGTCGAGGATTGAGTATGGGCCAGCTGTTAAATGAGTCGTTAGAGATGTGGGTGAGCGGAAAGACTGAATTCATCAAACGAAAGGAGGCGAAAACGGGTAAGTCAAAACCATCAAAGAAAGGAAGGTGAGTTGAATGGGTCAATATCTTAAAACGCGCTATCCAGGGATATTTCAGTATGCAGGACCAAACGGTACAGCCTACGGGATTAGCTATCGATCCGGAGGGAAAAAACACTGGGAAATAATTGGTCCTCTTTTAGGTGAGGCTCAAGAAAAGCTGGCAGAGAAAAAAGCCATGGTAAAGAAGGGACCAGTTCTTTCAGCTTCCGAGAAAAGGAAGATAACATTTGAAAAGTTGAAAGAAAAATACTCTGAACTCGAAAAAGGAGAGCGGTTCTTTGAGGTCTCAAAGAAGCATTTCGTCAATGCCGTGTCAGATTTTTTCATGGGTAAGAAGCTTTTTCAAATCACTCCGTTGGATATTGGGCAGTTCAAAAAAGAGAGAAAAGAAACGCCCGTTCGCGGAGGGAAAATTAGGTCCGATGTGTCAGTGAACCGGGAGCTTGAGGTACTTCGCCACATGCTTAATAAAGCAGTAGAATGGGGGATGCTCGACGAGAATCCTTTTACTAGGTTCAAGGAACCCATTTTCTTTGAAGAAAGGAATGACCGGGTAAGATTCTTAGAGGAAGATGAGATTAAGAGGCTCTTGGATCTTTCCCTCGCTACCTTGCGAATCTCATTAAAGGGGCTATTTTCACTGGACTAAGAAAGAGCGATCTCTTCAATCTAAAATGGCCCGATGTGAACCTGGAAAGAGGCTTTCTCAATTACAGGGAACATAAGAAAAGGGACAAACTTGGCTTCAAATATCTGAATGAGGACATGATTGGTCTCTTGATGGAGATTCCAAAAGGAGAGAGTGACTACATCTTCCTAGGACCGGATGGGAAACCCCTCAGGGATATTAAAAGGTCATTCCATACGGCATTAAAAAAGCCTGGGATCAAAGATTTTCGCTGGCACGACCTCAGACACACAAGCGCTTCCCATCTCTTAATGAGAGGGGCATCAATGAAAGCGGTCCAGGAACATCTCGGACATACCACTATTGCCATGACCCAGAGGTATTCGCATTTGAGCCGGGACTTTCAGAGAGAACAAGTTAACCTTCTAAATGGTCTCTGCGGAGAAAATGGTAAGAAATTGGTAAGAAATGAGGATTTGGTAAGAAATGAAGCTCAAGCCACAATCGATGCAACTGCCTAATATCCTTCCAAAACAAGTGGTCGGGGAGAGGAGATTTGAACTCCGACTTGGCCATTTTTTTAACCCCTTGATATTGGTCTGGTTTCCCGTAACTTATCAGAAATTCAAGACTAATTTTATTTCTTTATATTCCAGTCTATTCCATGTATTTCAGTCTTTTTTACCTACTTTTGGCACAATTTTGTCACAGCACCTCTCCGGAAATTCGACAGCAACAATCGCTTCTCCTTCCTTCTAGCCTTCCTATCCTCTCTTACCTCCCACTCCGCCTTCCTACCACAACCCAGCCATGGCCGGTGGCCGGTGTCGAGCCGAGCATCAATGACTCAGAAGATTTATTCAGTGTGGGATTCAGTTGGGGAGAGTGGGGTGGGGTTTGTGGGAGGGGAGGCATCGTATTTCCAGGCTTCCGTGTAAGGTGATCGAGGCTTGATTACTTCCTGAAGTCAACAAGTCGAGTATTCACATTGCTTTACCAGATTACAAGTGATAATCCTCAAAAAGATAATATGATACGGATTCCTTGACAACCAAGGTAAATCCCGATATATTCCATCACAAATTGAAATTTTTATCGAACTAAAATAGGAGGCAAACCATGAGATCTTTCAAATATGCTTTCCTGGTCATGGTAACCTGGCTTTTTTGCAGTCTGCTGGTACAGGCGCAAACCCAACCCCCAGTATTTCCAGATGCCGCTGCTTCGGACCCTAAGACACTCGGTTGGATGCAGGGGTTTCCCCCTGCCCCAGATAAAACGATACGATTTGATGACGGCAGCTTCTATCAATTTCCGGCGTTTCGTTGGTCTTTCAGCAATATACGGGAGTTGGTTCCTACTAAGAATGTCTGGCGTGGCAATGGTCCGGTAGTGCTGCTGCCACGTGCGGAACGTAATCTGGATGGTGTCTCCTTTACTGATATGACGGGAAAGCCAATGACTTGGGGCGAATCCCTGGCGCGAAATTATACCGACGGAATTTTGGTCATGCACAAGGGGAAGGTTGTCTACGAGAAATACTTCGGTGTTCTTGAGCCCCAGAAACCGCATCAGGCTTATTCAGTCACAAAATCGTTTGTTGGCACGCTGGCAGCTCTGCTGGCTGAACAAGGCAAGCTCGATCCTACGGCCCTTGTGCCAAAATATATTCCTGAACTCAAGGACACCGCTTATGAGGACGCCACAGTTCGCCAATTGATGGACATGACAGTAGGTGTCCAGTACTCGGAAAATTATGCCGACCCCAAAGCTGAAGTGTGGGACTATGCCCGAGCCGGCGGTATGCTACCAGCTGGCCCAAACTATCAAGGGCCTAAGACATATTATGAATTCTTGGTGAAGCTAAAGAAAGAAGGCAACCATGACGAGGCTTTTGCCTATAAAACCGTCAATGCCGAAATCCTGGCCTGGATTGTCAAACGGGTGTCGGGCAAATCGCTGGCAGCGATGCTATCGGACGCAATCTGGTCCAAGCTGGGCGCAGAATACGACGCTTATTTTGGGGTGGATAGCATCGGCACTGAATCTGGGGGCGGTGGTTTAAACACCGCTCTGCGGGACTCGGCCCGCTTTGGCGAAATGATGCGCCTGAATGGCTATTACAATGGACAACAGATTATTCCCGCAGCCGTGGTTGAAGACATCCGCCGAGGTGGGAACAAGGCATTTTTTGCCAAAGCCGGGTACGCAACTCTGCCAGGTTGGTCGTATCGCAATATGTGGTGGGTGTCGCACAATGAGCATGGTGCTTTTATGGCGCGTGGCATTCACGGGCAAAACATCTATATCGACCCGAAGGCGGAAATGGTAATTGTGCGGTATGCCTCGTTCCCGATTGCAGGAAACGTCGCAAATGACCCATTTACGCTACCGGCCTACATGGCGATTGCCAAACATTTGATGCAAAAGTAGCTGCTTCCCACGAAAAATTTATAAAGGGAAAAGCAGAATATCTTGTACATCATCTTACGCATATTTCTGGCAGAAATCCTTGCCTTCGAAGGTAGTATTAGAGTGAACATTTGGTGAAACCCGTAACCTGCTTTCCGAGACTTCCTTCCTGTACTCGTGATTTTCTGAAATTCTCCTTACATACAACCTTTTAAATGGTAATCGATACAGTACATGAGATTGACAACACAGATTTCTTATGATAATAGGTTATGACCATATCTTAAATTTACAAAAGGAGGCTGTGATGAAAAAAATTGTCGGGATGCTAATGTTGGGATTGTTTTTTGTAGGGATTATCACGATGGCTGCCAGAACGGTAAATTCAGAATCCCCTATTGGAAAGGAAGCTTCGGAACACCCCAGAATTGCCAAGGCAATCGATGCACTTGAAGATGCGATAATTTATATGAAAGAGGCCCCACACGATTTTGGTGGGCATAAGGCAAAGGCCATTGAAGACAGCGAAAGAGCCGTAAGACAGTTAAAATTGGCACTGAAGTACAGAGCGAGACAAGACAAACTTCATCCACCGA
>DASPPQ010000163.1:0-4070 GCA_035625415.1 Thermodesulfobacteriota bacterium
GGTATTTCCCCTCCCCGGCCAGCCTTCTCCGCTTCTTCCAGTGCCATTTTCATACACTTTTCGTCAAACTCATTATCTTTCATCCTTGATCTCAAACAAATCATCGATGACTGGCGCCCTGAACTACGTTGAGTTCAGGGCGCCATGCACCCCACGTGGTGCATGGCGCGCCCAGGGTGATTCGAACACCCGACCTGCGGATTCGTAGTCCGACGCTCTATCCATCTGAGCTATGGGCGCTTCCCTTAAGCATTCATTTCTATTTTGAGGGAGGAGGGGAAGGTGCAGGAAGGATTTCAACCTCATAAGCTGCATTTTGACCCCTTACAAGGGAATAAGTGATTTTCACCTGTTCCCCAACACCGGGATAACGCTTAGGGACATAAACGGTCTTCCTGCCCACGGCAAAATTCAAAACTTCTCCCTTATCCCCTTTGACGGTGATAATCCCCCTGGCAAACGCATGGGTAGTTATGCCAGCGACGCTTCCCTCAAAAGTAGAAGTCTGTTGGGCTAGGGGCTCTTTCAATCCGAGCACCGTGACGACCGCAAAAACCACCATCAATGGGAACAAACCTTTTTTGACAGATCCTCCCATAAAATCCTCCTCCTTCCTTATTCTGAATAGGTTAAGTTCAGGACCCTGCCCTGAACGACGTGGATATCCAGTATCGCCAAATTTTGCTATGCAAAATTTGGCGGAGAGAGAGGGATTTGAACCCTCGATCCCCTTTTAAGGGGGATACTCGCTTAGCAGGCGAGCCCCTTCGGCCTCTCGGGCATCTCTCCGTGATTTCAACAATACCGAACCTACTGTTTTATCCTCTATGATCATTTCAACGGAGGGAGTAAGATGTGCTCGCTTCGCTCCGCCTCCCTTCGGTCGCCGAACCATTCCGCCTACGCGGAAGGGTTCTCATCCAAACCTTTGCCACGCCACATTACCTTCGGTAATGACATGGCGGAGGGAGTAGGATTCGAACCCACGTCCCCTTTCGGAGAAGCGGTTTTCAAGACCGCCGCCTTAAACCACTCGGCCATCCCTCCACAATTTCGCCTAAGGTAAAACAATTTTAGCTCTAAACTTCTTAACTCTTCCTTTTAGAGTTAAATAAACCCATTGCTGGAGGCGGGTGGGTGTGCTGAAAAACCTTTATAGCGGCACCTTTATCATACTGCTATTTGGCTTCCAAACCATTTACAAAGGCCACCCCAGATAAAGTCGCATGTTCCCCTAAAATAGCGAAGTACCGCTTTATAAAGTTTTGAAGCACACTTACCCGCCGACTTTTATAACGTTTAGGTTACCTTGCGCCTCATCGCTGACTTTTCATTTCCTTTTCTCTATTATTTCCACTCCACAGAGGTAATGCCGCAACACCTCCGGGATGATCACGCTTCCATCCGCCTGTTGATAATTTTCCAAAATGGCTACTAAGGTCCTTCCAACAGCCAGGCCGGAGCCGTTCAGGGTGTGAACATATTCTGTCTTTGACTTTCCAGAAATGCGGTATCGAATCTTCGCCCTTCTTGCTTGAAAGTCCTCAAAGTTGCTGCAGGAGGAGATCTCTTTAAACGTCTCCTGACCGGGAAGCCAGACCTCGATGTCATAAGTTTTCGAGGCTGAGAATCCCAAATCGCCTGAACAGAGATTAACAACCCGATAGGGGAGTTTCAACCTTTTCAAAACCTCTTCTGCATCGGAGAGAAGCTTTTCCAGCTCGTCATAAGAGCTTCCGGGTCTTGCGAACTTCACCAGCTCCACCTTATTGAACTGGTGTTGCCGAATCAACCCCCGGGTGTCTTTTCCATAAGACCCAGCTTCCTTCCTGAAACAAGGCGTATAGGCCGTATAGTAAAGAGGCAACACCTTTTCCTCAAGAACTTCATCCTGATGAATATTTGTCACAGGAACTTCCGCGGTCGGGACGAGGAAGTAGTCAGTCCCCTCAACCTTGAAAAGTTCCTCTTCGAATTTTGGGAGCTGCCCTGTGCCTGTCATCGATGTCCGATTCACCATAAACGGGGGAAGCACTTCCCGATATCCGTGTTCCCGCGTGTGAAGATCCAGCATAAAATTGATCAACGCCCTCTCCAACTTTGCCCCAAGATCCCAATAAAGGGTAAACCGTGCTCCGGTAATCTTCGCTCCATTCTTGAAATCAAGGATCCCCAGTTCCTCCCCTAAATCCCAATGGGGCTTTGGTTTGAAATCGAATTTTGGAATTTCACCCCACCGCTTGACCTCAACATTGTCAGATGGATCTTTTCCCGCAGGAACAGAGGCATGAGGGAGGTTTGGAATGGTGAGCAGAGAATCTTGCAGGATCTTCTCCTTCTCTTCGACCACTCCGTCCAACCCCTTCAGATCCTGAGAGACCTTTTTCATTTCCTCGATCAAGCCCGAGGCATCCTGGCCCTCCCTTTTCTTTTTGCTCACCTCGTCAGAGACTTTTTTCTGGAGGGCCCTTAACCTTTCCCATTCCTGGATGGTTTTTCTTCGCTCTCCATCAATCAAAATAAATTGGTCCAGATTGATGGCCTGACCTCTTAACGCCAACCTCTCCCGAACCTCATCGAGATGTTCCCGGATATATTTGGCTTCAAGCATAATAAAAGACCAAATCCCCCCACCCTCCCTTACGAAAGGGGGGAAGGAAGCGGGAGGATTACTACTCCCCACCAATCAAAATTTCGTTAATAGTATCATCAATTTCCTGTGAAATCAATTACTGTCTCTTGATCAGATCGGGTTTGGGGGAGACGGGGTGCTCTAAGGAAAGATGACCGACAATGGTGGCTATCGGTTTCCCATCAATGAGGAATTGAACTCGTTTGATTTGGGGAAAATTGAGGGAGAGGGAATTGACAATGGAATAGACCGTCATGATCTCGGCTGAACTTCCTCCGGGATGATCTTTGGAAAGGGCCGGGTTGAAATTAACTCTGGCCACTCCTGCGTCACTAATCTGGAGAGTCAATAATTCTGTTCGTGGAGGAAGGGTGGGGATGAGTTTCCCATTCGGACCTTTGATCAGCTCGATGACCGTCTCCTCCGCCTCGTCTTGCACTGTATTTTTTTTCAAAATCTTTCTCTTCTCTCCGATCAGGTATTCCCCCTCGCTATCCGAAAAATAAAGCAGAACTTCCTTTCTCTCGGCTGGAATGTTACGCCTCTTGGACAGCGGCTTAATGGAACGGAACATCTGTTGATGAAAGAGCAGAACAAAGCCGATTCCAATCAAGACCAGGAAAAAAAGGATCTTGCCTCCCCTGCCCTTTTGAGGGGTATTTTTTTTACGTTTGGTTTTCATGGAAAATCCAATTACTTTCCTTCTGCCAATTTTCCAACAATCGGCAATGAATATCGTTTCCCTTGAAGGGCTTGAATCATCAAGACGAGCCACAGGATGAGTGTGAAAATCCAGACCAGCGTTCCAAGAACAGGAACCCATCCAATGACCACAAGAATGACAAAAAGGCCAAGGAAAGTGATGGTGGACTGCTTGGCATGAAATTTTACAAAGCTGCTCTTTTTCTCCACCACCAGGAAAACAATCCCAGTGACGAATCCTAAGAGGTAGCAAAGGAAACCAGCCACGTTCTCTTCCAATCCTGTGCTCGACTGTTCTTTTTCTTCCATCATGCGCTCCTTAAAAGTGTTGAGGTTCACCCCGTTAGAAATTCCAGTCGTTGCGGCGACTCGAAATCGAGCTGAGCATCAATTCTAACGGGGTTTAACCACAATGCCCTGAAAAGTCAACCCCTCGACTCTCCAGTATAAATACTGGGCTTGCCCTCGGCCCGAGTTAGCCTGCCTCCTGGTAGGCAGAGGTAGACCCTGAGTAGCGTTTCTTTCCCCGCCTTAAAGGCGGGGCTTGACGCTGTCGAATGGGTCAACCCGCAGCCTGGGAAATCTTCTTTCTCAGAAATTGTCCGGTATAGGAGGCTGGATTTTGCGTCAATGCCTCCGGCGTTCCCGATCCAATCACTTCCCCCCCGTTCTCTCCTCCCTCTGGCCCAAGGTCAATAATGTAATCCGCTGATTTGATGACTTCCATATTGTGTTC
>DASPPQ010000164.1:0-3410 GCA_035625415.1 Thermodesulfobacteriota bacterium
CTATTTGGAGAAGGGTGTGATGGCGAAAAGCAATGCCGAGCAGGTGACGAAAATGGTTCGGATTGCCAAAGAGTTTGGGGTTGAACCGGTGACTCCAGATGAAGCCAGGAAAATTCTTGGCCTTAAAGGGATAGATAAAGTGAACTACTAGTACAAGCGCAAAAAGATTCTGTATACGCAGGTAAAGTGCCCTCACCTTTCCCCTCTCTCCGGGTTTACCAGCAGACAGTGGGGAGAGGGAACCATGCCAGGCTGAGCTTTAATCCAGATCCGTTGGCCATGGCCTTTCATAAATTGAGTCAGGGTGTTCGATGGGATGAAACGCTCGCAGCAAAAAAATGGAATTGGAAGGCAAGATATAGCTTGGATGAAATGGTAAAGGATTTTATTTCTGAGTTAACCGATCATCCATCTTGATACGTTTGATTTAACAGAATAATTCCCGTGAACTCATCTCCGCTTGCCACGGGCGTAAGACACTTCTACTTTATTTATAGCAGCAATCTTTGCGGAGGTCGAAAAATCCATTGATATAAGAGATATTTTTTGTAATAATCGCTCGATGGCAAAAGAAATCTATTATTCTAAGAGCAACAGGAAGGAGGTGAACGGCCTTCTCTCAGATAATCGGGAAAAAAGGAAACTAAGAAGGAAAGGAGGTACAGGGATATGTCAAAAGGGATATGGAGGTTAATCGTAATTATACTTTTGATATTTGGGACGTTTACGGTCGCGCAAAGTCAGACGAAGCTGGACAAGGTTTATATCGGTGTGATCTATCCAAGGACCGGAGCTCAGGCCAGGCTTGGCGAAACTTGTGTCCAAGCTTGCATTCTCGCGGCGGAGGATATTAATAAAGCGGGCGGGATTAAGTCATTAGGCGGCGCAAAGATCGAGCTGGTCATTTCCGATTGTCGAAGCGATGTTTCGGTGACTCGGTCCGAGGTCGAAAGGCTATGCACAAGGTATAAGCTTTCAGCCTTGACCGGGAGCTATGTAAGCGGCCTCACCCTTCCTGCCACTGAGGTGAGCGAGAGATATAGAATTCCCTGGATAACCGGTTCCGTCGCTGATGGCATTACCGGAAGGGGCTTTAAATATGTCTTTCAGGTCTCCCCGAAGGCAAGTCATTTTGGCCATATGCAAGTAGCCCTCGCTAAAGAATTGGGAGAGAAAATAGGACCCCCCGCTAAAAAGGTAGCCATAGCGTATGAAGATACTGCCTATGGAACGTCTACATCAAAGGGGTTGCAGGAAAAGGCCAAAGAAATGGGCTTGGAGACAGTTCTTTACGAAGCGTACAAAGCCGGCTTTACTGACGCCGCTCCGTTGGTCACTAAGATTAAGGCCTCTGGTGCCGAGATCCTGTTTCCTGTCTCTTACTTAACCGACGCTATTTTGATTATCAAGACAATGCGGGAAATGAAGGTTAATGCCACGGTTGTGGGAGGGGGTGCCGGGTACCTCATGCCCGAGTTTGAAAAAGACCTGGGTAAGGATGCGGAGTATATCTATAGCGTCGCTTCCTGGAACTGGGACCTGCCTTATCCTGAAGTCACGGATATGGCGCGAAGATACGAGGAGCGGCACAAGGAGTTTATTCAGGAACATGCCGGGGAAGCCTATTGTATGATATGGGTCTTAGCTGACGCCATTGGGAGGGCCGGTTCTCCCGACCCAGAGAAAGTGAAAGAAGCTCTCACCAAGACCAATCTCACGAAAGGCCCCGGGGCAATCATGCCAGGTTATCACGTTGAATTTGATCAGACAGGTTGGAATAAGCATGTCCATCCAGTCATGGTCGAATGGCAGAAGGGTAAACTAAGAGCCGTCTGGCCTTCAGATGTGGCAGCGGCCAAACCTATCTGGCCTGTGCCGCCGTGGGAGAAGAGGTAGAGAGAGGGACCCAAGGGTAGGACATTCTACCCTTGGGTCCAAAAAACGGGGGTTTTCTAATGCTCGATGCTACTGTTCTCACTCAGGCCATCGTGAGTGGAATATTGATGGGGGCGATTTATAGTTTGGTCAGCCTCGGGCTTGTCATTATCTTTGGTGTCGTGAGAATAGTGAACTTTGCCCATGGGGAATTTTTGATGATCGGCATGTATGCTACTTATTTCCTTTGGGCTCGGGCAGGGATCGATCCTTTAATTGCTGTTTTCATCACTGCCCCTCTGCTCTTTCTGATTGGTGCGGGTATTTATAAGTCGTTATTGCGGAGGGTGGCGGCAGCGCCCGATTTCAGCAAGATATTCCTCACGGTAGGAATCTCCCTCGTTTTACAGAACATCGCCCTTCTCATCTTTACTGCAAATTACTGGAGTGTCAAAACGAGCTATGAGAGAATGGTCTTATCGCTTTGGGGAATCTCCATCAGCTATCCCCGCCTGATCGGGTTCTTAGGGGCCGTGATTCTCAGTTTTCTGATCAGTCTCCTTCTTCTCAAAACAGATTTGGGTAAGGCCATGCGTGCGGTGGCTCAGAATCGTGAAGTTGCCATGCTCATGGGGATTAACCCTGACCGGGTTTATGTCATTGCTGTTGGCTTAGGAGCTGCCGTTGCCGGAATGACGGGTGCGATCATTATGCCCTATTTTTATGTCTTCCCTCTGGTCGGAGTTAATTTTGTCGTCACGTGTTTTGCCGTAGCCATTACAGGAGGATTGGGCAACATCAAAGGCACCTTATTATGCGGCCCCATTTTTGGGATAGCCGAATCACTGGGTGTCCTCTTCATCGGTGCGGATTCGGGAATGATTGTCGCTTTTTTGATATTGATACTGGTCCTCATCTTTAGGCCGTCGGGTCTTCTGGGAGAGGGAAGGTTATAAATGCAAATCTCAGTTAAATCCTTTACCCATCCCAAGGGCTATGTTCCACTGACATTTTTTATCTTTCTCTTAATCCTTCCCTTATTTCTTCCCACGTACTTTTTGCATATTGCGATCACAATGCTCTTTTTCGCTTTCGTAAGTGAAGCCTGGAATATCATAGGTGGATATGCAGGACAACTCTCATTGGGAAATGCTGCCTTTTTTGGCTTAGGGGCCTATGGAGCGGTGCTGTTAACCCATTATTACAATATTCCGCCATGGATTGGGGGAATAGTGATCGGCGGTGCTGCTGCAGTCGTTCTGAGTCTGATCACGGGCCTTGTCTGTTTCCGACTGAGAAGTCACTACTTTGCCATTTCCACTCTTGCTATCGGTGAAGTGATGCGGTTAGTCTTTCTTAACCAACGCCAGATAACCTTTGGGGCAGAAGGTATCACCATCCCTTATAAAGGAAATTCCATTCTCTATCTTCAATTTTTAAGCAAAGCGCCTTATTACTATATTGCCTTAGCTCTAATGCTCTTGGGCATGTATATTACCTGGAAGATTGGGAAATCCAGGTTGGGCCATTATCTC
>DASPPQ010000165.1:0-13887 GCA_035625415.1 Thermodesulfobacteriota bacterium
ATGGCAGCATCAATGTAGATTCCCGATTTAAGTTGAAAGGTCTCTTGGGGAGTTCTCGGCACAGGTAATGTCCCCTCGAATTTTTCATATCTTTCCTTATCAAAAGAAAAATCATTTTCCATCCATTTCACCAGATCCTCATAAGATTTCCATTCGGAAACTGTTTCATTATAGGTTTTCTCTGGCGCAGGTTTCACCGTGTGAATTTTCTCTGTGGGTGGTCTCTCCGGAGGAGGGTTTACTTCATCAGTTTTTACAGAAGCAGTTTTTTCTGGTGGAGTTTCCCTTGGATATACTTGCACTTTGGTGGGAGCACAGGCAAGAGTGGTGAGTATATAAAAAAGCGATACTGAAATTATGAGAGTAAGCCCGAAATACTGTTCTTGTCTTTTCATTTAGCTATTTTCTGAAAGTCTCGAAAGAAGTCCTTCAGAAATCTAATGATTTCAGCAATGATATCTATCTCTGGATTTCCTCATGCCTTCCGCCTTGAGTCTGGTGGTTCAAATTTAAATCAGCCTATTTGATCCGTTTTTCACATAAATCACAAACATAAAGATTTTTTTCCGAATCTTCGCAGTGATAGCCTTTCCCATTTTTTCCATTATTTCTTTGTCTTTATTAATACACTCGACACAGTAAATATGCCCTCTCCAGTGTCATATCCGACCACCTCTTTTTTCTCGACCATTTCTTATCCTCCCGTTTTGGTGAATACTCCCTTCACTTGCCGTGAAACCAAAAGGGAAAATCGGAGATTCGCTCTCCCAATCTCCTCGTGAAACAAAAATTATAGGTATCCTTAATCAACCATTCTTCTGTATCTTTCGTCTCTTTAAGAGGGATGGTGACTGGAAGAGAGATCACAAAAAAAAGGCTGTTGAACGCTAATTCAATAAATCCCACTGGTCTAATAACCAGAATGTCTCCCACAACATCCACCGTAGAAGGTTTTCCCAAAGGGTTGTCATCGGCGAAGAGGGGTCCGTTGAAAGACAATAGTATAAAAGAAACCATTAAGAAAGTTATCGTTCTTTTCATTCATATCCCCCTTTCCTATTCAATGCTCCAGGTTCCAAACATACGAGACGTTATGCCGGACAGTCTTTAAAACGAATGGCAGAAGTTCTACGTGGTGTCGTTAAGCCGTTGTTAGATGATAAATCACCTAAGTTATTGGAACATAAGACTAAATCAGACAATCTTCCATCCAGCCCAGTTTGATTAGCTGAATGCGGCTCACGTCACTGACCCCGAGGTGATATTTTTTATCGGCTACCATGATATGGATGGGAGGAACATCCAGGGCCTTGTCTTCGCCGAAAAAGGCGATCCGTTTTGCTTGGAGAAGGTGAGCGCCTATGGCATCTACGGCCACGGGATCTGTCCCCAAGATCAATCCCTTATAGGACCAAACGTATCTCTTGTCGAAAAAATTGGCTCCCCTTCCATAGAATTGGGGTGTGAGGCAGCAGAGGATATTCAGGCGGGTCTTTCCCTTGACGATGGGGTAAGTCCAAAT
Organism: Thermodesulfobacteriota bacterium; assembly: GCA_035625415.1. Lineage (GTDB taxonomy): Bacteria > Desulfobacterota > BSN033 > BSN033 > UBA1163 > UBA1163. The sequence continues at coordinate 1,523 of DASPPQ010000165.1, forward strand.
TTTACCCAAGGGTGAGCAACCCTCTTCATGGTAGTCTGGACGGTTTGGGACAAACTGGATGTAATTTTTCAGGCAAGTCCCAACCCCGGCCCAATGATGCGTCCTCAACGGTCGCGTATTGACGAGCGCCGTAGCATTAAGGAAGACTGGATTATTCAGGACCCCCCGGTCGTCAATACCGATATTTTTTTCAGCAACTCCTACATCCAGGAGCCGGCGCTTGATGGCAGCTTCCAATTCCTTGGGGGTCGGCAGCTTCTGCCATTCGTTGCTTTTAATCCCCACCACATCCGAGCTCTTGAAAAGCTTCCGCCAGGCTTCGCGGGCCTCATTGCTTCCCAAGAGACTTTTAACTCCTTCATCCAGCATGGACACCAGGATCTCCTCTTGTATTTTGTCTTCGGGTCCCAGTACGCTCGCATTCCGGATGAGGACGACTTTGGCCGTTGGTTCTGTCCGACCTTCTCCCAGGAGTCCTGTTCCCAACGCAGCGGCCACCGCGGTTCCAGCCGTTGCTCGAAGAAAATTCCTACGGGTGATCATTTTTTCTTTCATCTCACTCAATCTCCTTTCTGTGTCGGATACGAATATCCCACAAAAGATAGCCGCTTCAGATTAACCTCAACAGGCAGGAACGACGGGGGCACTGAGAAAACCTTGTAGCGGACCCTTTTGAATACCAAGCGCCACGGTCAACTGGCTTGCTCTGTCCCATTCTTGTTGAGGTTCTCAATAACCATTCACCTCCAATAAAACCCGCTTTACAAGGCTTTCGAAATGTTCCCGGCGCACCTGCTTTGCTCTTCCTTTAAGGTCCTCCGGGCAATTTTTCTTCCGTACTCTTGACAAGAGCCTCGGCAGCAGCCTCCGTGGGAGATCCAAAGACAATGACAACGAATTCATTTCGTTGCCTGGCAAAGGTCCATTTTTGGTCTTCTGTTTTTGACCGATCCTTCCCCCCAGCATCCGGAAGGTAAGCCTTCAAGAAGCTTTGATAAGCATCCATAGCACCTTTCGAGTCGGGGTATCGAATTAGAAGGAGCTGCGTCTTCCGTTTATCCTGAAGGTACTGAGCGAGTACGGCTTCGGTCTTCCGGTTGATATTTAAAATATTCTGGTGGGCTATGAAGAACCGCTGGTTCAGCAGAACATGACTCTTAAGATAACGAACGCTCTTATCGACGAGCCCAAGACTTTTCCCCGGAATATAACCAAGTAATTTCGGCTCCGGACCCATTGATGAGATCGAATCTGCCGCAGCCTTGCCAATCTTGAGAATTCCTGGTTCTACCTCCGTCCCCTGCCCTTCTGCATAAATGCTGACAAAATACTTTCCTTTCCAGAACCGGAGCAACCCTCCTCCAAACTCCGATCCCTGGCCAATTCCCGCAGTTTCATCCTGATGTTCATAAGAAAAAACCCCATAGGCATCCTCTGAAGAGGTCATTTCATACAGCTCGAAGGTAATGGGAGGTTGATTCGATTTCTCAAACCGTCGAACCGTCAGATTCTCAAAACCATACGCCAGATAAAGTTCTGCGGCCCCGTCCATGTAGCTGAAGATGGTCTTGGAATTGTATTTCGTATCCTTCCCGTCCCACTTCCAGCCATCGGCTTCTGATGGCAGAGAGATCTTTTGATTCATTTTTATATTCTCTTCTCCGGTGCCAATTCCCGCGACTTTGAACATCAAACCTATGATAACAAAAAAAGTCCCAATTCGCATATCAGATTCCTATCTCCTTCCATCCTGAAGCGCCCTCACTGCCTCACTGCAGATGAGCATATGAGCAAGATTGGCCTGCATGGCTGGATCCTTGAATAATCGTCCACGATTCAGGAAGTAATGCCTCATTCATTTTGTCTCACGGAATCGAGTCCAAGCTTCTACTAACATTGACAAAATATTTTGCGAAAAGTGTAGATTGGAAATCCATCCTTTCATAAATGCGGAAGATTAATTACAAAGCATAAAGCACATTTCAACGGGCTAAATAGATAATCTTAATTTGCTTCGCAGGATGCCGATAATACCGCCTCTGAATCCGAGAACAGCGGCCATGAATAGAAAACCCATAATAAACGTCCAGCTCTCCGTAAAGTTGCTGATAATATCCCTCAGAAGAATGATGCAAACAGCGCCCAACGCCGGACCGAAAAGAGTGCCCATCCCTCCTGTGATCGTCATCACCACCACTTCTCCTGAGTTGGTCCAATGAAGAGAATTTAAGGGGACAAAGTTGAGCAGGAGGGCATAGAATCCTCCGGCGAGGCCAGAGAAAAAAGCTGATAAAATGAAAGCCCTCAGTTTGAACTTATCGACATCGTAGCCGATGCTCATGGCCCGATTCCGATTTTCTCGCTGGGCCTGCAACGTCTTTCCAAAAGGCGAATTAACGATTCTGAAGAGTACGATGGCACAAAGGATGACGGAGAATAGAAGGAAATAGTAAAAAACGATCTGTGATTTCAAGTCCAGAGGACCGAGTGACGGCCTCGGGACACGTTGTAGACCGTCATCCCCTCCTGTCAAACTCGTCCACTTAAAGGCGATGAAATAAAACATCTGGGCAAAAGCCAAGGTCACCATAGTGAAGTAGATGCCGCGGCGGCGAATGCTCAAGAATCCGATGATGAATCCAGCAAGACTGCTTGCGATCACACCGCCCAAGAGAGCCAATGGAACAGAGGGGTACAAATCTTTCAATATAACCCCTGCTGTATATGCTCCCATACCGAAAAATGCCGCATGGCCGAATGAAAGCATGCCAGCATAGCCCAACATTAAGTCGAAGGCCATGGCAAAGAGAGCAAAAATGAGGATTTCACTGGCGAGGGCGACATAGGGGGCGACATGTGGAAAGAGGATGGCCAACAAAAGAGTGGCTGATATAAGAATGATCTTCTGCTTTGACCATGCACCTTTATTCATGAAAAGCCTCTCGACCGAAAAGTCCACGGGGTCTAATAAGCAAGAAAGCTGCCATAAAAATATAGATCAGCGTGTGGGCCATAGGCGGCCAGACCATGACTCCGAACGCAATAATTTCTCCGACAATGAGACCTCCAACGATCGAGCCTGAGATGCTGCCCATTCCTCCCACCACCACCACCACAAAGCAGTCCACCAGAAAGTCCACACCCATCAGGTGGCTGACATTCTGAAGAGGAGCAGCCAGGACTCCGGCCAAACCGGCCAGCCCGATGCCCAATCCAAAGACGAATGTGAAGATTCGAGAGATATTGATCCCCAGGGCATCGACCATGACGCTGTTATCCGTGCCAGCCCTGATGATTGCTCCGAGCTTGGTCTTGGAAAGAAATAGCCAGACCCCTAATGAGCAGAGAGAGGTGATGACGATCAAGAAGATGCGATACTTGGGGTAAAACATGAAGCCCAGGTTGATGGCTCCGTCAAGCGATGAGGGAGCTCTAAAGGGAACGCCTGCCGCACCGTAAACCATACGAATAAAATCCTGGAGGACCAACATCAGGCCAAAGGTGAAGAGCATCACGTAAAGCGGAGGCAAATTGTAAAGGCGCCTCAAGATAAATGCCTCACAGGCCGCACCGAAGACGGCCATGAAGATAGGGCCAGCGATAAGAGCCACCCAGAAATTTGGGATGAGATAAGCGACGATCGTGTACGCCACGAAGGCACCGAACATATAAAAGGCACCGTGGGCGAAGTTGATGATCCCGAGCATCCCAAAGATGATCGTCAAGCCGAGGGAAAGAATGACATAGATCGATCCCAGAATGAGCCCATTAAAGAGCTGCATAATGACAAACTGTATGTTCATTCCGCGTTGCCCTTTACCCGCATCCATTTGGACAGGGATGTGCATCCCGGCCATTTCAGGGCACACATCCATTTCTGTTTCATTTTAGAAGCCACCCATCTTGCATCCTGTTTCCTTCACGTCCTGGTAGGCCTGATCCGCCGGGACCACGCCGACAATTTGAAAGTAATCCCAAGGTTCTTTGATCTCGCTCGGCTTCTTGGCCCTCAGGATGAATGCCTTGCCCACCCTCTTATGATCCTCTGGCCGGATGTACCCAGGATTGGCAAAGAAATCATTGAATCTGTACCCCTCCAAGGCCTTAATGACAGCTTGAGGATCCTTGCTTCCGGCTCTCTTGACAGCCAGCAAATACTGGGTCACGCAACTATAGTTGCCGGCGTTGAACCAGTTCGGCGGTCTACCAAACTTTTTCATCCATTTCGCTACAAACTCCTTTACACCGGGTTGATCAACCGTCCAGTCCCAGGAGGCCGTCACATAATTATCCGCAAAAACTTCCGGACCCGCAGCCTTGATATCTTCGGGAAATAACAGGGCATGAACGATCTTCGTTGTTTTCCTGAGGCCAAATTCGACGGCCTGTTTGGTGGAGTTCACCGTATCTTTACCGGCGTTCAGAAGAGCCAACACCTCTGGTTTTGCATTCATTGCCTTAATGATAAAGGGGCTGAAGTCAGAAGCGCCCAGAGGCACCATTTCGTTTCCGAGCAATGTCCCACCTCTCTTCTGCAGGGCGGCACTGAAGTGTTTCAGCAGGTCATGGCCCCAGGCATAGTCGGCGGTGATGGTATACCACCTCTTGCCCAGGTTGTCGGCCGCCCATATGCCGGCCGATGTGGCCAGGACATAGTCGTTGTAGGCCCAGTGAAAGGTGTAACGGTTGCACAGATCACCGGTATACCGGGTCGTGCCGGAAGTAATCGCGATGAAGATCTTCTTGTACTTCAGAGCCTGGTTGGTGACAGCTAATCCGGATGCACTATTCGGGCAATCGAAGATCACATCGGCTTTTTCTTTCTCGTAGAGTTCGATTGCTTTTTGATTGGCCAGATCCGCCTTACACTGATGGTCCCGATAAACATACTCGATGTTCATTCCGAGGACCTTACCGCCAAAATCCTCAATGGCCATCTTTGCAGCGTTGATGTTCCCCCAACCCGCTAACTCAGCGTAAGGACCCGACATGTCCGTCAGCGTGGCAATTTTGAGCGGTTCAGCCGTAAATCCAGGAGATACGATAAACCCTAAGATCAGAACAATGATGCCCATTAACTGAATACCTTTACCCATTGTCATTACCTCCTTTCTCATGAAGATTAAATTGAGACAGAGCATGGAAACTTTCTGAGGAAAACACCTCCTTTCACAAAAAAATGTCTAAACCCCTAAATATCTTTTTTGGACTTCTTGATCGGTCTTGAATGCTTCGTTACTCCCTTCGTAAACAATTTGGCCATTGTATAGGATACAATGCCTATCGGAGACCCCTTCGGCAAACCGGGTGTTTTGCTCAACCAAGAGAATGGTGATGCCCGTCTTCCTGATTTCTTTAAGGATCGTCCCGATCTCCCGAACCAGCATCGGTGCCAATCCTTCCGTGGGTTCGTCCAGAAGCATGAGCTTGAGGTCCATGGTGAGAATTCGAGCGATGGCCAGCATCTGCTGCTCACCACCGGAGAGCTGGGATCCTTTTTGGTCTTTCCGTTCTCCGAGAACAGGAAAGTATTGGTAGATCTTTTCGAAATCCCAAAGACCTTTCTTGCTTCCTTTGGAAGGTAGCGAGAGATTTTCAAGAACAGTAAGGCTGGGGAAGATCATTCTTTCCTCAGGGACATATCCTACGCCCAGGGAGGCGATCGAATGAGGTTTTTGGCCGCAGAGATTGATTCGGTCAAAGGTAATCTTTCCCTGCTTCGGAAGAACGATTCCCATGATGCTCCTCAGAGTCGTGGTCTTGCCTGCTCCGTTTCTACCCAGGAGGGTGACCAATTCTCCCCTCTTTATTTCAGAAGAGAGCCCTTTGAGGATATGACTTTCGCCATAATAGGTATGGACGTCTTGAAGAAGAAGCACTCAACCCCCCCCCAGATAGGCCTCCTGAACTTTCTGATTGTTCGTGATCTCAGAGGCAGTCCCTTCTGCCAAGATACCCCCTTGATACAATACCGTGATGATGTCTGAGATCGAAAGGACGATATCGATGTTATGTTCGATGACGAGGACAGGAATCTTTTTCGAAATCTCGGACACGAGGTGGATGATCCGATTCGCATCTTCCTGGCTCAACCCAGAGGTGGGTTCATCCAGGAGAATGAGCTTCGGCTCAGTGGCCAAGGAGATGCCAATATCCAGACATCTCTGTAGCCCATACGAGAGATTCTTGGCGGTCACATCTGCCTCACCATACATGCCGACGTCTTTCAGGACCTTCTCTGTCTTTTCCTCCACTCCGTTTAGATTTTTGAATGAAATAAGGAAATTAAAAGCGGCCTTTAGCCGTGACTGAACGGCCAAGCGGACGTTTTCGAAAACCGTCAGCTCAGGAAAGATGCTGGTGATCTGAAAAGAACGGGCCATTCCCAGCTGAGAAATCTCGTAAGGCTGGAGATCCGTGATCTCTTCTCCAAGGTAAAATATCTTTCCTGCGTCTGGTTTCAGAAATCCAGTCAACAGGTTGAACAAAGTCGTCTTTCCCGCACCGTTAGGCCCGATGATAGAATGGACTCCACACTCGACCTGAAGATTCACCCGATCCACTGCCCTTAAAGCGCCAAAGTTCTTGCTCAAACTTTCGGTTCTGAGAACCGCTTGATCAGAATTGCCTTTTTCTCTCACAGATGGTACCATCTATTGCCCTGGTGTAAAAAATGGAATGAAGGGATAAGTTGTGACCATCACGTTTGGAATAACGCAAAAAACTATAGTGGCCTTTTCATCAGTTGTCAAGACTAAAATGGGTAGGAAGGCCCCTCCGGTCCATCTCGGGGCCTGGCCAAGAGGCACGGATGGGATCCGCTGGAATACTGGGAGGCAGCGACCCGATTCAATGCGGATCATTTCTTCTCGAAGGATTCCATGACCCATCAAGAGGTGAATGCCCTGGTCAGATCAATTTTGTCAGAAAAGGGGTTCAAAGGAAATGGCTCAGAGCCTAACCGATCCTAACCAAAATACCTAGTGGGGGTATTCGTTAGTAGGAAGGGAATGCGGCAGCGTTTGTTTAGGACTCGATTGTTTCTCCCACTTTTTTCAAATGGCTGATTCTCACCCCGATGAGGCGAACCTTCTTTTTGAGCTGAAGCCTTCCAAGGCAGTCGAAGGCGGCCTTTCTGATCTCCTCCTCTGAATCTGTGTGTTTGTTGAGGGTCTTTGCCCTCGTATAGGTTTTGAAATCGTTAAACCTTATCTTCAAGGTGATGGTCCGTCCCTGATAGCCTTCTTCTTTCATATTGATGACAACCTCTTTTGTGAGCTCGGCAAGAGTTTTTGCGATGACCTGCCAGTTGTCCACGTCTCTTTGAAAGGTGGTCTCCCTGCTGATCGACTTTGGCTCCCAATGGGTTACGAGGGGACTCTCATCGATACCCCTGGATGCCTCGTAAAGGTACCTTCCGTAAGACTGGCCGAATTCTTCAATCAGTCGATCCAGGGATATTGAGGCAAGGTTTCCCACTGTCTGAATACCCATTTTCTTGAGATAGGCTTCGGTCTTCGGCCCGACCCCCCAGAGCTTTCTTACCGACAAAGGCCAGATACGACTCCGGATGTCATCTTCCACGATGATGGTGAGACCATCGGGCTTCTGCATATCCGAAGCCATCTTAGCGAGGAGCTTGTTCGGGGCAATGCCGATGGAGCAAGTAAGGCCTGTCTCCTCTTTGATTCGCTCTTTGATCTCCTTTGCAATCTCCTCCGAAGGTCTGTCGATGGACGAAATATCGAGAAAAGCTTCATCAATTCCCACATCCTCCATGATCAGACTGAAGTTGCTCAGGATAGCCTTAACCTCCTCTGAAACTCTCGAGTATTCCTCGTAATCAACGGGAAGGAAGATGGCATCGGGACACAGCTTATGGGCTGTCTTCAAAGGCATGGCAGAATGAATTCCGAACTTCCTTGCCTCGTAAGAGGCGGTGGATACGACACCTCTTTTTGTAGGATCTCCCTCTCCTCCGACGACTACTGGCTTGCCAGCTAGCCCTGGATGCCTTTTTTCTTCCACCGAAGAGAAGAAGGCATCCATATCGATGTGAAGGACCCGTCTCATGTCATACATTTTAACATGCCATAAACATCATTGATATCCGTGTAAGCATCTCTTTTTCCGTGGCAACCATGAGGGGGCTTAAGCATTTATCACGAAACTGGTGACGCTTCCGATATACCCGTTTGGAATCTGGCCTTCATAGGTTCCTAAGATCAAATACTGTTTTTCTGCCAGTGAAATACAGTTTCCACCCCATTTACTTTTCACTCCAATCTTATAGTCTATACTTAGTTGTTTTGATGACAAAGGTAATAAAGGAGGGCCTTATGATCTCTCTCGAAATAAACGGAAAAAAGTATGAGGTGGATGTCGATTCGGACGTCCCGCTATTATGGGTCATCAGAGAACACTTAAAACTCACGGGTACCAAATTCGGCTGCGGAGTCGGCATGTGCGGCTCATGTACGGTCCACGTCGATGGGAAAGCCCAGAGGTCATGTATCACTCAGGTCGGGAGTGTCGAGGGCAAAAAGATAACCACCATCGAAGGGCTTCCTGAAGACCACCCAGTAAAAAAAGCCTGGATTGCAGAACAAGTTCCCCAGTGCGGTTACTGCCAGCCCGGACAGATCATGCAGGCCGCCGCATTGCTCACAGAAAACCCGAATCCTACGGACAAACAAGTTGTCGAAGCCATGTCCGGAAATCTCTGCCGCTGCGGCACTTATCCGTATATCAAACAGGCCATCAAAAGAGCTGCGAAGGAGGGGAAAAAGGTATGAAAACAGAGATCTCGCGTCGCGAATTCTTAAAAACGACTCTCGCCGGTGCTGGTTTAACGATCGCCGCTACCATGACTCCGTTCGGGTCGCGATTACTTTCGGCGCAAGACGTGAAAAAAGGCTTATTCAATCCAAATGTGTGGATACGAATCACACCCGACAATATCGTCACCATCGTCGTAAATAAATCGGAAATGGGCCAAGGGGTATTGACTTCGCTTCCCATGATTTCAGCAGATGAACTTGACGCAGACTGGAGACAAATACGGTTTGAGGAAGCCCCTGGAGGAAAAAAATATATCGACCCGAATTGGGGCATGCAGTTGACAGGGGGGAGTACGAGCGTCAGGCATATGTTTGAACCTCTGCGAAAAGGGAGCGCAGCGGCTCGCGAAATGCTTCGGACCGCTGCCGCCCAGACCTGGGGAGTTCCCGTCAACGAATGCGCTGCCTCCAAGAATACGGTACGCCACACGAAAAGCGGCAAGAGCCTCACTTATGGACAGCTCTGCGAGAAAGCATCTCAACTTCCAGTCCCTGAAAATCCCCCTTTAAAGGACGAAAGCCAATACAAAATTATTGGAACCTCCCTGCCTCGTCTGGATGTTCCGGATAAAGTTAGCGGAAAAGCAATTTTCGGAATTGACTCCTTCGTCCCGGACATGCTCTATGCGACGATTGCCCGCCCCCCGGCGATCGGTGCAAAGATTATTTCTTACGATAAAGAAGCCGCCGAAAAAATACCGGGTGTCCAAAAGGTTGGGCCGACGGACCACGGTATCGCCGTATGTGCCACTGCTCCTGACCTCGCATGGAAAGGACGGGATGCCCTCAAGGCAAAGTGGGACAGCGGTTCTCATCCGGAATTGAATGATGAAACCCTTGAAAGAACTTTTCTGGACTCGCTGAAAAAAGAAGGAGCGGTTGCGTTAAATCGAGGGAACGCCCAAAATGCTCTGAGTCAGGCAGGGAAGAAGATTGAGGCGATCTATGTTTTCCCCTATCTCGCTCATGTCACTATGGAACCGATGAACTGCACTGCTCACGTGAGCGAAAATCGATGTGATATCTGGGTTCCTACACAGAACCAATCCGGGACACTCGAGGTGGCACAGAAACTGACCGGATTGAAGCCAGAACAAATTCATGTCCACACCACGTACCTTGGGGGCGGATTTGGCAGGAGGGGGTTTGTCGATTATGTCGAGGAAGCCCTCCAGATATCAAAAGCAACCGGTAAACCAATAAAACTGATATGGACAAGAGAGGAAGATATACAAAATGATCTTTATCGGCCCGCCTACTATTGTAAGGTCGAAGGCGGGATGGATGCAAAAGGCCGAATAACTGCCTGGTCTCATAAAATAGCGGTTCAATCTATTTTCGAGCAATTCGCCCCTCAGATGATCAAGAATGGGATCGATCCGGCCGCGGTCGATGGGATCGCTGAAATGGAATACGAAATACCCAATCTCTTCGTGGAGTACGTCAAGATGAATTTGCCGATTCGAGTAGGGTTCTGGCGCTCTGTCGGAAATACGCAGAATGCTTTTGTCAAAGAGACCTTCATCGATGCGCTGGCCCATGCGGCAAACAGGGACCCTTTGGAATTCCGTCTGAATCATCTGAAGAACCCGAGTGCCCGCCGTGTGCTGCAAGTAGCGGCTGAAAAAGCCGGATGGGGAAAACCTTCCCAAAAAGGACAGGCACGGGGAATTGCCCATCACTTTTCGTTCGGAACTCAGGTGGCGGATGTCGCCGAAATTTCAGTCAATAAAAAGGACGGAACGGTAAAAGTGCATCGGGTTGTCTGTGCAGTGAGCTGTGGAACGATAATCAATCCGAACATCATCGTTGCCCAGATGAAGGGGGCTATCATCATGGGTTTAAGCGCCGCCCTGAAGGAAAAGGTCGATTTTGGCAAGGGAGGCGTGGAGACATCTAATTTCTACAACTACAACGAACTTCGGATAAACGAGGTCCCTGAAATTGAGGTCCATCTGGTTAAAAGCAAGGACGCGATCGGAGGGATCGGAGAACCCGGTCTTCCTCCGATTGCTCCCGCTGTTGCGAATGCACTTTTTAAGGCCACGGGCGCCACATTGCGGCGCCTCCCCATGACCCCACAAACGGTAATGGAGGCGATGAAAAAGGTGTAATTCTCATTTTGGATGATAATCGCGGAGTCCCAGGATTGACTTAAAGCAACTTAAACTGACCCAATAACTAAGGTTGCTTCAGGTCCAACCTACCGGCCTTAGGGTTGGAGATCATGAACTAACGTCTTCAAGCAAGTTTTCAAAATTTGACTCCCTGTCGTCACTTTCACCTCTGTAGCCACCCTTCCCGTCCGCTCAAGTCAAGTTTGCAGCAGGGCCTTCGCTGATAGCCTTTTTTTTGGAAAGAATTTAATGAAATTTAATGATATGATAGGTTATAGGTTCTCTGATTTGAGGTTCCCTTAAGAAATGCTCTCCAAGATTTCTGCCGATACTGTGGTTTTGATCCATTTTCTATGGATTGTCTTTCTCTTTTTGGGGGCCTTTTGGGGAATCAAGAATAGGGTTGTAAAGATCTTCCATCTTTCCGGGCTTGTTTTTGCTTTGATCATTCAGGTGTTTGATTGGTTCTGTCCTCTCACCCATCTCGAAGTGTGGTTGAGATCGAGACATGACCTCGCCCTGACTTATGCCGGTTCGTTCATCGTTCATTATGTAGAAAGAATAGTATATATTGAGCTTTCTCGTACCTTGATCCTCGTCTTAACCCTTATGCTTTGCGGGCTTAATATGTGGTTATACTTAAGAAAGAGGAGACTTCAAATTCAACTTAAACCCTAGGCATTGAGAGGAGTTCTTATGCCCACGGCAGATCAAATTAGGACTTTGCTTATCCACCGTTTAGAGAGTGGATTATTGCTCTGACAAAATAATAATCCTTATCGTTGAAATAGCCTGCTACAGGGTATAAAATTTATTTTATGGATAAAGGATTTGATAAGCGTACCATTGAAGATCGGAGAAAACAGCCCACCCCTGCCCTGAGTCGATATACCTTCTTCGGCCGAAGAAGAATGATCCGAAGAAAGTCGGACTATCAGGGCGGAAGCTATGTTGACCATTATGGTTCTTCCCTATTCTTCTTCCTCATTGCGATTGTAGGCTTAAATGTTTTAGATGCGTTTCTCACGCTGCTCATTCTCGATCTGAAGGGCTGGGAGGCGAACCCTGTCGTCCGATCTGTCATTGGCCTTTACGGGACAAAGTTTTGGATCTGGAAATTCTCTATTGTCTCAGTCTCTTTGGGCCTCTTGTGTCTTCATAGCAAGTTCAGGCTCGTGAGAGAAATTATCATAGCTGTTAGCTGTCTATACATTGCGGTAGTCGCTTACCAGATTTTCCTCATTCTTCATCTATAACTGAACTTTCAGGCGGGGAAAATATCGATGGAGACAAGAATGCTTAAACTCTTTGAAAAGCTCGTCGAAATTCCCGGAGGGAGTGGATTTGAAGAAAAAATGATCGCATTTATAGCCGGCGAATTAAAAAGAAGCCTTCCGGATCTCTCGGT
>DASPPQ010000166.1:0-7478 GCA_035625415.1 Thermodesulfobacteriota bacterium
AGTTCTAAGTTGATCATATCCCCTCCCCTTGTGAATCCCATCGCACGGTAGAACTTGAGCAAATCCCAATCGCTCCAATTCACCAGGGTATAGACGACCCTCACCCCGATCGCTTTGAAATTTCGGATAAATTCTTGACTCAATTTTCTGGCTACGCCTCGATGCTGGTAATCCGGATCAACTCCAATCGTGCTGATCCATCCCACGGACTCCGGAACGCCAAACTCCCAACCGCTCACCTCACCCAAGATAAAGCCGATCACCTTTCCTCCGAATTCGGCAGCCAAACCCGACCTCGGATAAGGGGGGGTGGGAAACTTCATCTCCGTTCTCCAATAATCCCGCCTGGCTTGACCTAAGACCTTACGATCGATTTCCACAATCGCGTCCAGATCATCAACGGTCAGGGGTCGTATGTTCAGTTTAGCTAGAAAATCCTCCTCCATCGGCTCCCCCCTCCCTCCTCATTCTGCCACTATTCAATGACAGCGATCACTGCCTCTGCCTCGACCTCCTGACCCGGAGCCACAAGGATCTCCTTCACCGTTCCGGAGACCGGCGCGGCAATCGGCATTTCCATTTTCATCGCCTCCAAAACGGCGACCTGATCATCCTCCTTAATCTTATCTCCCACTTTTACTGAAACGGAAACAATCTTCCCTACCATCGGTACAGTCACTGGTGTCCCCATGACCTTCTCCTCCTTCCAAAAAGCAAATTTTTACTTAAGGCCTAACGCATTTCTTGCAATGATCATCTTCTGAATGTTGGATGTCCCCTCTACTATCTGATAAGATTTTGCGTCCCGATAAAACCTCTCGACGGGATACTCCGTCGAAAAACCGTACGATCCGAAAATCTTCACTGCCTGATTCGCCGCCCTGACAGCCACCTCCGCTGCATAATACTTTGCGCAGGAAACCTCGATGGTGTTCCGCTGCCCCAGGTCTCTATTACAGGCCGCTCGATGAACCAATAGCCGGGCCGCCTGTTCCTCCACGTACATTTCGGCGATTTGCTCCTGGATCATCTGAAAACTGGCAACGGGTTGTCCAAACTGCTCACGTTCGTTGGCGTATCGAATCGAATGTTCGAGGCACGCCCTGGCGACGCCAACAGCCCTTGCAGCGGAGGAGAGCCGGGTATTGTCCAACATGGCCATGCAGATCTTAAAACCATCCCCTTTTTGGCCCACCAGGCCGTCCTTCGGCACCTTCACTTCTTCGAAAACAATTTCTCCGGTGGGGGCGCAGAAAAGACCCAATTTTGAATCAATCGCCTTCTGGGTGACGCCCGGGGCATGCATGTCCACGATGAAGGCTGACATGCCGCGATGCTTGGCGGCCTTATCTGTATAGACATAAACGATACCGAGGTCGGCCACGGGCACCCCTGAAATCCACATCTTTGTCCCGTTGAGGACAAATCCTCCTTCCGTCTCTGCTGCCGTTGACTTCATCGATGCCACATCCGAGCCAGTGTTAGGCTCGGTGATGGCAAAACAGCCGAGCAAGTCGGCATTGATCAGTTTTGGAATCCACCGTTCCCGTTGCTCCTCGGTCCCGAAATTGAGAAGGACGGATTGAATCGAATTCATCTGTAGGTTGAAGGGAAGTCCCCACGATGGGGAAATTCTTGCAATCTCTTCCGTCATCACAGAAGCGGCAAGATAGCCGCTTTCGTTTCCCCCATATTTCTCAGGGGCAATGCACCCAAAAAAACCAAGCCTGGCCATTTCCTTCACAATTTCTCGACGAAAACGATGCTCTTTTTCATCTTCTTCCATGGTGGGGGCTATTTTCTTTTCGGCGAAGTTCTTAGCCATCTCGCGCATGGCTTCTTGCTCTTCATTCAACTTAAAATCCATAGGATCTCCTCCTCCGGCTGGATTGTGCAATCTATAACAAAGCACCACTCTTTTGTCAAGATATTTTTGCGTGGCCATATAATTGCAACTTATTGTATTTATTAATATTATGATTGGATTGATTAAGGTTATGAATATCCAAGAGAAGCCAACGGAGTCAGAACCTTGACAATACTGTGCAAATCGGCAATAAGGTGTTGATGAGAACAATGGGATTAGACATTGGTACCCGTAAGATCGGAATCGCGATCAGCGATGAGTTAGGAATAACAGCTCAGGGCCTCAAAACCCTCAGAAGAAAGTCGACGGAAGAGGATTTGAGAGAAATCGCCGCGATCGTCGGTCAATTTGAAATCGAAAAAATTGTGGTCGGACTTCCAAAAAACATGAACGGAACCCTGGGGGAGCAGGCGGAGATTGTCCTCGAGTGGACCAAGGTTCTAACGGATAAGATTCAACTTCCGGTGGACACCTGGGATGAACGGCTTTCAACCGTTGGAGCCTCAAAAGTCTTATTGGAAGCAGATCTCTCGAGAAGAAAAAGGAAGAAGGTCATTGACAAGCTGGCCGCCGTCCTTATCCTCCAGGGGTACTTAGATCAAAGCAGGAGAACGAGCCATGGGACACTTTCCAAGGAGTAAGTGCCTTCTCCTCTCGCTGGGGTTTCTCCTTCTCTTTTTTGCTTTCGTTCTCTACTGGCTTCTCGGTATCCCCCCGTCTAATACCGCGTCCACCAAGGTAATCTTCCTGAAAAAAGGAACTTCTCTCAAAAAGGTTTCGGAGGTACTCGAGCAAGAAGGAATCGTCAAGCACAGATGCTTTTTTGTTTTCCTTGCCACGATTCTTGGAGAAAAAAACAAGGTCAAAGCAGGAGAATATGAATTTCATACTCGAATATCCCCCCTCGAGGTATTGGATGCTCTGGTCAAGGGTCAGGTGAAACGTCACCTGGTAACCATTCCTGAGGGCTATACCGCCTCTCAAATCGGACAGTTACTGGAGGACCTAAATCTCATGCGAAAAGAGGAGTTCCTCCAAAAGGTCACTTCGCCTGCTCTGATCAACGCTCTTGGCCTTTCTCAATTGGCAGGACCGACCTTGGAAGGATACCTCTTCCCTGACACCTATCACCTGGTCAGAGAGATGGAACCGGAGGAAGTCATCCAGATGATGGTCCATCAATTTAAAAAGGTCTTCGGACCCGACCTCTCTCAACATGCATCTGAACTGGCAATCTCTGAAAGGGAAGCGGTAATCTTGGCTTCCATTATCGAAAAAGAAACTTCGCTTCCTGAGGAGAAGCCTTTGATCTCTGCCGTTTTTCACAACCGTCTAAAAAAAAAGATCCCCCTTCAAAGTGATCCCACCGTGATCTATGGAATCAAGAATTTCAACGGGAATCTGACAAGAGAAGACTTGACGAGGACCACTCCTTATAACACCTATCGCATTGCCGGACTTCCTCCCACCCCCATCTGTAACCCCGGCAAAGACTCTCTTCTGGCCGCCGTCCACCCCGCTCCCGTTCCGTATCTTTATTTTGTCTCTAAAAACGATGGGTCCCACTATTTTTCTTGTGACATCGAAGAACATAATCGTGCTGTTTGGAAATACCAGAAATATCCAAGAAAAAACGACTTGACAAGAAAATGAAGTCTCATTTATCTTTATAGGCCATCGAAGAAAGAAAAAATTTCCTCGCCCCTCCCCCCATTCTCTCAGGCCTGCCTGCCGAGCAGGAAGGGGAAAGCGTGGGGCCGAGGGTGAAAGGGAGGCTTGTAATGAAGAAAGACGTAGCGGTCATTGGTGTGGGCCAGAGTAGCTTCGTGAGAGGTTACGAAGGGTCGATCCGGGAACTGGCTTTCGAGGCCTTTAGGGAAGCCATGCGAGATGCGGGGATCACCCAGAAAGAGGTGGATGCTTCCGTTTTCTGCTCGGCCCCTGAATATGACAAACAACGATCCCCTGCGGGCGTCCTCGCGGAATACCTGGGGCTTATTCCTCAGCCGACATTTTATGTGGAGTCCGTTTGCTCGTCGAGCAGCACGGGCGTAAAAGTGGGATACAGCATGATTAAGTCGGATCTCCACGATGTCGTCGTGGTCCTCGGGTTCCAGAAGATGTCCGAAATCACGTCCGCGGAATCCCAGGAGAGAATGGGCCGGGGCGCCGACATCCAGTGGGAGGCGCCCTTCGGAACCATGATGCCTGCCTATTACGCTCTCTATGCACAGACCTATATGGCGAAACATGGTTTGACACACGATGACCTGATGGGTGTCCGGCTCAAATCGTCCACCTATGGTGTGATCAATGAGAGAGCGGTTTACAGAAAAGCGGTGAAACCGGAAGACTTTAAGCAGGGTGACCCGGAAGCAAAATTAGCAGGTCCCGTCGCCTGGCCGCTCCGGGTGGGTGACTGTTGCGCCAATGCGGACGGAAGCTCCTGTATCATTCTTGCCGATGCAAAAAAAGCAAAGGTCCTTTCGAAGAAACCGGTCTGGATTTTAGGGATCGGGGCGGCGTCAGAGGCAGTCAATATGGCGGCGAGGCCGGATTTTGCCAAAGGTCTGAGCGTTGGTTATGGAGCAGCCGCTCAAGCCTATAAGATGGCCGGAATCACTTCGAAAGATATCAAGGTGGCCGAAGTGCACGACTGCTTCACTATCGCGGAGATCATGGCGTATGAGGGCCTCGGGTTCGCGCCGGTGGGCGAAGGGAAACAGCTCATTCGTGAGAAGGCAACGTATAAAGAGGGAAAAATCCCTGTGAACGTCGATGGCGGGCTCCTTTCAAAAGGCCACCCCATTGGTGCAACAGGTGGCTCGCAGATCCGCACGATCGTTTTACAGCTTCGCGGTGAGGCAGGTCCCATGCAGGTGCCGGGCGAGCCGGACATTGGCCTGGTGCACAACATTGGCGGCGTGGGACTTTACGGAAACGTTACGGTATTTGGGAGGTGAAGTATGGGCTTCGAGAAATTTGGAAGAAAAAGCTTTACAGCCGTGACCAAGACGGCAAAGTTTGTTGACCTCCTCGCAGAAGGGAAGGTTGAAGGGACCGTTTGTAAGGATTGCGGCGCCAAGTTCTTCCCTCCGAGGGCCGACTGCGCCAAATGTTTTTCAAAGAACATGGACTGGTTCGAGATACCCAAGAAAGGCAAACTGGAAACATTTACCACCGCCTATTATGCGCCGTTTGGGTTCGAGGCTGATCCTCCCTACACAATGGGTGTTGTTGACTTTGGCGGCGGCCTGAAGTTGTTCGCCCGGTTGGCAAAGGAGATAAAGCCTGAAGAGGTAAAGGTGGGCATGGACGTGATCATCAGGCCTTTCAAGTACGAAGACAATCAGCTTTCCTTCGAGATTGTAAAGGCCTAACGGGTGGAATCTCATAACCCAAAGCCTCCGACGCGTAAGAGTCAGGGGCTTTGGGTTAACGCTCTTTCGCTTCGAAAAACTTCGTTACTGATACATCTCTTTTGCGGCCAGGTTTTCAGGATTAACCTCTGTTGTTGAAAGATCGACAATCCACGTCCTGATTAAAGGAGGACCCGCCCCTTCCCCGGAAGATTGCGTGACCCGATACTTATTTTTCCCAATTTCCTTCGCTTCGTACTTCCACTTTAGATTTGGATAGGATCGCATCTTCTCTTCGAGCATCCTCATCTCGACAGACCTCTTCTTGCCTGTTGTGGGATCCGTCAGAGTGGGATGATTCCTCACCAGCTCCACGGCCCGAGAGGCGCGGGCCTTCAATTGACTCATACTTCTCGTGCTGGGGCTTGCCTTTTTTGGAACGGAAATGAGACTCCCTTCCTTAATCCTTATTTCCAGATTGTTTCCATCCGCGCCTAAATAGCCCGTTTCTCCGGAATCAAATTTTACCTGATAGAAATTCATCGTCCCCAAACGATTCTGAACCACCTTTTCAATGATGAAACCTTCTTTCTCTCTCTTCACGCTCACCTTTTTTTCCAGGTCATCCGGGGACTCATAGAATTCCGCGGGGTTAGTGGTTGGAGCGGTCATCAACCGTTTGCCGACGTTTTGTTTCATCTTGGCGAGTTTCTCTTTTTCATATTCCTCGATGACTTTGGGAGGAATCACTTTTGAATCCTCTTTAGGGGAAGCCTCTTCCTCATTCTTCGCCAACAAGGATAAAGAATCTTTAGGAGAATGCTGACCGAGGCATGGGCAAGTTTGACTAAAGGAGAGATAGAGAAAAGCAATGAATACGATCAAAATAGGCAGGCGGACGTGCATAGGTTAATCCTCCTATTAAATTGTCGCATGCAAATACGATGCCCTTTTCCAGGACTCGCAACTCATTGAAATTCCTAAAATCACGAAAAAAATACTTCAAAGGAACCTGATCCGAAACATACCTTTTGTCCAATTTTGTGAAGCTCTGCGCCTTAAAGGGGGGGCTTGCAGGGCACTTGCCGGCCTAAATCACAATTTATTAAAGGTAACACACAGAACTCGCTGAAACCAATGAGCGAAACCTTGGGGAAGCAGAACACTCCTTCGACGGAGTGGGGTTAGCCAGGCATAAAGCCTGTTGATTCTCGATTGAAAGAGAGGACAAGACTTTATATGCGGTTAGGAAAGATGGATTCAACCAATGTGAAAATATTCTCCGTGGTCGATGAATCTTTCGAAAAGAAATAATCTGCGTATCGCTGGGAAACTTCCCGATACTCTGGTAAATCATAGCCTGTAAGAATAATGACAATTATGTTCGGATTTCGAGTTTTTATTTTTTGGGTCAGTTCAAGGCCATTTTCTCCTGGCAATCTAATGTCCATGAAAATAAGATTGGGACGTAAAGTCTCAACTTGGAGTAATGCTTCTTCTCCATCAATGGCTTCATAAATTTCAACCGACGGGAACCGATGATGCAGCGTCTCCTTGAACAATCGCCGAAAAAGGGTACTGTCTTCGACGATTAATACCCTGAGGGTTTTAGTCATATCCATCAGTTTTTCCATTTCAGCCTTTATCTCCTTCAGGGAGATTTGAAGATGCTTTGGGCATAGACCATGTGTTTTTCGCTTATCGGACAGAGGCTCTTTCTCACCATAAATAACCCCACAACCCTTGTAATAACAAACCTGAATCATTTTCTATTCCTTCACAACTCTACTGTCCCCCTGAAGCGATTGGTTTGTCTTTTTGATCAAAACTTTTCCCTTCTATCCTAATAAACCCAAATCCTCCGCAGTTTTGACAAACCTGAGCATCATCAGAGTAGCTAAAATGGCCATATCCTTCGCATACTGGACAAACCATCATTCTATATTTTTCTGGGTTAAATTTCTATCTCAATGGCCTTACTGAGGTCTGTGATAGCTTGATCATATTGGGCCTTGTACAAATAGGCCGTTCCCCGGTTGTTGTAGGCAGGAGCCAGCTGTGGATTTGCCTCAATGGCCTTGCTGAAATCTGAGATAGCTTGGTCATATCGACCTATTTGACAATGGGCGAAACCCTGATTGTTGAATTCCTCGGCATCTCTTGATTTCAATTGCGTTTGTTGTATCGTTGCGCATGAAAATAGGATTGAACAGGCGATGACAATTTCCAAGCGATGCAAAACGCAGATTTGA
>DASPPQ010000167.1:0-48461 GCA_035625415.1 Thermodesulfobacteriota bacterium
AGGAGATAAAGTCCCCGTGGGGATTATTCATCTCCACGACCTGTTGAAAGCGGGCGTGGTCTAAGCAGCCCAAAGCTGAAGGCTCAAGGCCGATAGATATCACCTTTGAGCTTTCAACTTTGAGCAAGATAGTTGACTATGAAAAAAGCGAAAATCATCATTTTATTGTCGATTCTGATGATCGGGGGGATCGTCCTTGCCAGTCTCTGGGCAAACCTACGGGAGAGAAGGGCTTCGGAAGCTGTGGAGAAGGTTCCGAAGGCTTCCACCGGAGGGGCTGACATGAGACTGGAAAAAGTTCGATTTATGGAGGATAAACACGGTCAAAAGACTTGGGAGTTGGAGGCGAAATCAGTTCATCGATACGAAGGACAAAACATGATGGTCTTAGAGGACGTGAAACTGACCTTTTATGCGAAGGAAGGACGGATCTTCTATCTCACTAGCAAGCAGGGAAAGGTTTATCAGGACTCGAAGAACGTGGACTTGATAGGTGATGTGGTGCTTACGTCGAACGACGGGTACTCGCTGAAGACCCAATCCGCTTCCTATCGTGATGCAGACAAGATCGTGAGCACTCCCGACCCCGTGGAGATCGAAGGGGAACAGCTTCGAATGACAGGCAAAGGGATGGTGGTTAATGTGGAAGCCAAGACCTTTAGAATTCTCAGCCAGGTGAAAACCCAACTGAGAGGGAAAAAGAAGGCATGAAGCAAAATAGACCGGTCGGTCTTCTCGTTATTTTATTCTTCCTTCTTTTCTTTTTTGTTTCTGGAGAAGCCCAGGAAAAGAAGGGGAGCGGAAAAGGTGGGGAGAAAGACATTAAGACCGACAGGGGGTTTGGATTTACTACCAGTCGTGCCCCCATCGATATTACCTCTGATACGGTGGAGGCGGATCAGAAGCAGAACAGGGTTACCTTTAAGGGAAATGTGGTAGCGAAACAGGAGGACGTAACGCTCTACGCCAATACGCTGGTTATGATTTATGATCCCGACACGAGACAGATGAAGGAGGTCATCGCGATCGGCAACGTGAAGGTCGTTCAACTGGATCGCCGGGCTACCGGCCAGAAAGCGACGTTTGATCAGGACAGTAATAAAGTGATTCTGGACGGGGACGCGGTGGTTCGTGAAGGGACGAATGTCGTCCGGGGGGAGCGGATTACCTTCTACGTCGATGAGGAGAGGAGTGTCGTGGAACCGGTGAAGGGAGGGCGTGTCAGCACCAGCATTACCCCACCGCCCAAAGAGGAAGGGGAGGAGAAAAAGCCGAAAGAAGAAAAGAAAAAATAAAAATAGTTGTGAGTTTGGAGTTATGAGTTAAATAATAAATTACCGAGAACTCAAAAAACTCCGAACTGCGATGAGAAAAGCAATGTCGCGTATCTTATGTGAGAGTTTGATCAAGTCATTTCGTCATAAAACGGTTGTGGATTCGGTGAGTATCGATATCCAAGGGGGGGAAGTGGTAGGACTGTTGGGACCCAACGGTGCTGGGAAGACCACCATTTTTTATATGATCGTCGGATTGTATCAACCCAACGGCGGGAAGATATACCTTAACGACGAAGAGATTAGTCGCCTTCCCATGTATTTGAGAGCGAGGAAAGGAATCGGGTACCTTCCTCAGGAGCCATCGGTTTTTAGAAAGCTGACGACTGAAGAGAATCTGACGGCGATTTTGGAGACCCTTCCGCTCTCCGCGAAGGAGAAGAAGAACCGATTGGAAAAGCTCTTAAACGAGTTAGGACTCTCCTCACTGCGCAAACAGAAAGCCTACGTTCTCTCGGGAGGAGAGCGCCGGCGTGTGGAGATTACACGAGCCTTGGTGCTCTCGCCTTCTTTCATTCTTTTGGACGAACCTTTTTCAGGGATCGATCCCATCGCCGTTTTAGATATCCAGGCCATCATCCGTCAATTGAAATCAAAGGGGATTGGAATTATAATTACGGATCATAATGTTCGAGAAACCCTGGGAGTTTGCGACCGGGCATACATCCTTAACGAAGGGCGAATCCTGGAGGAAGGAAGCCCCGAAAAGATTGCCCAAAGCGAGAAGGCGAGAAAGATCTATCTGGGCGATGGGTTTGAGTTAGGGGGGAGGCGCCTCAGTCAAGAGGAAAAAAAGAAGGGCATAGATCCTCCTGGCCAGCGGAGACTATGGGAGTAAGATGGTCTTAGAGATTAAACAAACGCCTAAGCTTGTTCAACAGTTGGTGATCACCCCTCAGCTCCAGCAGGCGATCCGGCTTCTCCAGTTAACGCGTCTTGAATTGGTGGACCTGATCAGCCAAGAGATGAAGGAGAACCCGCTCCTGGAGGAGGCGGAGGAGGGGAAGGAACTGGCAGAGGGCGAAGCCCCGGTGATCGACCAGGAGGAAGCCGAAGCCCCCCCCGAGCCAGAAGTGACCCCGGAACTGAAAGGAAATGGAGAGGGGGCGGATGAGTTTGATTGGGAGAACTACCTAGAAAATTCAAACCTCACCCCATTTGAAAAGAGTTCTCGGAGATCTCAGGATGACGAAGAAAGACCGTCCTTCGAAAATTTTCTGACTAAGAGGACAACCCTGACAGATCATCTTCAGTGGCAGCTGCAACTCTCGCATTTCACGGAGGAAGAGCATGAGGCCGGGACGTGGATCATCGGAAATCTGGATGAAGATGGATATCTGAAGGTCTCCCTGGAAGAGATCAGCTCAGAAACCCATCTTCCGATGGAGGGGGCAGAGAGGGTCCTGCGGAGGGTTCAGCAATTCGATCCAGTAGGAGTGGCGGCGAGAGATTTGAAAGAATGTCTTTTGATCCAGCTGGAGCAAATAAGTCCCCGAGATCCCGTGGCGGAACGAATTGTTTCCGACCATCTCTCTCTTCTGAGAAATCGAAATTACCCAGCGATCGCCAAACGGTTAGGGGTGTCTTTGGATCGAGTGAACCGGGCTGCGTCTCTCATCTCCAAATTGGATCCAAAACCAGGAAAGGCATTCGGAAGCGAGGTGATCCAAGAGATCATCCCCGATGTCTATATTTACAAGGTGGAAGGAGATTATGTCATCTATCTGAACGATGACGGAATTCCGAGACTCAAGATCAATTCTCTTTACCGGAATATCCTCAACGGCAGCCGTCACGCTCCGGATGGGGACCGAAAATACATCCAGGACAAACTCCGGTCCGCCCTCTGGCTGATCCGCAGCATCCACCAACGACAAAGGACGATTTATAAGGTGGCCAAAAGCATCGTGAAATTCCAGAGGGAATTCTTGGACAAAGGAATCCAATCCCTCAGGCCCCTTGTGCTACGAGATGTGGCCGAAGATATCCAGATGCATGAATCCACGATTAGCCGAGTCACTCATAACAAGTATGCTCATACTCCCCAAGGGATTTATGAATTGAAATTCTTCTTCAACGCTGGGATCACCTCCACACAGGGGGAGACGATGGCCTCGGAAAGCGTCAAGAATCTGGTTCGGGAAATCATTGCTAAAGAAGATCCAAGGAAACCTTACAGCGATGAGAAATTGGTCCAGATTCTCCAGGGGATGAACATCCATATCGCCCGAAGAACCGTCTCGAAATATCGAGAGATGATGAAGATCCTCTCCTCCAACGAGCGGAGGAAGATTGCTTAGTCTAATGGGTCGTTCCCCCTCTACCGTTTGGTGTGAACCGGCGAACTTTGTTGAAGCGTAGGAGCCGACCAATGCAAGTTGCAGTGACATTTCGACATATGGAGACGGACGAGGGCGTCAAGGTCTACGTAAGAGACAAGGTGCAGAAGCTTCAAAAATATATCCTGAATCCAACGGAGATTCATGTCGTTTTGGCGGTAGAAAAATTCCGGCATATAGCCGAAATCACTATTGTCGGGAACGGAAGATCTCTCAATAGCCAGGGAAGGGACAACGATCTCTATGCCGCCATCGATCAGATGGTGGATAAAATGGAGCGACAGATTCGTGAACGAAGGGAGAAGGTGAGACAAAAAAGAGCGATCTCCTCTTCTAAGGCTTCTTCCACGAAGGGAGAAGGAGACCAGGAGGGCAAAGAAGAGGGAGAGGTCCCTGCCCTTCTCCGGAGGAACCGTACGATTGCCAAGCCCATGTCTCTTGAGGAAGCGCTATCTCAATTGACCCTTTCAAAAGAAGATTTCTTGGTGTTTATCAATTCGGATTCCGGGCAGATGAACGTTGTGTACCGGTCAAAAAAAGGGGGCTACGGGTGGGTGGAACCTCATCCCAAGTAGCCGAGGCACCCAAGAGGGAATGATGAAAATCATGGACTATCTGGATGAGGCGTCGGTGATCCCGGACTTGAAGGGAACGGACAAGCCCTCCATTCTCAAGGAGTTATCAAGTGTCTTGGTAAAGCCATGCCAAGTCGCTTCCGTTGAAGAAATGCTTCAAGTGCTCCTCGACCGGGAGAAACTGGGATCGACGGGAATTGGAGAAGGGATTGCCATCCCCCATGGTCGGATAAAAAAGTTGAAAAGATTCTTCATCTCTTTCGGTCGTTCCCCGAAGGGGGTGGATTTTGATTCCATCGACCGGAAACCGAGCCAGCTCTTCTTTTTAGTATTGGCCCCGGAGAATTCGGCTGTCGAGAACTTAAAGCTTCTCGGTCGAATCGTCACCCTGCTCAAAGAGCCTTCCTTCAAGAAGCGATTAACAGAGGCTCCTTCGCAAAAAGAGCTTTTCCGTATCATCTCCGAAGAGGATGAGAAATACTAGTCGATGAATGGTGTCGTTGTACAAGAATTGGAGCAGAGCCGGGAGCACCATTTGGAACTGACCCTGATGGCCGGGCAAAAAGGGCTCAAGAATATGATCACCCATTCGCAAGTCCAGAAGATGGGGTTGGCCCTGACGGGTTTTATCCAATTCATCAACCCGGAACGTCTTCAGATTATCGGAAATACGGAAATGGCTTATTTCAACACGCTGACACCCGGGATGCAGGAGAAGGTGATCCACCAGATTTGTAGCCTGCCGTTGTCCTGTCTGGTTATCACCCGGGGTTTGGAGATTCCCGAACTCCTCCTCCGGGAAGCCGACGAGAAGGGCATCCCTGTATTTCGGACCAGCATCCGCTCTTTCGATTTTATTGAGCGAATCACCCAATTCTTGGAGGAGAAACTTTCCGCGACGACCAGCCTCCACGGTGTGCTCATGGATGTCTTTGGGGTGGGCCTCCTCCTTTTGGGTAAGAGCGGGATTGGGAAGAGTGAATGTGCGCTGGACTTGATTCTTCGAGGGCACCGGCTGGTGGCAGATGACATGGTTCATATTCGGAAACGGTCTTCGTCCTCAGTGATCGGAAGTGGTTTCGAAGTGATCCAGCACCACATGGAAATCCGAGGACTGGGAATCCTCAACATTCGGAGCCTTTTTGGTGTGGAGGCCATTCGCGAGAAGAAGAAGGTCGAGCTCATCCTAGAGTTGATGGAGTGGGACGCCCACCGGGAGTACGATCGTTTGGGGTTTGAGGAGGAGAAATTTTCCGTCCTGGGCGTTGAGCTTCCGATGTTGAGAATTCCCGTCACGCCCGCTCGGAATTTGACGACCATCATCGAAGTGGCTGTTCGCAATCATCTCTTGAAGGTGATGGGATACGATTCGGCGTTGGAGTTTGAGAAGAAACTCCTACGCAAGATGGAAGGGAGAGACGGGGATGGATTTGAGGTTGAGGGCGAAGTGGAGTGAAGAATATACGAGTCATTCTCATCAGCGGTCTTTCCGGGTCGGGCAAGACTACGGCGATTAAAGCCTTAGAAGATATTGGTTTTTATTGCGTCGATAACCTTCCCATACTCCTTTTACCCAAATTCATAGAACTCTGTGTGCAGTCGGGTGGAAAGATCTCCAAGGTGGCCGTGGTGGAGGATATCCGGGGAGAAGCTTCCTATCCTCTTTCCCAGCAGGTTCCGAATCCCCCGAGCGGCGCGACTGGTTCAGGGCGAGCCTCAGACCATCATGTGTCAGGGCAGTTGAGGGAAGGAGCGGGGGAAATAGATTTCTTAGAAGATTCGAGAAGGATCATCCAAGACTTAAAGAAAGAGGGATATCCCATCGAAATCCTCTTTTTGGAGTCTTCCGACCCCGCTCTGATGAGGCGATTCAGCGAGACCCGGCGTCAGCATCCATTGGCGGTCGGCGGGTCTATCCGAGAGGGGCTCCGATTGGAACGAGAACGACTTCAAGCCATCAGGGATATGGCCAATCAGGTCATTGATACGTCAGAATTAAATGTGCATCAGCTGAAAGAAAGAGTCCAACAGTATGCCGAGGAGGGAAGAAGCCCGGGCCAGATGACAATCGTCCTCCTTTCTTTTGGATACAGTTTCGGGATTCCTTTTGAAACGGATCTCTTGATGGATGTTCGCTTCTTACCCAATCCTTATTTTGTGGAAGAGTTGAAACGGTTAAGAGGAGATCATCCAAATGTCTCCGAATATGTCCTCCAGTGGGAAGAGGCAAAAGAATTTTTGCGGCACCTTCAAGAGTTGATCCGGTTTCTTCTTCCCCTGTATGAAAAGGAGATGAAGACACATCTGACGATTGCCGTGGGGTGTACCGGTGGGAGACATCGTTCGGTCGTCATCGTTAACCGATTGGCAGAGATGCTCCGGGATGAATTGGCGGAGCGGGCAGTATTTCTGTCTGTACAACACCGCGACGCGGAGAAGGGATGAGGAGAGAAATGGTTGGAGTGGTTGTGGTGACCCATTGCCGCTTAGCCGAGGAGATGATCTGTGCTGCACGGTTGGTGGTGGGAGAGGAGTTGAAACAATTTCAACCCGTTTCAATCGACCCGAAGGAGGGGAGCGAAGAGATCCGGGAAAAGATCATCGCTGCCATTCGGAAAGTGGATGTCGGACAAGGGGTCCTCATCCTGACGGACATGTACGGAGGGACCCCTTCCAATATCAGTCTCTCTTTCTTGGAAGAGAAGAAGATAGAAGTGATCACGGGAGTCAACCTCCCTATGTTGCTGAAATTGGCGACTTATCAGAACAATATGGATCTTGAGGCCTTGGCCGCTTTCATCACCGATTATGGTCAAAGAAATATCAATCTAGCCAGCGAGGTGCTTAAGAAAAGGGTCGACAAGAAGAAGAATTAAGAGTTTGGAGTTTAGAGTTTAGAGTGCAAAAGAGAAAGGGGTACAGAACCACCAAATCCCAAGCACCAAATTTCAAATAAATCCCAATCGCCGAAATTCGAAACAAAATCTGTTTTGGTCATTTGAGATTGGAAATTGGAGATTATTTGGGATTTGGAATTTGTAATTTGAGATGTTAAATGCCTTGCGCTGTGTTCTCAGCACAGTGCTCATAAAAGTCGAGATGGAAATTCAGACCTTTACGATTCGAAATCGCCTAGGGCTTCATGCGCGGGCAGCCGCTCTTTTAGTTAAAACGGCCAATCATTTCGCTTCGGAGATTACCATCGAGAAAGACGGGTTGGAGGTCAATGGAAAATCGATCATGGGAATATTGATGTTGGCTGCCTCGAAGGGCTCGAAGATTACGCTAAAAGCAGAAGGGAAAGACGCCGTTCAAGCGGTTAAGACCCTGGGTGAATTGATTGAGAATAGATTCGGCGAGGAATAGGAATGGCCGTTCAGCAGCAGATCAATAAATTTGTCCAAGGAATCGCCGCTTCTCCCGGGATCATCGTTGGGAAGGCCTTTCTGATTGAACGACTTAAGGTTCGTCTTCCTCAGAAGAAAATCGACCTCTCTGGGGTAGAAGAAGAAGTCAACCGGTTCCTCAATGCGATTCGAGAATCACAGAATGAGTTATCCGAGATCAAAGAAAAGATTCTTGACCCGGAAGTGCGCAAGCATTCCTTTATCCTCGATGTCCACTTGATGATTTTGAACGACGAGATGCTGCTTCAGGATACCGTGGATGCGATCCGAAAGAAAGAAGTGAATGCGGAATGGGCTTTGGATCTCACTCTAGAGAAGCTGGACGCGGCCTTCAAGACCATCGAAGACGAATATCTGAGGGAGCGGCGCAGCGACCTGCACTATGTGGCGGCGAGGATCTTTCGAAACTTATTGGGAAAGAAGCACGATGACATCACCCGGATTAAAGGGAAAGTGATTGTGGTTGCCCACGACCTGTCTCCTGCGGATACCCTTCAGATGAACCTGCAGCATGTGGCAGGGTTCATCACGGATATCGGCGGCAAGGTTTCCCACACGGCGATCCTCTCCCGGTCTCTTGGCATTCCGGCAGTGGTCGGAGTCCAGGTAGCGACCTCCCTGATTAACGGAGGAGATCTCTTAATCATCGATGGAGAGACAGGAGAAGTGGTTATTAATCCCACGGACGAAGTCTCAAAGTCCTTTCTCGAACGGAAGCGTCGGACCAGACTGATCGAGCGTGAGATTCTGAAATACGCTTCTTTGCCGGCAGAGACCCGAGATGGAGTTCGTGTCCGCCTTCAGGCCAACATTGAAATGGTGGAGGAGATCTCCTCTGCCAAGGTGCATGGTGCAGAGGGGATCGGGCTTTATCGTACGGAAATCGTTTATCTCAACCGGAAAGACCTCCCCACGGAGCAGGAGCATTTCCAGACCTACCGGCGCCTGGTTGAAGATATTTCCCCGGCCACCGCAACCATCCGTACGTTGGACATCGGTGGCGATAAATTTCTTCCAAATTATTCGAAGAACAACGAGTTGAACCCGGCCCTAGGATTAAGAGCGATCCGGTTCAGCCTTCGGGAGACTGACATCTTCAAGACCCAGTTGAGGGGGATCTTGCGGGCCAGCGCCTATGGAAAGCTGAGAATCCTTTTCCCTATGATCTCGGGGATTGAGGAAATCCGGCAGGCGAAGGCCATTTTAGAAGAGGCTAAGAAGAGCTTGGCCAGGGCAAAAATTCCGTTTGACGAAAAAATAGGAATTGGGGCCATGATCGAGATTCCCTCTGCCTCGGACATTGCTGACATCTTAGCCAAGGAGGTGGATTTTTTCAGTATCGGAACAAACGACCTGATCCAGTACGCACTGGCGGTCGACCGGATCAATGAACACGTCTCCTATCTCTATGAACCCCTTCACCCCGCTGTTCTGAGAATCATCCGATGGGTCGTTCAATCAGGTCATCAAGCCGGGATTCCAGTGGCCATTTGTGGAGAGATGGCGGCAGAGCCGACTTATGCCGTCGTCCTATTAGGATTGGGCCTGGATGAATTCAGTATGAACCCGGCTTCCATTCCCAAAGTGAAGAAAGTACTCCGGATGTCGAGATTTGAGGAGACCCGGTCTTTGGTCGAACAACTGTTCCAATTTTCAACGGCCTCAGAGATTGAGTGTTTTATACGAAACTGGATGGCCAAACGATTTCCTGAAGAGGTCATTGAACGCTATCCAGAGGAGATAGAAGCCTAAAAAGGTACGAAAAGGAGGAAATATTCCATGGCAATGACAGATTTCTTATTCACCTCGGAATCGGTCACCGAGGGTCATCCCGATAAGGTTGCTGACCAGATTTCAGATTCCATCCTGGATGCGATCATTGCTCAGGATACCAGGGCTCGGGTGGCCTGCGAGACGATGGTCACCACGGGAATGGCTATTATTGCAGGAGAGATTACCACTTCCTGCTATGTCCATATGCCGTCCATCGTCCGAGAGACGATCAAAGAGATCGGTTACAACAACTCGGGGATGGGCTTCGATTGGGAGACGTGCGCAGTGATCACTTCCATTGATGAGCAGTCATCCGATATCAAGCAAGGGGTGGATGAATTTGGAGATCACGAACAGGGGGCCGGGGATCAAGGGTTGATGTTCGGCTATGCCTGCGATGAAACGCCTGAGTTGATGCCCATGCCGATCATCTTCGCCCACCGCCTGACGCGACGATTGGCCGAGGTGCGGAAGAAGAAGATCCTCGACTTTCTGAGGCCCGATGGAAAGTCTCAGGTGACCGTCCAATACATCAAGGGGAAGCCGACCCGTGTGGATTCCGTTGTGATCGCTGCTCAGCACTCAGAGAGCGTTGCCTATGAGAAGCTCAGGGATGGAATCATCGAAGAAGTCATCTTCAAAACCATTCCTGAGAACCTTCGCGATAAGAATACGAAATATTATGTCAATACAACAGGACGCTTTGTCGTGGGAGGCCCGAAAGCGGATTGCGGCCTGACGGGAAGGAAAATTATTGTCGATACCTATGGAGGAGTAGGAAGTCACGGAGGAGGCGCTTTCTCGGGGAAAGACCCGTCGAAAATGGACCGAAGCGCCTCGTATATGGCCAGGTACATTGCTAAGAACGTGGTGGCTGCGGGTCTGGCCGAAAAATGCGAAGTTCAAATTGCCTACACCATCGGGAAGGCAGAGCCGGTCTCCTTGATGATCGATACATCCAGAACTTCAAAGATATCTCCCGACAAGATCGCAAAGATCATTCGTGAACATTTTGACATGAGGCCGAAGGCGATCATCAAGTATCTCGACCTCCTCAAACCGATCTACAAGAGGACGGCCTGCTACGGTCATTTCGGTCGAAATGAACCGGGGTTTCCATGGGAGAGGACCGATCGAGCAGAAGAGTTGAGGAAGGCCGCTGGGCTTTAAAATAAAGGGGGAAAGGGGTCCAGGATTCAAGAGGTCAAGTGAAAAGCTTTTAACAATTTAAAAGTTGGGTCTTTTCCTCGAACCCTTGAACCCTCGAATCCACGAACCCTTAATTTCAATCGTTAGGAGTAAATATGGGTTACGACATTAAGGATATTTCATTAGCAAAGAAGGGCCGGCTTCGGATGGAATGGGCAGAGATGGCCATGCCTGTCTCGAAATTGATCCGGAGCCGTTTTGAAAAGGAGAGGCCTTTGAAGGGGCTGCGTCTTTCCGCCTGTCTCCATGTGACCACTGAGACGGCGGTGTTAATGAGGATTCTCTTGGCCGGAGGAGCAAAGTTGACCCTTTGTGCCTCCAACCCGTTGAGCACCCAGGATGACGTGGCGGCTTACCTGGTTAAAGAATTAAAGATTCCGGTGTTTGCCATCAAAGGGGAGGATAGCAAGACCTATTATACTCACATCCAAATGGCCTTAGCCCACTTTCCCAATCTGACGATGGATGACGGAGCGGATTTGGTCTCCTCGCTCCACTTCATCGCTCTGAGAAAATGGAAAGAGCTTTCGCCCTCGGTTCGAAAGTGGGCAGAGAGTCTCCCCCCGTCAAAAAGGGAGGGGATGATGAAGGGGGTGATCGGTGGGACGGAAGAGACGACGACCGGTGTGATCCGGCTCCGTTCAATGGAGAAGACAGGGGTATTACGATTCCCAATCATCGCCGTCAACGACGCTGAGACCAAGCACTTTTTTGATAATCGATATGGCACAGGGCAGTCCACGATTGATGGGATCATCCGGGCCACCAATCGTTTGATGGCCGGCGCCACCTTTGTCATCTCGGGATACGGATGGTGCGGGAAAGGACTGGCGATGAGGTCAAAAGGGATGGGGGCCAACGTGATTGTTACCGAGGTCAGTCCGTTGAGAGCTCTGGAAGCAGTCATGGATGGATATCGGGTTATGCCTATTGCGGAGGCGGCTGAAGTAGGAGACATCTTTTGCACGGTCTCCGGGGACGTCAACGTGATCCGGAAGGAGCATTTTTTGAAGATGAAAGACGGGGCCATCATCGCCAATTCAGGTCACTTTAACGTGGAACTCGATTTGGACGGGCTCCGTGACGTGACCGTTTCCCGGAGAAAAATTCGTGATTTCGTGGAGGAGTTTCAACTAAAACAGGGGCGAAGGGTCTATCTGTTGGGCGAGGGGAGATTGATCAATCTCGCTTCTGCGGAGGGCCATCCCTCCAGTGTGATGGATATGAGTTTTGCAAACCAAGCCCTTGCCACGGAATATTTGGTGAAGCACCATCGAACCTTGGAGAAAAAAGTCTATCCCGTTCCTCTTGAGATTGATCAAGAAATCGCCCGGATTAAACTTCTTTCGATGGGTATCCGGATCGACCAACTGACCAAAGAACAAGCGCACTATCTGGCATCCTGGGAACAGGGCACCTAAGCTTCCCCAAAAGCCCACGCCTCACATTCAATGGAGCGAAGAAAGACACGTCAGATTTCTGTCGGCCCAATCAAGGTTGGCGGGGGTGCCCCCCTTTCCGTCCAGTCGATGACGAAGACCGATACGAGGGATATCCGAAAGACGGTCGCTCAAATACGACGTCTTGAAGAGGCGGGCTGCGAGATCATTCGGGTTGCCGTGGTGGACGAAGCAGCAGCCCGTGCGATCGCTGAAATTAAGAGAAGGATTCGAATTCCCCTCATCGCCGATATCCACTTCCACTCTCGGCTGGCCCTGCTGGCCATGGCGTCAGGAGCGGATGGTCTTCGCATTAACCCCGGAAACATCGGAGGAAGGGACCGCCTCAAGCCGGTCGTGATACAGGCGAGAGAGCGTTCCGTTCCCATCCGCGTTGGAGTGAATTCCGGTTCTTTAGAGAAAGACCTCGTAGAGCGATTTGGAGGAGTCACTCCAGAGACGATGGTCTCAAGCGCCCTGCGAACCATCGAATGGATGGAGGATCTCGGTTTTCATCTGATCAAGATCTCGTTGAAGGCCTCGGACGCCTTGCGAACAGTGGAGGCCTACCGCCTGTTTTCGAAGGAATCAGATTATCCACTCCATCTGGGTGTGACAGAGGCGGGGAAAGGTTCGGGAGCCGTTGTCAAATCCTCCATCGGCATCGGACTCCTGCTGAGTGAAGGAATTGGAGATACGCTCAGGGTTTCGTTGACGGGAGACCCCGTGGAAGAGGTCCGAGTTGGCTATGCAATATTGAGATCCCTGAATATTCGCAGGCGGGGTGTTGAGATCATTTCCTGTCCCACCTGTGGCCGTTGCGAGGTTAATCTCACCCGGCTTGTAGAAATGGTGGAAAGGGGTGTTGAAAAGATCTCCGCTCCTCTGACCGTGGCGATTATGGGGTGTGTGGTGAACGGTCCGGGGGAAGCAAAAGAAGCGGATATCGGCATCGCCGGAGGAAAAGGGGTAGGCGTTCTGTTCAGAAAAGGGAAAGTGGTTAGAAAGCTGAAAGAAAAAGATTTTGTTTCGGTGTTGCTAAAAGAAATCCAGGAAATAGCGAGACAAATGTAGAGAGCCGACACGGATCACGCCTGCCTGCCGGTAAGCAGGGACATGGACGTGTGTTCTTAGGAATTTCTGAGTTTCTTCCAGACATAGTAGATTCGCTGAAGTACGGTGAAATGGGTGAAGATGGCCAGAACCCAGAGAACGGGCTCCATCCATTGGAAGATGGCTCCTGCGGAGAGGAGGATAATGCGTTCAGCTCTCTCCATGAGCCCGATACTGCAGGGAACTTGCAATGCCTCTGCCTTGGCTCTGATGTACGGGATCAAGACGGTGCCCATGCTGACAAAAGAAGTGAGGATGACGATATCCGATTCTCCCTTTTTTAAGTAGTATATGAGGATCGCAAGAAGAAGTAGAAGATCCGAATATCGGTCCAAGACTGAATCCAAGAAACTCCCTAAGGCTGTTGCCTTTCCCAACTTTCTGGCGGCTACGCCATCAAAGAGGTCGAAAAGCCCGGAAAGGATGATGGCCAATCCCGCAAAGAACCAGACGCCCTTGAATATAAGAAGGGAGGCCGTAAGGGTTGCAAAAAAACCTAATAAGGTGAAGAAATTGGGGTTGCTGTGACCTCTGGAAATGATTTTGAGAAGAGAGTAAAGGTAGGGGTCAAATCGATGCCCAATTTTATCGCCGATCATGTCTTTCAGGCCGTTGAAACAAGGGAAAAATCTAACTCAAAATAACATTTTTGAGCCAAAAGTCAATGAAAATGGCAAAGGGGGAGGAAGGGAGATTTGAGGAGGGATCTATGTCGTCACCTGTGATTTCTAAAACAGAGCTTAAGAACCTTAAATTGAAGGGAAGGGGAAAGGTGAGGGATATCTATGACCTCGGAAATCGGCTCCTGATCGTTGCAACCGATCGGATATCGGCCTTTGATGTGGTCATGCCTGATCCGATCCCGGATAAGGGGAGGATACTGACCCAACTATCTAAATTCTGGTTCAATCTGACAAAAGAGATCGTTCCCAATCACATCATTTCAACAGAGGTAAAGGATTTCCCGGAGGCGTGTCGTCTCTATGGGGAGATGCTAAAAGATCGCTCTATGTTAGTGGTGAAGACGGATGTCCTTCCCATCGAGTGTGTGGTCAGAGGGTACCTTTCCGGTTCGGGATGGGAGGAATATAAGAAGACAGGAGAAGTTTGCGGCATTCCACTTCCAAAAGGGCTGTTGGAGTCCTCAAAGCTGGAGGAGCCCATTTTCACACCAGCTACTAAAGCGGAGATGGGACTCCATGATGAGAATATTTCCTTTGAGAAAGTGGAAAAGATCGTCGGAAAAGTCCGCGCAAAGAAACTGCGATCTCTCTCGTTGGCAATTTACAAAAAGGCACGAAATTTTGCGGAGGGAAGAGGAATCATCATCGCAGATACCAAGATGGAGTTTGGGATCAAAGATAGAAAGCTTCTCCTGGTCGACGAACTCCTTACTCCTGACTCTTCAAGATTCTGGCCAAAGGATGGCTATCAGCCCGGAGGTCCGCAGAAGAGTTTCGATAAGCAATTCTTAAGAGATTATCTGCTTTCTCTTAAGTGGGATAAAAGCCCGCCTGCTCCGCAATTGCCGGAAGAAATCGTTGAGAAGACTAGAGAGAAATACCTCGAAGCCTATGAACGTTTAGTGGGAAAACCGTTGTAAGAGAATTGTTTCCCATCACCCTTGACGGGGAGGGAGAGGGTGGGGGTGACAAAACTTATTTCCCAATCACCTTCATCCTCTCCCGCCAGGGGAGAGGAGAATATTTCATTATCTTTTGACCAATGATACCTCGGGAAATCCTCCAAGGTAAATTCAGAGGCGCCATCCTTGGGTGTTTTTTGGGAGACGCCTTCGGATCGGGTTTCGAAAGGATGGACCCCGACAGGGCTATGTTTCATCTGAGCTTCCTGTCAAGAAGGTTTACGAGAAAGTATACGGATGACACAGATATGACATTGGCCATGGCGGAATCCATCACTCGATGCGGGAAAATCGATCCGGAAGATATTGCGAAGCAGTTCAGTCTCCGGTGTGATCTCACCCGTGGTTATGCCATTGGAACAATCAAAGCTATCCAGGCACTCCGGGCTGGACGGAAATGGTACGAGGTGGCGCGGATTGTTTTTGAAAACGGGTCATTCGGTAATGGCGCTGCCATGCGGGTCTCTCCTGTCGGACTCTTCTATCATCACGATCTGGATGGTCTGAAAGAGTCGGCCATTAAACAGGCAAGCATCACTCATGTCCATCCCTTAGGCCAATGGGGCGCTGTGATGCAGGCTGCCTCCGTAGGATTGGCAGTGATGCTGAGCCCCAAGGAACCGTTCAAGAAAGATCAGATAGTCATCAACCTGAGAGAAATCCTTTGGAGCGGACCAATCGAATATGTAAAAGCTTTAAATAGGGTCGAGGACATGTTGTCCAAGGGGAAGAAACTCCAGCCCCGTGAGGTTGTGCAATCCCTTGGGAATGGGGTGGAGGCCCATTTCTCCGTTCCCGGTGCCTGCTATATTGCCATCACGTATAGTCCGGATTTCTGCGATGCCATTCGGGCAGCCATTTCTCTCGGAGGTGACACCGATACAATTGCAGGGATGGTGGGTGCCATCGTGGGCGCCCATGTGGGAGAAAAGGGACTTCCAGTAGAGTGGGTAGATCAGTTAGAAGAGGGCCCCCGGGGTCGCTCTTTTGCCAGAAGCCTAGCAGATCGTCTGTTTGAAACCTGGTGGAGAATCCATGGAGCGGCGCACGAACATAGAAGTTGTGGATTCCGAAATTCGTAGACCACCTCATTCCGAAAACCTTTATGCTTTCTCTTCAGGGGGTTTGAGCGCCTTGAAGCTGCGATAGAGCAATACATCGTATACAATCTTAAGGCCGCCCGATAGAAAGAAAGGAAAACTCATAAGTGCTACATGAGCCAGCAAAGGTCCGGTGAAGACGGGTGAAAGGGAAGCGCCCGTTGTCCTGGCAATGCCAGTGATGCCGGCGGCAGCGGAACGTTCGTCGGGTGCCACCACGGCCATGGTGTAAGATTGACGGGTCGGTACATCCATCTGCGAGATGCTAAAACGCAGCAGAAGCATAGCGATGGCCGATGGCAAGTTTGGCATGAGTGGCACCAGTATCAGCAAGATGTTTGATGGGATATGCGTGAAAACCATAGTTCTAATGAGGCCGATCTTGGAGGCCACCCATGCCGCGCTCAGTGCTGAGACGCCAGCGAGAATATTCGCTCCGAAAAAAATGCTCCCCAGGAGGGCTGGCTGCACATTAAATCGTACGTGAAACCAGTAGGCCAGGATACTTTGTAAGACGAAGCCACCCGCGAAGGCATCAATGGAGAACAGAGCAGATAGCTTGAGTACCACTCTTCTCGAACGATGCAGACCAAAACGAGTTTTGAATGTGGAGGCGGGTTGGGACGGTTCACCGGCTGTCCGAATTTCTACAGCAGGGGAAAGGCGGGTGAATAATCCTCCCAGGATTGTTCCTATGACCGCATAGCCGATCACAATCACGCGATAACTTCCGAGTGGCGACACACCGGAGTCCCGAAGCGCTTGGACCAGCCCGCCCCCGCCCAGCGCGCCCAGTGCGGTCGCAAACGAACCGACCAAATTGTACCAGGCGAAGATATGGGTCCGTTTTTCGTCCGGGACAATCTGTGACAGCGCCGCTTGCTCAATAGACAGAAACGGCCCGACTTCATAGCCACTCGGGCTGATGACCCCAATGGTGGCCGCAATCAAAAGGAAAATAAAATTGCGTGTCACGGCGAATAAGACCCCGGCGAAGATCATTAGGAGAGCCCCGACGATCAGCATTCGCCGCCTGCCAATGCGATCAGCATTCGTAGTAAGCCATAAGGAGATGATTGTATCCCCAACCAAGGTCAGGGTCAGCAAGAGGCCGATCTGTGTTTCGCTCAAACCGGCCTGGTTCAGATAAAGCACCAGCACGACGGAGAGAAATCCGTAGCCGAACATGCGAGCGATGCGAGTGATAAACAGGAAATAACCGTCTGTCGTAAGTCTTCGAGTCATTCGAGGTCCCCTCTCTTCTTCCCGATGCTAAAAAAGTCCAGTTTAATCATTCTAGGGTAGAAAATCAATTGTTTTCCCCGGGGAGATTCCCCGGGAAAGGGGAAAAGAGCACCGACGATTGATCTTTCGTCGTATATCGGTTAGAAGGGGTAGGGTTTTTGTTCTTCAGATGATCTCGGAGGATAGAGATTAAAGAGAAACAAATTTTAGGAGATCAGGGGGTGTGGAATGGATTCTCAACCATGTCGCAGGGGAATTGCAAAGTGTGTCATCAAAATATTTCCTATTCTTTTTCTCTTCCTCTTTGCCTGCGGGATTATCTTCGTAAGATCCTATGATGAAACGGTCTCGCGATGGAAATCCTACAAAGATGTGCAGATGTGGATGGAAAAGGATTTTTCTCTCGACACAGAGAGGTTTAAGAGATTTGAGGGAACGTTACCTCCTCCGAGGACTCCGGAGGAAACTTTCAAACTCAAGTCTGGAATCTATATTGATGCAGCGATCTTCGCCAGGGAGACTCTCAACCGGATCGATCCATCGTATCAGGCAAAGATAGTAGTTCTTTTAATTGCGGGCGGAGCAAATTATTACGTTTGCTCCTTTATGAGAGATGGCAAGGTTTTCATCTTGAATTACGGGACACCTTACAAAGTGATTGTTGGGGTTCATGGTCCATTCAATTCTCTAGAAGAATACAAGGTATTTTTTGAAAGAAATCATCCCACCATCAAGAACGTTCAGGCCATCACCCCTTTGCGCTGAATTACAGGTGATCGTAAGACTATGAGCCCTCCTAATTCTTTCTCGTCCCCGATCAACATGACCCTGGGTTGGCGTAGGGCTTTTGATAGAATTCTGTCTTTCACTCCGATTCTCTCCCTGAACTCCCTTACCTTGAATGATTTGATGCCGATGGTCCTTTCTAATGTAATCATCTAAGCGGTCGGTTGTCAGGCCTTGCCTCCTATTTTTTACATTTCAGCCAACGGAATGGGCATATGGTCACAAATTGTCAAATCCTGCCAATTTCGGTCAAGTATCGACCATGTGAGGCGGTCTTGAATGAAAATACCTATTTAAAGTTAAAGGGTTACAAACCTTCTTCCTGGCACAAAAAATGCATTTTTATTCGTCTGCGTTTACCACCCCGGGGGAGGTTTCTTTTGATACAGAAGATTCGTATCGCAGCGGTCATCCTAATTTTCTCATTAATGTGCGTGTCCACTGTGGCAGCAGAAGATGATTTCCGTTCCCATTTGACAAAAGAAGCACAGATTTCCAGTCGGCTGGAATTGGAACCTTTCAAGTTTCGGGAAGGGGACGGCTTGGATATAGGCGTCCTTGTTGGAGAACAACCCAAAATAGAGCCTGATTTCGATATCCCTATTGTCATCAATGAGAAAGTGGAGAAATTCATCGAGATTTTTCAGACGACCAAGCGAGACAAATTCGTAACTTGGCTCGCCAGGTCTGGGAGATATATCCCCGCCATGAGAAAGCTCTTGAAGGAACACGGCCTCCCTGAAGACCTGGTCTACATGGCGTTCATCGAGAGCGGATTCGATCCTTTTGCTTATTCCAAAAGTAAGGCTGT
Source organism: Thermodesulfobacteriota bacterium (assembly GCA_035625415.1). Classification (GTDB taxonomy): domain Bacteria; phylum Desulfobacterota; class BSN033; order BSN033; family UBA1163; genus UBA1163. The sequence continues at coordinate 18,777 of DASPPQ010000167.1, forward strand.
GGGACCATGGCAATTCATCTATCTGACAGGGAAAAGGTACGGTTTAAAGGTGAATTGGTGGGTTGATGAGCGGAGGGATCCTGAAAAGTCTACGATTGCCGCCGCTAAATACTTGAAGGATCTGTACGAGACGTTCGCCTGCTGGTATCTTGTTGCGGCGGGTTATAATGCAGGGGAATACAAGATTGTCAGAGCGATAAAACGCTACCGGACAGAGGACTTCTGGACACTGACGAAAGTGCGGTATTTAAAACGGGAGACCAAAAATTATGTCCCTCTGATGATTGCAGCCGCGCTTGTTGCCAAAGACCCGGAAAAATATGGATTCACCGACGTGGAATATCAGAAACCCCTTCGGTACGCAAAGGTGAAGGTTCCTGAGTTAACAGGGCTCTCCGTCGTCGCCAAAGCCTGCGAAGCCTCGCTTGAGGAAATCAACGAGCTTAACCCCGAACTTCGAAGAGGGGTGACACCTCCCAACGAAAACGATTATGAAATCAAAATTCCCCATGGGAAAAAGGATCTCTTTCCTGTTACCTTCGAAATCCTTCAGGCCTTTGAGAAGTTTGAGTTCAAGACCCATCTCGTCAAGAAAGGGGAAACCCTGAATGGGATTGCTAAACTGTACCGGGTGGATCTCAATCCCTTGCTCGAAGTCAACCATCTCCCCAAGGTGACCCCGATCTCAAAAGGCACCATCCTTTCCATTCCTATTTCAAAGGACGAAGAAATAAGACCTCTCGCGATCCCCCGGAAAAAAAATGCGAAGGATCGAAACGGCGGCAGTCGCGCAAAATGATTCAGGTTAAAGGACCTCCGGGCTCCCCCAACACGTTTGGCCGTAAATGTTCATAGGTCTGCCCTTATATTCAAACATTACCTCTACCTACCTCCTGCTGATAGATTCTAAGTACTCCTTTTTTTATCGCCCAGACTTTTCGGTAGCCCAAGAGTAGAGACCCGATCATTTTCTTTGTGCCGGTTTGGCCTTAAGCGGAAGAATAGGGTACGATGGGATAGAGTTTTACCCGGAGTAATTTCATGACCCTAATGAAGGTTACGTTGAGAGAAGACATCGATCCAGACTCTGATTTTTACTACCATCAGCAATTCAAAATTTATCATGAGTCTTATTTGATCTGGGACCGAGAGACCTGGGAGGCCATCCTTACTGCGTGCAGTGTTTATCGTATCGAGATAGACGGAAGATACGGAGGAGATGTCTTATTGGAGGACAAGGGAGGAGGCATAAAGTACATTGTCGATTTTAGCATCTTGCCCGAACAGCAGGGAAAAGGAGTGGGGAAAGCAGTACTTGAGCAAATCAAAACCATGGCCGGAAAACTAACGGCCGTCACACGACAGGAAACCCTCCATTTCTTTCTGAAGTATGGGTTTGTCTTAAAAAGGACGATAAAAAACTATTATCACCCCGGCGTGGACGGGTACTATATCACTTCCGAGATAAGACCAGACGGCGATAGACGGGTAGGGAACAAAGGACAGAGTATGGCCCAGCAGAAGATATTAACCTTGAGGGAGCGGATTGCTAAAACGTTGGAAAAGGAAAGCCTCAGTTTGAGAGAGATTTCGAAATTGTTTGGAATTAAAGAAAGAGAAGCCCTCGACCATCTCAACCATATCGCGAAGTCTGTCCATCCCGAACCCCTCACTGCGGAACCGGCCTCTTGCAAGCGATGTGGTTTCTCTTTCAAGAAGCGGACTCGCCTGAACACTCCGGGTCGCTGTCCTGTCTGCAAGAGCGAACATGTTTCCCCGCCCCGATTCAAGATCGACGCCTCCTAAGAAGTGAGAAGACAGGAAAGAAGCCGTTCATTCCTTCAAATCTTCAAGGTATCAGGACCCCGATCAGTGTCCCGATCATCCACCTGAAGAGTCCGATCAGCGGATCCAAAATGCCCAGATAAAGGAGGCCGATGATGATGAAGAAGCCGTAAGGTTCGAGGCGAGTGAGGAAATAGGGGGTTCTTTTCCATGTGATTCCCAGCAGTATCTTTGAGCCGTCCAGGGGCGGAATGGGAATCAGATTAAGGGCGGCCAGCGTGATGTTGATGTAGGCGACGTCTGTACACACTTTATAAACGAGGATAACCGCAATTCCCGAGGAAGACGAGGAAAAGAGTCGGATGAATAACAGAGCGAAAAAGGCGAGAAGGATATTTGCGAGGACGCCGGCTGAAGAGACGAAGAGGAGTCCTTTCCGCTTGTCCGTGAGGTTGTTGAAGTTGACCGGAACCGGTTTCGCCCACCCAAACCCCGCCAGAAAGAGCATAAGGGTCCCGATGGGATCGAGATGGCTCAGCGGGTTGAGGGTTAACCGGCCCGACCATTTGGCCGTCGGGTCGCCCATCCTGTAAGCGACCCAGCCGTGCGCCACCTCATGGATGATGACGGAAAAAAGAAGAGGAATGGCAACGAGAGCAAAAACCAGTGGATCTGAGGTTAGGAGCTTTAGAAGTCCCATTTATGTTACCCCGTCAGTTAGCGTCTCGGTTCCCGTATTCTTGGTTAACCGTTTTTCTGTTTGGTTCGACTCGTGCGAAAAAGTTCACTACGTTAATGATGCAAATCATACAATATATTGAGACGCAAATAAAGACGATAAACATACTTTCGTCTCTGCCTGCTGCCTCTACATAATGTCCCGTCTAAGAAAAGCTTTACACATTTTGTCATTCCCGACTTGATCCGGAATCCAGTGTTTTTGGTCTGGATTCCGGCCTTCGCGGGAATGACGACTCTTGGACCACTGTGAAAGAGCTTTAGAGACACTGCACTAAATACGGCACAGGGGTCTCACTCGGTTTGCTTTTAAGAGTGTTTGAGTTGTAATATAAGTATCGAGCTAAGACCGATGGGTCTGGCGATCCTTAGAAAGGGGGAGAGGGTTATGGCCTTCATTCGGAAGCGACGAATCTGGTGGGAACCTGTTCCGGAGGCGACGAGTTATGTGGTATACGTGACCCGGGACCATGCTTGCTTTGAACCGAATCACTTCTCGTGGGAAGCGACGCCCGGAATCATCTCAAAACCATTCAGCGGGAAGACCGAGTTAGTCATTCCCGATGAATGGCCGGAGTTTCCCACGGAACCGGGGACCTACTATATTGGGATTACTTCCAGAGACGACGTGGGGAATCAAAGCGACCCTTTCTTATTCTCCAGCCAGTTGAAATTCCTGCCCCCGCTACCTCCGTCGCGGGGAGGGATCGAGAGTCTTTAGAAGAAGCCTTGCTGGTTGGGTGGATTCCTTATACGAAAAGTAGGCTGGAATCTATTCAGAAACTAACACAACTTTTCCGGGACGGGTTGAGCGATAAGGAGCTTGGTAAGTTTCTTCATCGAAAGATTACCGAGGATATTCGGAAAAGCGACCTACTGCTGAATGGTTTTCTCAATTATTTCCGGGTCACTGTCTGGCCTAAGAGAACGGCCACCGTGAACATTCTTATTGAGGAGGTGTTAAGGAAATACCGGGCTCAACTCAAAGAGAAGGAAGTGAAGCTGTATAAAAAACTTGAAAAGGATCTGCCCGAAACCCTCATTCCCGATGTGCCGTTGAGGTTTGTTCTAAATTCGATCCTTCAATACACGGTCGCCTCCATGTTCTCGAATGAAACTCTTGGACTTTTAACTCGTTCCTTCATTCTTCAGGAGCCGCCTCCGAAACAGGCTTTCTTCGGAAAAGCGGGGCGGTTTGTTGAGATCACCGTGTTTTGCAAGGGTCGTAAGAAGCCGGCGGAATCCTTCGGGAGGGAAGGGCAAAGCATGGCCATTCAAAGAGACGATCGTTTGGATCTCATATTAAGAATGGTCGAGGACACGGTTCGCAGGAATCGAGGAGTGATGAAATTTCGGGTAGATGAAAAGGAAGCAAACTTCTCCATTTCCCTGGAGTTCCCCGTTGAGCGAAGGAGAGCATTTTATAATCCGAACGATAACTAAATCTTTCCTGGGAAAAGGTCCATCTTTTTCGCGGGGGAGATGAAAAGGACGGGGCCATGGCTGAGCAGCTGATTCTTGAAGTCTTCTCTGATTACGTTTGACCCTGGTGCTATTTCAGTACCGTGCGTATTGAGCAATTAAAGAAAAATTATGATGTCAAGGTTCACTGGACGCCTTTTCCTCTTCATCCAGAAACACCCGAAGAGGGGTCTACTCTTGAGGAACTCTTCTCCGGACGGCCTGTTGACATTAAAAAGATCCTATCCCGCTTGAGACAGGTGGCTGACGAATTGGGCCTGCCGCTCGCCGAACGGAAAAGGACGTATAACAGTCGCCTGGCGCAGGAACTGGCGAAGTGGGCAGAATCGAAGGCAAGGGGAGACTCGTTTCACGAAACCCTCTTTCGGGCTTATTTTGCCGAAGGGAAGAATATCGGCAGGGCGGAGGAACTGGTGATTCTTGCGAAATCCATAGGTCTTCCGGAAAAGGAGGCAAGATCCGTTCTTGAACTGAGAACCTTTAAGGCGGCCGTCGATTCCGATTGGTCGCGCTCTCGTGCTCTGGGAATTACGGCAGTCCCAACTTTTGTGGCCGACCACCAGAAAGTTGTGGGATTTCAATCCTATGAAGTCCTCGAACAACTCCTGAAGGCCTGCGGCGCCAAGAAACGCAAGAACCCAACTTAATCACACGGAATCATACTTCATTAGAGATGTCAGAATTGCGGCCTTAGTCATCACTCATGGGAAATAAGATGTCCCGAGATCAGACCACCATCGATGGGAGGACGAGCTATTCCGTATGGTTTGTATTCGTTGTGGCGATTTTCATCACCTGCTTGATCGCGGCAAATGTCGCGGCAGTAAAGCTAGTAGAAATATTCGGGCTCGTATTGCCTGCTGGTACCATTATTTTTCCTATCAGTTATATTTTCGGCGACATACTGACCGAGGTTTATGGCTACCGTCAGGCAAGAAGAGTGATATGGCTGGGTTTCTTCTGTAACTTCATCTTTGTCGTCACGATATGGGTCGGACAGGTACTTCCTCCGGCTTCGTTTTGGGATGGACAGAAAGCCTATGAGCGTATCCTGGGTTACACTCCTCGGCTCCTTGCAGCCTCTTTCCTCGCTTACCTTGTGGGGGAATTCGCCAACTCATTTGTCTTGGCAAAAATGAAAATTATCACCAAGGGACGCTGGTTATGGACTCGCACCATTGGCTCAACGCTGGTGGGAGAGGGGTTGGATTCCTTAGTGTTCATGACCCTTGCCTTTGTGGGGACGATACCAGCGGGCGTCCTTTTATCAGCCATTTTGACCCAGTGGCTTGTGAAGTCAGCCTATGAGGCAGTTGTGACCCCCGTTACATACATCGTGGTGAATTTCCTCAAAAGGAAGGAAGGATTGGACGTATTTGATTATGGAACGAGGTTTAATCCGCTGTTGTTCGGCGAATAATCCGTCGAGCAGGGCTTACTGCATTAACAGAATAATGCGGGACGAGATAGGCTTAAAAAATGGGATGCAGGAAGACGATGAGCAAAAAGGCTGTTGTCCTTTCCAGCGGGGGAGTTGATTCCACAACAGCCATGGCCATTGCTAAGGCGGAGGGTTACGAGGTTTATAGTCTGAGCTTCAATTACGGCCAGCGGCATGCAGTGGAGTTGAGAGCGGCCAAGCGAGTCGCTGAAGCCCTTGCCGTAAAGGAACACCTGATGATCGATCTCGACATGGGAAAGATTGGCGGGTCGGCGCTCACAGAAGGGATGATCAATGTCCCGAAAGCGAGAGATGAAGCCAAAATGAGGAAGGAGATACCGGTTACCTATGTCCCGGCACGTAATACCATCTTTCTTTCCTACGCGCTGGCATGGGCCGAGGTGGTGGGAGCTTCAGACATTTTTATTGGTGTGAATGCGATTGACTACTCGGGTTATCCTGATTGCCGACCCGAATACATCCGGGCCTTCGAGAAAATGGCGAATTTAGCCCTCAAGGCGGCGGTGGAAGGGAAGATGAAGATTCGGATCCAGGCACCCCTCATCCATATGACCAAGGCTGAAATTATTCGCATAGGCCTTGAACACGGGATTGATTATCGCCTCACGCATAGTTGTTATGACCCATCACCAGAAGGGAAGGCCTGCGGGCAATGCGATAGCTGTCTCCTGAGAAATAAAGGCTTCAGGGAAGCAGGAATTCCTGACCCTACGGTGTATGTTGACCTTCGCAATTCTTAGATTTTAGCGAGGAGTTAAGGTCAGAAACGAAGAGCGGCGGGAGATGGGATCTTGGCTTTCTGCAATCCTTGTTCCCTCTCGGCCTCTCAGAGATATAGCCCTGCTCGGCCTGTCGTCGAGCCATTGGTCGATGAGTGGAAAGACCTCCGGGCTGCTCCAATTCCTTGGGCCAATGGCCCTTCCTATCATCTTCCCTTTCTTATCGATGATGAGTATCGCGGGAATTTTATTTATTTCAAAAAGGTCGAGGGTTCCACCTGCTGGATCAAGCAACAGGTGAAAATTTTTGACGTTGGATTTACTTTTTTTCTCAAACAGGAAGAGAGTTGTTTCCGATAAGTAACGACAGGATTCCGTTCACCCCGTTAGAAATGATGCCCCGCTGTTCTGCAGTTCCGCCAACGGCGGGATGAGGTCCCAGAATAATCCCGGGGTGGTTTGACCCGCTGCGCCGGCGCTTGTACGGAGAGTGTCCCGCACGGCTTCGAGTCGCAACCACTGGAATTTCTAACAGGGTTCATACATTCCATTCGATGTCATCTCTCGACTCCGGATTTTCTTCGATGTCGACCAACCTTATATTTTCCACACGGGCAGCCGTACGGGAAATGACAAGGATCATCTCCAGGAAGACCCTGCTGAGGATGACTGTTAGCAGTAATATCGAAGGAGCCCCGACAAGGAGTGCAAGAATTCCGAACCATGTTGAGGCTTTGAAACTTACTACGATCAAGAAGAGAGCGAACAGAGCAGCGGATAGAATAGATAGGCTGTACAGAAGCTTCACTATTTTTGGACTTACAAATTGACTAAATGAAAAATCAAAGAGGGGCCGGAGAAAATCGACTTTTTTAAGGTATGACCTGTGCCTTGCGGGTCTTGGCCGTGAAAGTTTTTCCCCTACCGGGGCCTCGCTGAACGGTTCCGCGCAGTTGATACAGAACTTAGAATTTTTCTTATTCGAAGCACCACAATTTGTGCAAAACATGTCTGGTCCCATTTCAGAAGCTTAACTTACGGGTTTGATCTCTACGATCTTCCAACGGCCGTCTTCTCTTTTCAAGGTAACGTCCAGAATGGTTCTGCCGTCATGTATTTTCCCGTTCGATTTCTCGGAAGTCTTGGCAAGCCACTCCAATCTGACATCGGCGCTATCGTCCGTTAACGTTTGTCTCTTTAAATCATAAGAAAGATCGAGGTAGCTATAGTTGTCCCACATCTTCAGCGTATCCTGGCGCTTTCGTCCCATTCCGTCAAAGTCGCGCGAAAAGCAGGACATGAAGAGATCAATATTCTTCTGAAGGTTTGCCTGCCTGATATTTTCAAAGAGGGAGTTTATCTTTTCATCTTTTTCGTCCTTTAAGGGGGGAGGTGGGTTTTCTGGAGGAGGCGGGGTGGAAAGCGGGGTGGCGATTTCTTTTTGGGCCGGTCCGCTGGACCGAGAGTGATGCGGCCAAAGGAGGTACCCCCCTGCGATTATCAGGAGGATGATGATACAGGCTGTTAACAAAGCTGAAGGTCGAAGGAGGTCTCCTGAGAATCCGGCGGAAGCCACGTTTCCTCCCATCTTACGGGGCAAGAGTGAAAGAATTTGCCGATATTTTTTTAAGCTTTTTTCTCTCGATTTGACTTCCTTCCTTAATTCCTTCTTCTCTTTGATGAAATCGGGCTTTGTGACCGCGCCCGACTTGTGAAGCGATTGAAACTCCTCAAGCCTTTTTTGAATGGGTTCCAGTTCATTTTCGAGGGAAACGATTTGTTCTAACGCCTTTTTCTTAATCGATTCAAGCTCTGTTTCAATTTCTTGATGCAAAGGAGAAAGGGACTTCAGCCGATCCTTATAACGAGCGGACAGAGCATCAAGGACCTCTCCAGAAACTGTCTCTCGCCGCGTTTCCAACTTACTTATGCAGGACTCTAACTCCTTCTCTTCTTGCAACAGCGTGAACCATTCTCTGGACCATCTCTTCGCCGATTTTTTCTCCAGCTGAACGCCATTTTCTTGAGATGGGTTTCCTTGCATCAATAGAGAACCACATTTCCTGCAATAGCTCCCTTTCTTGTAAAGGAGTTGGCATTTGGGACAAAAGAGTTTCACGTTTCTCTTCTCCTCTCCGAGAGCGGAGTCTTCAATGGCCAAAAGGAATTTCCCGCACTTTTGACAAAATTCCTCTCCGGGATCATGCTCGGTGCTGCATTGCGGGCAAATGACCATTTTTCACTCCCTGTATTTTGCGTTTTCTTAAGTATAAGGAGTGGTTCGAATGCATTTTATGTGCCACGAGACGAACAAATTATTGTCTTCAGATTTCGGGGGGTTCTCTCATCATTGGAAGGGGGGATTGGACAATATTATTGTATGTGGACAAAATTTGTCCATTTGAATCTTGCTGCCTCTTCCCAAGTTGTTGGAGTTGATATAGAATTTAAGGTGAGGCCGAATGCGTATGGAAAGCGGATTTACTATTTCATCCGTCGAAGGAATCTTCAAGCAAAGATTCTCCTTTGCCACGAGTGTCCGATTATTATGGAAGGGAGAAGATTCCTTCCAGACGATCTTTGACACGATCAGCAGGGCAGAAAAACTCATCTGTCTTCAATTTTATATATTCAAGAATGATGATACCGGGGTTGGTTTATCCGAGCTGTTAAAAGAGAAGAGCCGTAAAGGAGTAAAGATCTATGTTTTGTATGACCACTTTGGATCCTTTGGAACTCCAAGAAGCTTTTGGAAAGAGATGGGCTTGGAGGGTATTAAGATCAGGGCCTCACATCCCTTTAAATGGACAGCACCCTTTTATTACGTCCATCGAGATCACAGAAAGCTCATCGTAGTCGATTCAAAGAAGGCCTTTACCGGCGGGCTCAACATCGCGAATGAATACAGTGGATTTCATCTTCGGAGACGAAGCAGGGGCTGGCGTGACACAGGAATTCTGATGGAAGGACCTATCGTCAATGAACTTTTCGATACGTTCAGGAAAAGCTGGATCACCTGGGGTGGAGAAAAGATTTCTTCCCAGGGGGATAGCGAGGAGATACAGGGCGAAATTCCGGAAAACGGTATTCCTGCACTTCCCATCTTCGTCTATTCCAGGAAGGGCAGAAAAAGAATGAGGGACCTCCTTCGCTACAGCATTGACCACGCGCAAACCCGTATGCTGCTGACCACCGCTTATTTCATTCCGAGCCGTAGGCTGATCGAAAAGCTCGAAACGGCAGTGAGGCGCGGGGTGAAAGTGAGGCTCCTCGTACCGGGCAAAAGCGATATCCCCGCTGCCTCTTATGCAGGAAGAGCTTTTTTTTCAAGGCTTCTGAAGAGCGGTATTGAAATCTATACATACCTGGGGGAGATGCTTCATGCAAAAACCTATATCTTTGACGAATGCTGGAGCATCATCGGTTCCACCAACCTCGACTACCAATCTCTTGTGTACAATGATGAGGGAAACGTTGGAATCTTGAATTTGCCTTTCGCTTCAAAGATGACCGGGATCTTTGAAGAAGACTTGAGCAATTCTGTCAAAATCGATGAAAAGACTTGGCGCAAGAGACCCTTTACAGAAAAGATGAAGGAACACTTTTTCGCCCTTTTCAGAAAAAGGCTTTAGATTTCGCATCTCCGGCCCATCCGCCATGAGTCCGCCGAAGCGTGAAGGCCTTAGAGATCGTACACGTTGCCCGGGGCAGCTGTTCGCAGTGTGTCACAACATCCTCAACTCTTTTTTTAGCACCTTGCCTACGAGGTTCTTAGGCAGGGCTTTCAGAAAAACCACTTCTTTTGGGAGCAAAAAGTTCGTAAGTTTCTTCCGGCAATATTCGATGATCTCTCCGGCTGTGGCTTCTTGTCCGGGTCTCAAGACCACGAAGGCCTTGATATCTTCACCGTAGAGGTCATCCTTCATCCCGATGACGGCCGCCTCAGACACCTTGGGGTGTCCGAAGAGAACCTCCTCAACGGTCCGGGGAGAGATATTTTCGCCGGCCTTGATGATCAGGTCCTTTTTCCGTTCCGTGATCCAGAAATAACCATCCTCGTCCACGTATCCTATGTCTCCCGTATTAAGCCAACCACCGCGGAGAACCTCCGCGGTCTCTTCCGGCTTGTTCCAGTAGCCCTTCATGAGCATGGGGCCCCGGATCAGGATCTCCCCCTCCTGGCGGGCGGAGAGCGGGTTCCCCGCCTTGCCGACGACCCTCATCTCTGTTCCTTTCATGGGCAGGCCGATAGAGCCGACCTTTTTCGCACCCTCGAGGGGATTGGCCGTATTGTTCGCCCCTGCCTCTGTCAGGCCCCAGCCTTCGATAATCTCAAAGCCGAAAGTTTGCTTGAAACGGTTAAAGGTCTCGAGGGCTAAAGGCGCGGATCCACAGAACCAGTATTTCATCGAATTCAGATCATACTTCTTCGGTTCTGGGAACAACAGCATGAACACATACATGGTGGGAACGCCGGCTAGGGTATCGGCCCGATACCTCTCGATGGCAGAGAAGATGGCCTCCACGTTGAAAGAGTTCAGCAGGACGGCTTTCCCTCTGCGCCTGAAAAGGCCTAAGTTGATGCTGGCGATGCCATAGGAATGGCAGAGCGGGAGGACGAAGACTGCCAAGAGGCCGTCTGGCAAGGCCAGGGTTTCGTGTTGCATTCGGGCGTTCTCGTAAAGGCTGAAATGGGTGTGCATGACCCCTTTGGGCCAACCCGTCGTGCCCGCCGTGTAGATTAAAGCAGCTAGCTCGTCAGCATCCATGTCTGCCACCCCTGTTTCCTCGGACTTTTTTTCGAGGAGATGTGGGTAGGAAAGGAACCCTTGAGGAACCTCCGGGTCGACAAGGATTACCGTTTCCAAGCCGGGTGCCTTCACCTTTCCTGCCAGGATCTTGGAGAGGAAGATGGAACTGCTGATCACCACCTTAGCGCCCGAGTCCCGGTAAATGTGAGCGGTTTCTTCCTCACCCACCAGGTAGTTGATCGGCACAGCCACTGCACCGATCCTCCAGATGGCTCCGAAGCCCTGGAGCACCTCTGGACAGTTGGGCATCTGCAGGATGACCCGATCTCCCCGCTTGACGCCTAGGTCCTTAAGGGCGCGGGCCAGCCTCCGGGATGAACGGATCATCTCCACATTCGTAATCTCTTTCCCCTCGTAAATGAGGGTAACTCGTTCCCTCTCCTGCTTCATCCTTTCTTCGGCGATTCCGGCGAGGTTCATCTCTTCCTCCTTTTCTCCTCAAAAGAAACCTCTTACAGGTACAGAAGAGAAAGCCCCCATGGGACAATCGTCAGCTGGAGGCTTCGCGGAGGTATCTTCTGGCAATTTCTTCTCATCAAACACTCCAAAAATACGGAGGTTTGATTTAAGTCCTTATACATGATTTAGGAAGGTAGTGTCAATAAAAATGAAGAGATCAGGCACATGAGCAATGTGAAGCTCCCCGCCCCGGCCTACCGGCGGGCAGGCATAGGGCGGGGCTTCCCGGGCATGTAGTGGCGAGCGAAAAGCGAGCAAATGAAATTTCGCCCATATTGTGCCCCTTGACTCCGCCTACGAGGCGGGACCTGCGGGCACCTTCCCGGTCAAAAAATCGGGCACCTGCCCGCTCTTGCCCTTCCGGTCGATGAGATCAGAACTGTCATTGCACTCCTCCCGATTGTATCTTTGTCGTCCGCAGAATTGTCTTCTAAAGACCAACGTACCGCTCAAGAAACGTCGGACGGAGAGGCTCTTGCTCCCTCGTCTGCTGCCCGAGCTTCACCGCGCAGTTCGGCCAGCAGTTTTGAGTGTCGCGAGAAGTACCACAGGGCCGTGCACACCAACAGAAGAACCGCCACCGCGGCGGCGATGTAGAGAGGTGTGTTCTGGCTGGTCAGCTTGACCATACCGCTGGCTACCAGCGTGAACGGGATGGCTTCAGGTAGAATCCCGAAGGCCGTCCCAAGCAGAAAGTGGCGGTGTCGGATGGGCGACAGCCCCATCAGAAAATTGATGATCAACCCACTGATGGGAAGCTGGCGTATGGCAAAGACGAGTAGCGCCGCCGAATGCCCGTGAAAATGCTCCTTGAGCCGGCCGACCCGCGGCCAATGGCGTAGAACGAAATCGCGGCCGCCCCAGCGCACAAACAGAAACAAGGCATAATAACCGGCCAGTGTTGCCACCTGAGTCCACAGCAGACCGTGCCAGAACCCGAACGCAAGGCCGCCGATGGGACAGAATAGCAGTCGGGGCATGCCTGCGGCGACGAGGGCGAAAACAATTGCCGTCCACGCCGCCGGCCCCATCCATCCCAGGGAGATCAGCCAACGTTTGACGGTCTGGATGTTGGCGAAATACATCCGTGCGGGTGTAAGATAGGCCAGCGCAAATGCCGCTGCCACCACTAACAGCATGAGTAACGGTTTCCACGGGAAGCCCGACATTTTAGGTTCCAGAGTATTGATCTTTTCAGCCATCAAAGTGCTCGATCCTCCGAGGGAAGAACCTCGCTGCAAATATGATATAGAGATGCGTCGTTTGTCAAATCCTTTCGATTTCGTACGGCATGCTGTTAGATTTTGGATGGTGTGTTCCCGAAAAGAAAAGCGTTGGGAACCGGTGCTCATATTTCCTTTACTCAGGGTCGTTTTTATGTTATGGGAATAAAAATAAAATTGGTTCATGATTGGCGGCATGTGCCCCGCGTGCCCCGTTTCGCCACCGGTGGGATAGGGCAAGGTAGGGCACGATATGGACGGAAACCACCTCACCGAGAAGCCGCGCCTGTTAGGGCGTGAAGCTCCAATGACCCTGATTTATGGTTCCTTCATTCCTGATCAAAAGGAAATGGATTCTGCCCGTCGGTATTTTGGCAGGGGTTATTCTTTTTGCGGTCAATCATTATCATTCCCAGCTGTGGACCCATGCCGTAAAGCTTTATGACATTTATCAAGATCCCCACCAATTAAAGAAAGTCATCTCCTCTTTCGGGCCGTATGCCCCATTAGCTTATATCCTGCTCCAAATCATCCAAGTGATTGTTGCACCCATTCCAGAAGGGGCGATAGAATTCTTAGGAGGTTACCTATTTGGGGTGTCTGCCGGAGTGCTCTATCCCATGATTGGGCTCGCCTTGGGGTCTTGGGTTGCCTTCAGTTTGGCGAGGATGATTGAGAAAATAGCCGCTGAAAAATTTGTCTCAGGGCGGACGAGAAAAAAAATCGATGATTTGGTTGAGCATGAAGGCGTCATTTTCAGTTTCATCTTTTTTTTGCTTCCGGTTTTCCGAAGGATGCGCTCTGTTACATTTTAGGCCTGACCCCTATGATTTGGGTATTTTCCTTTTTATCTCTATGAAGGATACCCGGAACATTGATGGCAACGCTTCAAGGGGCGAAGGCCTTCGGGCATCAATATAAGCTCTTTTTGCTGCTGTCGGGGATATCCGCTTTTGTGATCCTGGCCTTTTATGTCTACCAGGAGGAAATTCGTAATAAGGTGAAGAAATTAGGAAGGGGGAAAGGAGTCTTAGGGACCGAAAATGGGACCGACAGTGAAGAAGGATAAGGGAGTAAAATTGTCCTCTGACCTCGTCTTAGATCTCTATTCAGATCTTTTGACGGATCTTTGGGAGATTGTGTCGGCGCTGATCGGAGAAGCCATTCTGGCGTTTCTTTTCACCCTCGCCATCCGGAAACTTGGGGAGAAGCATTCCTTTTTGCTTTCTCTCAAAGTCTCCGAGGAAGGTGTCTCATGGGAAAAAGTGAAGGAGGATTGTCGGACGGTTGGCCCCGCGGAAATTCATCGCGGTTTTCAAGGCCTGATCAATCAACTCTCCCATCTTTTTTCGGCGTTGGCAGATGGGGTGATCAACAAAGAACTCTTTCCAAAGGTCTTCCCGAAGGTCAAAGCGGCTGAGCGGATTATTTCTCAATGATGAGGGACTTCGGTGAGGTTGATTTTTAAGAATCTAAACGTGCTTCGCTCGACCATCAATGCCATCAGCACGAGCGTCGAGATCAAGGAAATCGTCGAAGCGGCCGGAAACAATCTTCCCAATTTGTTCGACTTTTCTTCCTTTGGAGTATTTTGGAAGGAGGATCTCCTTCTTTTCCTTTTCGAAGAAGAATCTTGCCCTCCGTCCTTTTCCCAAGAGGTCGTGAAGAATATGATCAACGTTTTTTCAATCCTGGGAGAGGAGTCCGTCGATGCCGACCGCATTACCCTCCGGGTAGATAAAAGGGAGCTAAGAGCCAAACAGAGGTTGGTGAGTCCCAAAGCAACCCTAAAGTCTCACCTCACTTTGCCTCTTGCTGTGGAGGGGGAGATCTTAGGATGCCTTTCTCTCAACAGCGACGAACCCAACGCCTTTGACGCCCAAGACCTGCAGTTCCTTTCCGTCATCGGATACCAGATGGCAGCGAGCTTGAAGCATTTTCAAAGATTTAGTTCAGTCAAGAACATGGCCACCTATGACACTTTGACCGGCCTCTATAATCGGAGGTATTTCGAAGAGAGGCTTGGGGTGGAAGCCGAAAAATCTTTTTACAGCGGCGTTCCCCTTTCGTTGGTGATGGTGGACATAGACCATTTCAAGAAAGTCAATGACACCTTCGGGCACACCGAAGGAGATGAGATCCTTTGCAAGATTTCTTCTCTATTGAAAAATTCGGTTCGGAGGAAAGATACGGTCGCTCGTTATGGCGGGGAAGAGTTCATGCTGATATTGCCCGAGGCTGGCTTGGAGCAGTCCTTTGTGATTGCGGAGCGCATTCGGCAGTCGGTTGAAAAGACCCTCTTCGAGGTGGAACGTGCTCAAGTCAATTTAACCCTCAGCATGGGAATTTCCAATTTTCCAAGCCATCGAGTGAAGTCGAAAGAAGAGTTGATTAAGATGGCAGACCAGGCGCTCTATGATGCCAAGAGGGGAGGAAGGAATAGGGTCTGTATTTTTGCGGAGAAATCTTCTCAATGGACCGTCTCAACTTAGTCAAGGAGATGAAAACAAGAGGGGAATCCCTGCGCCGTGTGGGCAGGAGCTTCAAAAGTTCGAAGTGTTCCCCGTTAGAAAGGGAAGGGCTTTGACCCTGCTCTAAATAAAAGGCTGATGCTTTTTATTTCCACCAATTCCAGCCCAGATGCTAAAGCTTTCCGACGAGTGAAGATGAGATTTTTCATGTTTTAGTGAATTCGATTTGCGATGGATAAAAAAGGCACACTCAGACAGTGTGCCTTTTTTATAAATCAAATTTTCTAATCGCTGCAAATTACTTCTTCGGTGCAGCCTTCGGGGCAGACACTTTGATCGCTCCGGCGACCATCTTGTCCATCTCCTTCTTGTACTCGATGCTGACATTCATTCCCGCCTTCAAATCCTCCAACTTGAGACCCTCCTTGCCTTTGGTAATCTTTGTATCCGCGCTTACCATGAAGGTTTTCTCTGCTTTCCCCTTGACCACAACGAGGCTCTTTGCCATGGCATCCACGCTCTTGATCGCTCCGCTAAACTTGTCCATTTTAGCAGGCGCGGTAGAGGCTGGTGCTGCCGGGGCAGGAGCAGTGGTTGCTGCTGTTGGAGGGGCCGCTGCAATGGCTCCAGAGACAAAAGCTAACAAAGTGAGCATGACCACTAACAGAACTGTCTTTTTCATTCAATTCACCTCCCTTCTCATAAAGTTCGTAACATTAGAATAGCAAAAGGATAGCAAAATCGGTGCCAACAAAAAATAGAATAGAATATTCTTAACTCCATGAATTTATAAGACAAAATATTTTATCGGGGATTTTGTTAGGAAAGAGATGTTGTAGGAATCGACACAGCACTCTAAGTGTGTTGCAAAAATCTACACGTCGTCTTTCTCCAATATTTTGTAAAGAGTTGTTCGATTAATACCAAGAATTTCGGATGCCCTCTTCTTATTCCCACCGGTCTCTTGAAGCACCTTCAGTATATATCGTTTTTCCAATTCTCTTAAAGATACTGGCTTTTCGGGAATGAGAATCTCCGGACCGCTGATTTCTTCAAGTATTTTTCTTGGAAGGTCTTCAGGAAGGATAATCGGATGGACGGAAAGGATGACGGCTCTTTCTATCGTATGTTCCAATTCACGGACATTCCCCGGCCAGGAATATCGGGTGAGTATTTCGAGAGCTTCCGGGCTAATATGAGAGATATCTTTGTGGTTCTCTTCAGAAAAATTCTGCAGAAAATGTTTAGCCAGCGAGGGAATATCTTCCCTCCTCTCCCGCAAGGGAGGGAGGGTGATGGTAACCACATTGAGCCGATCGAATAGGTCCTCCCTGAATTTACCATTTTTCACGAGGGGTTCTAACGGCTGATTTGTCGCCGCAATGACCCGGACGTCGACCTTGACGCTTTCTGTTCCTCCCACCCTCTTGATTTCGTATTCCTGCAGAAATCTTAGAAGCTTCGATTGCATCGAGAGGCTGAGATTCCCCACTTCGTCAAGGAAGAGCGTCCCACCATTCGCTTCCTCAAAGAGGCCCCTCTTGGCAGTGGAGGCTCCTGTAAACGCCCCTCGGACATGGCCGAATAACTCGCTTTCTATTAACGTCTCCACCAACGAAGCGCAGTCGACAGGAATGAAAGGGCGGTTATTTCTCTGACTATTGTAATGAATGGAGCGAGCGATCAGTTCTTTTCCTGTTCCTCTCTCTCCGCATAGAAGCACTGTGGACTTGGTATCCGCTACCTTCGCAATGGTCTTATAGACTTGAAACATCTGAGGGGTTCGTCCGATGACATTCTTGAATTGATACTTTTCAAGAAGTTCCTGCCGATAAAATTTGTTCTCCTGGATAAGCCTTCTCTGCTCTAACGCCCTCCGGATAGTAAATTTGATCTCATCCAATTTGAAAGGCTTGCTGATATAGTCGTAAGCCCCTTCCCGGATAGCCTCAATGGCAGTCTCGATGGATCCAAAGGCGGTGATCATAATTACGGTGGTGTCCGGGGCGTTCTTCCGGAAAAACCGGAGCACCTCCATCCCATCTTTCTCTCCCATCCTCACATCGGTGATGATGATGTCAAAAAGGTTTTCCGTCCCCCGAGCAATGGCCTCTTCGCCGCTCAAGGCGGTGGAGATTTCATAACCTTCTTTGGAAAGCACTTCTCTTAGTAGGTCGATGGTGACAGGATCATCATCCACGACCAGGAGACGGGCTGATGCTTTGTTCATCGGTTTCACTTCTTTCAAGGGGGGGAATGGAGATGAAAAACGTGCTCCCTTTTCCGACTTCACTCTTTATCTCGATCATTCCAGAATGTTCTTTTATAATCTTCTCGCAGATCGCTAATCCTAGTCCCGTGCCTTCTCCCATTTTTTTTGTGGTGAAGAAAGGGTCAAAGATCCTCCTTTTCGATTCTTCAGTTATGCCGATTCCGGTATCGGCAATCGAGACCTCCAGCCATCTTTTATCCTCTGAAGAAGGGGGAGGGGGGACCAGGTGGGTTTTGATCGTCAGTACCCCTCCCTGGGGCATGGCGTCTAAGGCGTTTGCGATCAAGTTAAGAAAGAGGGTTTGAAGATGGGTGGAATCCCCCAAGACCGGAGGGAGGTCCGGGGAAAGGTGGGTAGAGAGTTTCACATTTCGTGCAAGAAACCAGGGTTCGCTCAAACGGAACAATTCCTCCAGCACGTCATTGACATCCAAAGGCTTCAATTGGGGTTTGGGCTGCCGGGTAAAAGAGAGGAGGCTCTTTACCGAATCGGCCAGCCGGTCCAGCTGCGATTCGATGATTTTGAGACGGTCTCGATCTTTAGGCCGAAGGTTCCCATCCTGCAGAATGAGCTGAATATAGCCGGAGATCGAATTCAGGGGGGTTCCGATTTGGTGGGCCATCGTGGCGGTGACCTGGCCTACGGCGGCGAGTTTTTCAGATTGGCTTAATTGGTGCTGAGATTCAAACAGGGCTTCGTTGAGAAGCCTCAGTTCTTCGTTTCTCCTGGCCAATTCTGAAGTGGCGGCCTCGATTCTCCTGGTCAACTCTTCATTGAACTGGTTGACCTGCCTCAGGAGTTCGATATTCTGCTCGTGGGTTTCCCGGATCGTCCTGAGCATGCGATTGAAATTTCTTCCCAATTTTCCCAGCTCATCCCCACTTTGAATGTGTGCTTCGGCCTCCAGGTCACCATTTTCTGCGCGGGACATGGCCTCTACCAACCTCTGAATCGGGTCCCCGACCAGTTTCCCGAAGAGCATTGTCAGCGTCATCAGGATGACGAGAATGCTGAAAAACGTCAGGATCATCGCCCGATTTCTCTTCTTATTTAAGAAGCTTTGGGCTTCATCCAGAGAACTGACCAGCCGAATCCCGCCGATGACCTTTGTTCCGAAATGAAGGGGAACAATAACCTCCAGCCATTTCTCCTCTCCCACGTCATGGAGCGAGGAGAGGTTTTTGTCCTTCTTCAACCGATTGATTTGATCCTTGGACAAGACCAATGACGTCTGATGGATGTCCCTTGAATGAGAGACGATGATTTCCCAATCCTTGTCAGAAAACAGAAAGACATCGATTTCCATCAGGAAGGGGCGGCTGAGCAACCACTCCTCCACTTCTTCCCATACGTGAGGGAGGTCCTCTCGAATCGCTCGATCTGGAATCGAGGCATCGATCTGTTTTGCAATGAGGATATTTCGATTTAGGTAGAGGTCGATCTGATCCTTTCTTGCGAAATGATAGTCTAAGTAGCTGGCCAGAAGGAGAACCCCGACAACGATAAGAATGATGAGAAAGGTAATCTTGGTCTTGAGCCCTATCTGGGAAATCCGGTCGTGGATCAGGGACCTGACCCAAGGAGTGGAAAAAAGGGAGAGGGCAGTGGGCTTGTCTGTTTCCATCGCTATCAGGGGGAGAGAGGCATCTCAGGTCTGGCCCTTCTTCGCTCGATCGCTTTGACCAAAATTACGCCAATCTCGAATAGCAAGTACATAGGGACCCCCATCAAGCTCATGTTAAAGACATCCGGGGTCGGCGTGACGACAGCCGCTATAATCGCTATGAGGAGAATAGCATACTTCCGGTTTCGAGTCAAAAAGACAGCATTCACCACCTTGAGATAGCTCAATAAAGCAAGGATCAGAGGAAGCTCGAAGGTCAACCCAAACCCAAAGATGAAAACCGTACAAAAGGAGACATATTTTCCGGCAGAGATCATCGGTTTGATGTGGGCGGATTGATATCCTAACAGAAACTTAACCCCATTTGGCAAGGCGACAAAGAAGCAAAAAAATGCACCTAGGTAGAAAAGGAAGATCGAGGCGACAAGGATGCCGGTTGCCGAGTTCAATCCCTTTGAACGAAAGACGGGGGAGAATGCTTTCCAAATGTAGTAAAAGATCAAAGGAATGGAAACGAACAGGCTCATGTAAAGGGTTAGCTTGAGTAGCGAGAAGAAAGCCTCCGGAATAGAGTAAGCGACGAGGCCGGTTTCAAGCGTCTTTTGACAGAGATATCCCAACAGTTTCTTAGAAAAGGGGAAAATGATGATCCCGCTTAGGATGATTACAATACTGATTTGAAGGAGACCTTTTCGTAAATTGGCTAAGGCTTGGAACATCTCTTCTCTCTTCATCCTCAACCCGAGTCCTTTGTCCTGCTGCATCATGGAGACAATGTAACATAAAAGGATATCTTTCGAAAGCACTTGCCCTGACGAGGGCTTGAGCTTTCAGGCGAGAATCAAGCCTCCCGCATCAATTTTTCATAGATCAGGGTTGACAAAGGTTTAAAACGGAGATAAAAGAAAATCATTACGGGTGCCTGTCATGCCATGGCAAGCCAGGAATGTTCTGAAGATGAAATTGAAAGTCGGCATCACCTATAACCTCAAAAAGGATTTTTCTCAGCAAGAAAATCAGCCGATCGATTTCTTGGAAGAGTTCGATGTTGAGGAGACGATCGACGCCATTCGTAAGGTCCTGGAGGACGAAGGGCACGAAGTAGTCCGGCTGGGCGGAGACGCCGGTTTGATTGATCGGTTAAGGCAAACACCGGTCGATATCGTATTTAACATTGCAGAAGGTCTTCACGGTCGAAACAGGGAAGCCCACGTCCCGGCTCTCTTAGAATTTCTAAATATCCCTTATACCGGCTCCGATCCTCTCACCCTCTCCCTCACTCTGGATAAGGCCATGGCGAAGAGAATCGTCATGAGTCAAGATATCCCGACCCCGCGATTTAAGAAAGTAGAGAGAGTCGAGGACCTCCATAGCTTGGACCTTCGTTACCCCCTCTTCGTCAAGCTGTGCCACGAAGGGTCGAGCAAGGGGGTTCGGCTGGATTCGAAAATTTCGGATACTCAATCCCTCAGAGAGAAGACCACAGGGCTCTTAAAGACTTATGGCTCCCCCGTTCTCGTGGAGGAATTCGTTAAAGGCCCGGAGTTCACAGTTGGTATCCTGGGCAACGAAGATCCTCTTGTCCTCGGCATCATGCAGATCGAGATCAAGGGAAGAGCCCCGGAAGAATCCATTTACTCTTTAGAGATTAAGAGGGAGTGGGAAGAAAAGGTTCGATACCATTGCCCTCCTTTGATTGACCAGGATCTTTCAAAAGAAATTGAGGAGGTGGCCCTCCGTTCCTATCGGGCCTTGGAGTGCCGGGATGTTTCACGGGTGGATATTCGTGTAGGGGAGGACCGGACCCCTTTTTTTTTAGAGATCAATCCCCTTCCAGGCCTTTCTCCCGTTTACGGAGACTTGGTGATGATTGCAAGGAACATGGGATGGGATTATGCCAGGCTGGTTAAGACGATTTTCCACCATGCCCTGAAACGGTATGGATGGATAGATGGAGGTACCGCTTCAGGATGAGCCCATCAGAGCAGAACCTTCACGAAATCATTTTGAAAAATTTCAAAGAGGCCGTCGTCTTTGCCGACGCGCAAGGTCGAATTCAAATCTTCAATTTGATCGCTGAGAAGTATTTTCAGATCAGCGGTAAGAAGGTGCTGGGCAAGAGATTGGAGAGGGCCATTCCTTATAAGAATATCAAGAACCACTTTGATCTCGTTTACGAAAAGAGAGAAAGCAACCATGATGTCGATCTGGCCATCAATGTCCCTCCTGCTCCTTCTGCGGGCCGGGAGACCCGAATTCTTCAGTGCAGCTTTTATCCCATTTTTGATAAGAAAGGGACGGAATTCTTGGGTTGTTTAGCAACCTTTGCCGATGTGACGGAGAAGGGTCTGCTCTTGAGGGAGATCAGCAAGAGCCGGGATCTTTCCACCATTGGAATGCTGGCAAGATGGATGGCCCATGAGATCCGAAACCCCTTGAGCTCTTTGAATATCAACATTGAGTTGCTGAGAGAAGAGTTGGGGGGAGAAGCCCAGCTCTCTCAGAAGGACGAGATTCATTCCTTGATCAATTTTATCAGCTACGAAACCCTCCGGCTGGAGAATAATCTGAAAGAATTTTTAGATTTCAATCGTCTCCCCCCCCTGAAATTCGAATGGACTCAGTTGAACGATGTATTGGATTCCGTGGTGCGACTCTTAGGATCCGATGCCCAAATAAAGAACGCAAGGGTCGAAACCCATTTTCAAAAAAAGTTACCCCTGATGAGGATCGACGTCAGCCAATTCAATTTGGCTGTATCGAATCTCCTCATCAACAGCATTCAGGCGGTCTCGGAAAAAGGGGAGATTCATGTCTTCACGCGGGGTTCCAGGAAAAATGTCTTCATCGTCATCCGGGATAATGGAGCGGGAATCTCTAAGGAACATCTTCCCAGGATTTTCGATTTTATGTTCAGCACCAAACCGATGGGGTCGGGGTTGGGGCTCTCTATTGCCAAAAAGATTATTTCAGACCATCACGGAGAGATCTCCGTGAAAAGTGAGGTCAATAAGGGGGCCACCTTTAAAATAAGGATTCCGCTTGGTCAAAAGGGAAACTGAGAGGATGGGACGATGGACGATGAACGATGAACGGAGAAGGAAGAGAGATAGATACCTATACTTCGCAAATGGATAAGAGTTCATCGTTTATCATTCATGGTTCATCGGGCATTTGGAAGTGGCCATGGACAAGAAAGTCATCTTAATTGCAGAGGATGACCCCACGGTGGGAGAAAGCCTTCGCCTTTTGTTGAAAAAGAAAGGGCATGAGATCCTCCTGGCCGCGAATGGGAAAGAGGCCCTTCAGCTTTTTCGGCATGAGAGCGTAGATCTGCTGATTACCGATGTGATCATGCCGAAAATGAACGGGATCGAGCTCTTGGAAGCAGTAAAGGGACTCCGGCCGGAGACGGAGGTGATTGTCATTTCTGCCCAGGGGACGATCGAGAAGGCCGTTCAGGCAATGAAATTGGGCGCCTTCGATTTTATTGAAAAACCGATCAACCCGAGGGTGATCTCGCTGTTAGTGGAAAGGGCATTGGAGAAACAGATACTGATCCTCCAAAATCGGGATTTACGCTCCCGGTTGGAAGACAAGTTCCATTTCAAGAATATCATTGGAAGAAGCGAGAAGATGGTAAAAATCTTTGAACTCATCCGCCATATTGCGCCCTACGATAGCTCTGTCCTCATCATAGGCGAGAGCGGAACGGGGAAGGAATTAATCGCCAACGCGATCCATTACAATAGCCCGCGGGCCTCCATGCCTTTTATCAAGGTGAGTTGTGCCTCTTTAAGTGAAGGGATCATCGAGAGCGAGCTTTTTGGCCATGAGAAGGGGGCTTTTACCGGAGCGATCGCTTCTCGAAAGGGTCGATTCGAATTGGCCCATCAGGGAACCCTTTTCTTGGACGAAGTGGAAGATATTCCTCCAGCCACGCAGATCAAACTCTTACGGGTCCTCCAGGAAGGCGAATTTGAAAGGGTCGGTGGAAATAGGACCATCAAGGTGGATATCCGAATCATTGCGGCAAGCAATCAAGATCTCCAGGAGGCCGTCAAGGGCGGGATGTTTCGAGAGGACCTCTATTATCGCCTCAACGTGGTCAATATCAAGCTTCCGGCATTGAGGGAGCGAAAAGATGATATTCCATTCCTCGTCAATTTTTTTGTAGGAAAATATGGCCAGAGATATCGTATGAAAGTGGAGGGAGTCTCTCAGAGGGCCATGAATCTTCTGGTGGATTACGAATGGGCAGGAAATGTCAGGGAGTTGGAGAATACCATTGAATCCATGATGGTGACCAGCAGTCCGAAGGTCATCGATCTCCAGCACCTTCCGCAGGAAATACGGGATCGGAGGGGAAGACCCGAGGTCATCCTCATCGAGATAGGAACGCCTCTTGAAGAGGTCGAAAGAGAGATGCTGATTCAGACACTCCGGGCGACGAAAGGAAATAAACAAAAGGCGGCTAGGTTGCTGGGGATCAATGTCCGGACGATCCACAGGAAAGTAGAGGAGATCGGAGGATTAAGATCCATTCTATAAGTGTATCCCTGTCCTACCCTGGAAGGAGATTATTTTTGCAGGATTAGCGTTCAATCGGCTAACGAACCAGAAAGGAGGACGAAAAGTCGTACTTGTTAAGAAGGGTTTCAAAGTATGGTGGCATTTTGTCTTGTATTATTGAAAATGGGTATGTCATTTTTTCCCTTTTTATTTTTGTTATTTCAGATTAATATGGATAGAGTGAGAACGGTATAGATATAACATTTCAATATCATTACAGTTTTAAGATGCAGGCTGGAGTGGATCGAGAAAAATTTGGCACGAAGTTTGATATAGTATTTTCTCATGAAGGAAAAGCAGAAGTGGGCCTTTATTCTTGACAAGGATGAGTTTGTGCGGCTCAGCCTGAATAAGATTTTGAAGAAGTATGGTTTTCATGTAGAGGAGATTGAGGATTTTTTCCAATTGGAAAAGAGGAAGAAGGATGTCGAAGGAGGGATGATTTTAGCTGACGTGGAGATTGATGTTTTGGAGAAGGGATTTTCTGTCCTGAAAAAATGGAATGACCGTTTTATCCTGATGACCCCTTTGGTCAGTGACGAACTCACTATTCGATTGAAAAAAATGGGGATTCATCGTATTATCAAAAAACCTGTGGATCCGAGGTTGTTACGGAAGGTTATCCGGGAGATTTCTTTTCCCGATGGAGTGAAAACTCCTTCATTTGGGAAAAAAGGGGAGGGTTCCCATTCCATTCAGAAAGGAGGTGAAGTTACATGAAGAAGTGGATTTTTCTTTTCCTCGCAATGGTTTTGGTGATTAATATTGCCGCAATGGGAATTGGGTGCAAAGCCAAGGAAGCACCGAAGCCAGCAGCCAAAGAGGAGGCGAAACCACCGGAGGCACCAGCTCCGGCAGCGCCAGCAACAACCGCACCGATGGCGCCCGCTCCGGCTCCTGAAGCACCCAAGAAGTAAGGTTTGTTTTATGGTCAAAGCGTTGGCGCCCCCCTCTTTAAGAGAAAGGGGCGCCAACAAAAGTGAGTTTTATCCAAGAGAGGAGTTGTGATTCGAGTCCAACGGAAAAAAAAGAAAAGGTGCATATTTGCTAATCGGGAGGAAAGGTTTTTTTCTCTCTGTCTTGAAGGAGGAGGTATCTAAAGATATCTCCTTTTTTATTTATCAAAAAAGCGGGTCAGGCAGGGACCCTGCGTACTCTCAGCAGATATGCGGGAAGGAGAGAAGATGGAGCTTGCTTCAGACTCTAATTTGCCCGTCCCCCCAAGGGGGGTGAGAAGAGCCTCGCAACTTGATTTGTTCCCCCTTCAAATGGGGGGGGAAAGGATTGAAGAATCGAGAGAGACCATTCCGCAAGTCTGGAAAGGTGTTTCCGAAAGGGAATGGAACGATTGGAGATGGCAGCTTAGACATCGAATTACCACGCTTGAACAGCTCAAAGAGATCATCGATTTGACCCCCGAGGAGATTGAGGGGATCAAGCATTCGAAAGGAAGATTAGCCTTGGCCGTCACGCCTTATTTTGCAAGCCTGATGGACCCAATCAATCCCAGTTGTCCCATCCGAAGACAGGCCATTCCTCGGATTGAGGAAATCCATTTATCAAAAAGCGAGATGGTGGATCCCTTGGGAGAGGACAACCATTCTCCGGTGCCAGGCCTTGTCCATCGCTATCCGGATCGAGTGCTCCTGCTCGTCACGGATCAGTGCGCCGTCTACTGCCGGTACTGCACGAGGAGACGATTGGTGGGAAGCAACGAGAAGTCCATCACCCAGGGAAATTTTGAGGAGGTGGTTAAGTATTTAAAAAGCCATCGAAAGGTTCGGGATGTCCTCTTATCAGGTGGAGATCCGCTTCTCCTGGAAAATGAAAGGTTAGAGGAGATGTTGAGCCGATTGAGGGCCATTCCCCACATCGAGGTCCTCCGGATTGGGACGAGAGTTCCGGTGACCCTTCCCCAAAGAATTACCGGTGGGTTGGTGAGGATGTTAAAGAAGTATCATCCTCTCTTGATCTCTATCCATTTTACGCACCCGAAGGAGATCACCGATCAGGTGAGGAGAGCTTGTAGCGAACTGGCGGACGGAGGGATGCCTCTAGGGAGCCAGACCGTCCTTCTAAAGGGGATCAACGATAAGCCCTATGTGATGAAGAAACTCCTTCAAGAGCTCCTTAAGATTCGGGTCCGCCCGTATTATATCTACCAGTGCGACCTGGCCATGGGGACAGAACACTTCCGAACCTCGGTAGCAACGGGGATTCAGATTATGGAAAAATTGCGCGGCCACACCACAGGCTATGCTGTTCCCACTTATGTCGTCGATGCGCCCGGAGGGGGAGGAAAGATCCCGTTGCAGCCGGATTATCTAGTCTCAAAGGGCAGGGGAAAGATTGTCCTAAGAAATTATGAGGGAAGGGTCTTCGAATATCCAGAGCCGAATATCATTGAATTCAAGAAAACCAGACCGACGACGGAGGAAAAGACTGCGTCGAAAAAGGTGATGGCTTAAGCGTGGTAACTGTGAATTAGATCGTAGACTTCAGACATCAGGCTAAAATAATAAATGTCTAAAGTCTGAAGTCCTGGGTCTGCATGAAATACGGAAAGGAGGAGAAGAGGATCCGTGCTAAAAGTGGTGATCCTGTACAATCTTTTCGAACGGCTCCAGAAAGGGGAAGAAAAGGATATCCTGGCAGAAGGAGCGATCATCGAAGAGATCGAGGCCGTGGAGAATGCGCTCCGATCTCTTGGTCATCAAAGCATGACCATGGCCGTCCAGGATGAGATTTTTCCGATCATCCACTGGTTGAAGCAGTACCAGCCCGATGTCGTTTTCAACTTATGCGAAAGTGTATATGGAAACAGCTGCTGGGAGATGAATATCCCCGCTTTATTGGATCTTTTTCGCATTCCCTACACCGGATCCTCTCCTCTTACGCTCGGCTTGTGTCAGGACAAAGGTAAGGTTAAAGATATCCTTCATGCTCAAGATATCCTGACCCCTCGGTATCGAATCTTTGAGCGAACCTCAGGCCCTGTGAAGGGAAATATCTTTCCGATCATTGTCAAGCCGCTCCACGAAGACGGAAGTCTCGGGATTTCAAGAGAAAGCGTCGTCTTCAATGATGAGGCGCTGAGCAAACAGATTCAATATGTCATCGAACAATATCAACAGCCTGCCTTGGTAGAGGAATTCGTCGACGGGAGAGAGTTGAACGTGGGCCTGATGGAGACCAATGGAAATCTGGAGGTTCTCCCTATCTCAGAAATTGACTACTCCGAGTTCCCGGAGGGGGTTCCCAGAATATGCGGTTACGAGGCCAAATGGGTTACGGATAGCTCTGAATATCAAAAGTCAAAACCGGTCTGCCCTGCTCCCTTGGAATGGGTGATGAAAAAAAGGGTGGAACACGTCGCGGTCAAGGTTTTTAAGTTATTCGGATGCCGGGATTATGCCAGGGTAGACCTCCGCGTTGACCGGGATGGAAAAATCTATGTGTTGGAAGTAAATCCGAACCCCGATATCTCTCCTCAATCCGGAATGGCCAGAATCCTCAAAGTTCAAGGAATCACCTATACGGAGTTCGTCGCTAATTTACTCGAAAGAGCCCTTCACAGAAAAAATGGAGAGACGGGGAGATATGGAGACACGCCTGCCTGCACTGTACCACATTCGGTTCAGGGCCTGCCGGTAGGCAGGGAGACGCGGAGATAGGGAGGTTTATCAAGTTCACAGTTCTCCGTTCAGGGTTCATCGTCCAACGTACCTCATGATTCATCGTCTATCGTTCGTAACTTATAGTTCATAGTCCGTTGTTTATCGTTTACGGTTCATTGTTCATCGTTCTTCGTTCACAGTTCATCGTACATCGTTCATGCTTGCCCTTCCCAGAATCATACTGAAGAGAGGCAGAGAGAAGCCAGTGCTGCGAGGACACCCCTGGGTCTTCTCCGGAGCGGTCGCCAGGGTAGAGGGGGAGGTTTCTCCAGGAGAGGCTGGAGAGGTATACTCCAGTGAGGGTCAATATTTGGGCCTCGGACATCTCAATCCCCACTCCCAGATCATCGTGCGCCTCCTGACACAGAAAAAGGAAGAATTGGGGGAAAAGTTTTTCAGTGAGCGGATCTCAAGAGCGGCCGTCCTAAGAGAATATTGGTCGCGAGAAAGAACGAATGCCTATCGGGTCATCAATGGAGAGGGAGACTTCCTCCCCGGGTTGATTGTGGATTGCTATGGAGAGACCCTTGTTCTCCAGTGTTTGACGGCCGGGATAGACCGGTTAAAAAAAATGTTAACTTATTTGTTGGCAAAAGAATTGCGTCCCCAAAGTATTTATGAAAGGAGCGATGTGGCCACTAGGAGTGAGGAGGGATTGCCTGAGAGCACCGGCCTTCTCTACGGAAAGGATGTTCCGGAATTTATTGAGATTGAAGAATATGGTTGCCGTTTTAGAGTCAATGTGAAGAAGGGCCAAAAAACTGGTTTTTACTTGGATCAGAGAGAAAATCGCCTCTCTTTAAGAAGTCTCTCAGAGGGAAAGAAGATTTTGGACTGTTTCTGCAATACCGGCGCTTTCTCCATCCATGCGGCAGCAGGAGGAGCAAAAGAGCTTACCCTTGTCGATTCCTCTGAGGAGGCTTTGTCGGCCGCAGAAGACCATTTTAATCTAAACCAGTTGGAGAAAATCCCCCGTCGACGCATTCGGGGAGATGTCTTTGAAATCATGAGAAGCCTTGAACCCGGGTACGATGTCGTGATTCTCGATCCTCCTCCGTTTGCTAAAAAGAAGGGGCACCTTGCAAGTGCTTCAAGGGGCTATAAAGATCTTAATCTTTGGGCCTTCCGGTTGTTGAATAAGGAAGGTCTCCTCTTCACGTTCTCTTGTTCTCATCATATGAGCTGGGATTTATTCCAGAAGATTGTCTTCTCTGCCGCACTGGATTCCGGAAGAGCTGTTCAGCTCATCGCTCGAATAGGCCATCCGTATGATCATCCCATAAACCTATACCATCCCGAAGGCGAATACCTGAAGGGCTTGGTTTGCCGGGTGTTGTAAAACCGGAATTTAATGTCGACTTGTCTAAGGAGGAGGCAGGGATATAACTAAAACGGCCCCCGAAACAGGAGGGATAAAAACCTACAAAGTTTGGGGAAAAGCGAAGAATAGATTATTCAATCTGTAATCTGTTCCTTAATTTTATCCAAGGATTCCTTTGCCAAGCGAATCCCCATTTCACGAGCAGGGGTAGGTTTTTCCAATACTTCCATCTCAAACGATTTTGGAAAATATGCCTTTTCAAATTCTTTTAAAGAATAGAAAATTTTCTTTGGTTTTCTTATCTTGCCCATATTACGCCCCTTGATAGTAATTCGCAAAAAATTGCGGGTTTAGGTCAGCTTTAAAATAAAGCTTTCGTTTAATCCAAACGAAACCGTCCCCTTTAGAAATTACTGCAACATCAATTGGGCCACCTACCGTCTCATCAAGCGTAACTTTTCGTTTGAACGAAGTCAAATTGACGAGGGACTCGGCCATGCCAGCAAGGTCATCCTTCGGGAGCATCGAAACTACATTCATGATCGGTTCAACGTACTTTTCATGCCTATATCCCTCTAGCCTTTTGGCATGTTCTTGCAGCATCCCCTTCCCTATTTTTATCATGTTGCGTTTCAGTCTCTTCTTTTCGGCATTGTTGTGGCCTCTCATCCTATTGATAAATATTTCCGCATAGTTATCAAATATTTCGGAAAGATAGCTCTCTTCCATGTTTTTGTAAAAGGGATCAACACCTTCCATGAACGTAAAAACCATTTCTCCTTGAGCAAAAGGAATGATCGCAGCCGAATTATCGAAGTCAACCTTCCCCTGCATTCGCGTTCTGTATTTCAACTTATTGTAAACTATCCCCTCAGTATCAAACGAGATCGTCGACGGAAAGGTATCTTTCTCCCCGAAACCAGCAATCACAACTCCAGAGATATCTTCGCTTGGAACATCTTCCGGAAATTTCGAAAATAAACTTCCCAAAATTTCTCTTATGCGAGTTATTTGAGTTTTGGTTAACGGTAATTTTTCAAAAACTTCCTTAATTGATCGATCTATGAAC
>DASPPQ010000168.1:0-8139 GCA_035625415.1 Thermodesulfobacteriota bacterium
AAAAGACATTTTTATCTTGTAATAAAGGAGAAGGGGATCGAGTGCACGACTCAATTTCTGTGAATAATCCATAATTGAAAAACTCTATCAAAAAGAAGCTTAGTGGGTTTTAGCGTTAAACAGCAGAGACTGGGGTGTACCAAACATTTTGAAGATTGTTGATTAAGATACCACAGATGTCTGTTTTACCTGGTTTCTTTGTTTCTTTCAAATTTACAAAGCCTACGATTTGAAGATCATACCTACCTTTTTCCTTTGCTTTTGACAGGAGAGGGTCTGGCAAGATATCCGCACTTTAAAGTTTAAAATTCTTCATTGCCGGTATGTTCGGTTATTCCTGGAAGCAGAATTTTGGGATTTGACTCCAGAATAAAATGATCAGGTGATAGAATCTGTTTCACATTTTAGAACAGTATTTCTATATTTCGTCAAGCTTCAAATTATTTTTTGACAAAAAAACCATCAAGTGTCATAATTTCAGCAGGTTAAGTTTCAAAATATGTCGATTAACAAATCCTTATCAGATGGCCTTAAAGTTATCCTCCTTTTTGACGTGTCAACTCCACTTTTAACGGTCTCAGAGATCTCCAAGCGGCTTAAATACACCAAAAGCAAGACTTACCGGCTGGTCAGAACATTAATCCAACATGGTTTTCTTCGGCAGGACAACGGGACGTCAAGGTATGCCCTCGGCTTGAACGTTTTATGCTCGGGCCTTCTGGCTCGACAACAGTTGAGCCTTGTGGCGATTGCCCGGTCCTTCATGAGGGAGCTTTCCCTCCTCACTAAAGAGACCACCCTGATTACGGCGGTTAACGGGGCAAAGGGAATCGTTCTTGAAAGGATAGAGAGTGAGGAACCCATCCGGTGCTCTGTCTTCCAGGCGGGTGCCACCATTCCTCTTCATTGCGGCGCTTCCAGTAAGATTTTAATGGCCTACCTGCCTGAGGAGGAATGGGATCAAATCATCGCTAAAGAGGGATTGAAGCGTTTCTCCCCGAATACCATTACCAATAAGAATAAATTAAAAGCTCATCTACGGGAGATCCGTAGGAGAGGTTACGCTCTGAGCGATCAGGAGGCCGACCGGGACGTGAGGGCTGTTGCCGCTCCCATTTTTAATGGAGTGGGAGAAATTATGGCCGGGTTGAGCGTAGCGGGTCCTGTCTATCGCATTAGTAAAAGAAGGTTGAATGAACTGAGCAAATTGGTGCTCGATTATTCGCAAAAGATTTCGGCCCAATTGGGATATTTTGTTGAAAGGAGGAAGGAATGTTCAAGATCCGATGAAGAGGATAGAGATAGGAAAAAGGAAAAAAGATTTCCCCGGGAGTCATAAAAAAGAAAGGAGGAAATTATGAAAATGGGTAAGAAATTATGCGTCACGGTTCTTCTCGTTTCAATGGTTCTTTTGGCAACTCCTTCCTCAATGGTGTTTGGTGCCGAGAAAAAAGTGGTTAAAATTGGGTTTATTGGACCTCTTACAGGACCGAATGCAGCCATAGGGCTCGGCGCAAGAAATTCAGCTGACCTGGCGATCCGGCAGGCCAACGAAAAAGGGACGTATCCCTACAAGTTGGAATTGGTGGTTATGGATGATGCCTCTGACCCAACGACAGGTGTCGCTGCTGCTACTAAACTCTGCAGTGATCCAGAAGTGGCTGCTGCTACTACCCACTTCAATAGTCCGGTTGGACTTGCCACCATCCATGTATTTCACCGATACGGCGTTCCCCAGATGTTTTGGGGAGGGATTCACCCCGACATCACAAACAAGTATAACCACCCCGAGGTGACTAGAATCTGCCCCAACACGTATGTCGAACATGATACGCTGGCCAAATTCGTTGTTGAGAAGCTCGGCTATAAGAATTGGAGCATCATTTACGACGTGACGAGTTATGGAAAGAGCTGTCTTGACGCGGTCAAATCAGCCTTAAACAAAACCGGGGGTAAGATTCTTTCCGAGGATGCGATTCCCGTTGGAGCGGTGGACTTTCGCCCCATTCTCTCTAAGATCAAAGCCCTAAAGCCAGGACCTCAAGTGGTCTATTACGGAGGCGTGGTGACAGAGGCTGCCCTCATCAAGATCCAGATGAACGAATTGGGGATGAAAAATCTTTATGTGGGCGTTACGGGACTGGATTCCGAGACATTCAACCAAACAGCCGGTGAGGCAGCCGAAGGAACTCTGATCGTCGGAAAAGCCGAGATCAATGAATCTTCCCCATTTGCCAAAGCCTATAAGGCAGCCGGATATAAGGAATTTTATGAAGCGTCAGGGCCTTATGCCTATGATTCTGTGAACCTTATTCTTGAAGCCATCAAGAAGGTGGGGCCAGAGGACAAGAAAGCGTTGGCAAAAGCCATCCGGGGGATGGAGTACAAAGGCATCATAGGGGTGACGAAGTTTGATAAATTCGGACAGACAGTATCCGGAGGCTTGACTTTAAAAGTGAGCCAGGACAAAAAATGGGTGGTCTGGGGCGATTCCGAATACGCCAAGGGAAAGCGTAAATTGCCTGGCAAATAGGTCCGTCGGAAGGCGTGCCCAAAAGTGATATGGTTGGCTAATGGAATGAAACTTCCTCAGCCGGACAATCGTGTACATTTAAAACACGGTTATCCGGTTGAAGAATCATGGCGTCAGCCCGTAGGATAAGAAAGGGCTTGCTATGGCCCAGTTAATTGAACAATTGACCTTTGCCCTGATGCTCTCCAGTACTTATACCCTCATATCGGTTGGCTTCACGCTCTTCTTCGGAGCCATCAATATCATTCACTTTTCCCATGGGGATGTGGCCATGCTGGGAGCCTTCTTTGGAATCATCCTTTACGGAGTGTTCGGACTGACGGGAGTGTTTGGCGCAATTCCCTCTTGGATCGTAACACCTATCGTATTCGTCGTCACTTGCCTCCTGATCGGCTTTCTGGGGACTTTCTTCGAGAGGACTGTGATCAAACCCTTCAGGAAGTCTCCTTTACTGATGGTCCTTGTGGCAACCATTGCTTTGGGAATCGTCATCCGCGAAGCCATCCGTCTGTTCTATCCCCAGGGAAGCAATCCTCAGGTATTTCCCAAGCTTCTTCCTCAGACGATATACGAGGTGGGCCACTTGGTGTTGCGATTGGATCATATCCTCATCTTTCTGATCAGCCTTCTGTTAATCGTCGCTATGTTTTTTATGATTAACAAGACGCGAATAGGAATGGCGATCAGGGCCGTTTCTCAAGACATTGAGGCGGCCAACTTAATGGGAATCAACTCGGATATTGTCATTGCTGTTACTTTTATGATCGGTTCTTTCCTGGCAGGCCTGGCAGGGCTTCTGATCGGTTCGTACCAGACCGTCGTTCGGTTCGATATGGGACTCATGTTAGGGATCAAAGGGTTTTCTGCGGCAGTCGTCGGCGGACTGGGGAGTATTTATGGAGCCATTGTAGGGTCTATCGTGTTGGGTTTTGTTGAGAGCCTTGTATCTGCCTACGTTCCCGGAGGGACCCCCTACAAAGATGTCTTTGCATTTGTGATCGTCATCTTTTTTCTGGTCTTTAAGCCTTCCGGTATTCTCGGAAAGACGGTACCAGTAAAAATATAGCGACAGGGTTGGATATGAAACTGAATCGAAATATGACTGGTTTGTTGTTTCTCGGCATAGAGACGATCTTATTCGGCTTCGTCTACTTTTTTCTCGTCTTCGAGGATATGATTTCAATCTTTGCTGTCCTTGCAGCAATAGTTCTGTTGAGTATTGCCATCAATCGAATCCCCTCTCTGAATTGGGTCGTTAAGGAAGGCTTTTCCCACTTGAAGATCCCTTGTATCGTTTATGGGATTCTCTTCGTTCTTGCCATGCCCATCCTGTTTAAGGACAAGCCCTACCATATCTTCATTCTCTTCAATACAGGGCTTTTCGCGGTCCTTGGACTGGGGCTCAACTGGCAGATCGGCAGTACCAATATTGTCAATTTTGCTTCCGCAGCCTCTTTTGCGGCGGGAGCCTATGCCTCTGCTCTCCTTGCTATTCATGCGGGATTGTCCTTCTGGATTCTTTTGCCCGTCAGTGGTCTGGTTGCAGCGGGCATCGGATTCATCTTGGGACTGCCATGCATGAAAACGAAGACCTATTATCTGTCTCTCGTCACCATGGCATTCACTATCATTGTCTATCTCCTCTTGAACAACATGGACTGGACAGGTGGTCCGGACGGTATCAGTGGGATACCCTTCCCTCAGATTGGCTCCCATTCCTTCGGATCCCCCATCTCTCTCTTTGGATGGAATCTTCCCTATCAAGCCAATTTCTACTACCTTATTGTTTTCGTTGTGGCCATTACATTCTTCGTCGATAGACGATTTCGCTATTCGAGACTGGGGCTGGCCTGGAACGCGATCCGCAATGACGAGATTGCAGCGGCATGCCAGGGGATTGATGTGACCTATAATAAAGTTCTCTCTTTTTGTGCGAACTTTTTCTTTGACGGGATTGCCGGAGCTATCTTCGCCTTTAGCATGGGATATATTTCTCCAGAAAGTTTCAGTTTCAATGTCTCCGTCACCGTGGTTACTATTGTGATTGTAGGAGGGTTAGACAATGCAGCCGGAGTCATTTTGGGGGCATTACTGATGATCCTCATTCCGGAGAAGTTACAAGTTTTCCAGAACTACCGGATGCTGATCTTCGGTTTAATTATTATCGTCATGCTGCTCGTTCGACCCAAAGGGTTGTTTCCACAGACGATTCGTAAGTATGAGTGAATGTGGTTGATCCCAGATCGCATAAAAGAAGAAGCGGGAAGGCTTAAACGGAGAAAGTTCATGCAATATATTCAAATTTTGAAAACAGAATCCCTCACGATCAACTTTGGGGGGCTGTTTGCGGTTGACAGCGTCGACTTCCACCTCGAGGAGGGAGAGATTGTAGGATTGATCGGTCCCAATGGCTCCGGGAAGTCTACGTTCTTCAACCTGATCACTGGCATCTATCGACCGACGAAAGGGAGGATCTTTTTCAAAGGTGAAAACCTTGTCGGAAAGAAACCTCATCAGATTGCAAAGAAAGGAATCGCTCGGACCTTTCAGAATAACCGTCTATTCTCAGACATCAGCGTCTTGGATAATGTGATTCTGGGAATGCACTACCGACAGAAAACGAATCTCTTGGATACGCTATTTCGATACCATCTCGTCAAGTCAGAGTTACGAGCCGGGGCTGAAAAAGCCATGGAGCTTTTGTCCTTTTTCAGTGAGGAGTTGAAGGCTAACTGGTCGAGGCGAGTGGCTGAACTTCCCCATGCGGATCGACGAAGGGTTGAGATCTGCCGAGCCCTAGCCTCTGGTCCTGACCTCCTTCTGCTGGATGAACCTGCTGGCGGAATGTCGCCGGAGGAAACAGAGGAATTGATGAGAGATATCCGAAAAGTGAAAGAGACCCACAAGGATCTGAGTGTCATTATTATTGAGCACGATATGGCCGTGATTGAACAGATCGCGAATCGTGTCTACGTGTTTAATTACGGGAGGAAGATTGCAGAAGGATCATTTTCATCTATATCAAAAGATCCTGGGGTGATCCAAGCCTACTTGGGTGAAGAGGAAGAAGATGCTGCGGCTTGAAAATATTACAACCCGGTACGAGGACAGCGTCATCGCTTTAAGGGACATTTCCTTAAGGGTGGAGCAGGGGAAAATTACCTGTATCCTCGGAAGTAACGGGGCCGGAAAGACGACCCTTCTAAAAACCATTACGAACCTGGTCAAGCCGCTTCAGGGTCAGATTTATTTCGAGGATAAAAGGATTGATCACTTAAAAACGCATCAAATCATTAGACTTGGAATCTCGGTTGTTCCTGAAGGGAGACGGCTGTTTCCAGAATTTACGGTTCATGAAAATCTGAGGGTTGGGGCTTATTCAGAGAAAAATCTTTCTCTGATTGAAAAGAGAATGGAAGACCTTTTTGCTATTTTTCCTGTGCTTGGAGAAAGGCACCTTCAACTCGCCGGGACATTAAGCGGAGGAGAACAGGGGATGCTGACTATAGCTAGAGCATTAATGGTATCGCCTCGGATGCTTCTCCTTGACGAGCCCTCTTTAGGTTTGGCTCCGATCATGGTCAAAGAATTGTTTAAGGTGGTGAAAAGAATCAACGAACAAGGTGTCACGATCATGCTCATCGAGCAGAATGCAAGAAAGTCTCTGGCGATTGCCTCAAAGGGGTACGTGCTTCAGAAGGGAAAGATTGTTGCAGAAGGAACAAGAGATGAACTGAGAGACAGTGAGGTGTTGCGGTTGGCGTATCTAAAGGGGTGATGTTCAGGTGCCATAGGCCCCATTTAGGGAAACAACGGAGAAAAAAGACGGTGGGAATGAGGATTGTGCTGAACTCAAAGCGTTGTTATGGCTGCAGGGCTTGCGAATTAGTCTGCTCGTATCATCATCTTAGGGCTTTTTCTCCCGGAGGGGGATCGATCCGGGTTGATAAAGATCATAGGACCGGGAGGATAGAGTGGTCGATTGATTCAACCTGTGACTTTTGCAGGGGGGAACAGGAGCCTTTATGTGTTCGCTATTGCAGTTACGAAGCTCTATCCGTTCCAGAAAGGTGAGCATTGGATGACTATTGGTTGCATCAAGGGAGGGTTGGCTGGAAAGATCCTGCGAGTTGATCTTGAAACCAGGAAACTTCGTACTGAGGAGACAAGGCCTTATGCTGAGCGGTGGATCGGGGGCCGATCTATCAACTCTTTTATCTTGCTAGAGGAAATGGACGCGAAGGTCGGGTGGGAGAATTCTAAAAATCCTTTGATATTTGGCGCTGGAGCTTTAGTCGGGACTCTGACTCCGGGTGCCTGTCGGGTATCCGTTGAAACGAAGAATGTATTCAGCAATGGGAAGGGGTCAGCCAACGCAGGTGGTCACTTTGGACCTGAACTCAAATACGCGGGATTCGATCACATTATCATTTCGGGGAAATCGGAGATTCCTGTCTATTTATGGATAAAGGATGGCAAGGCTGAATTAAGAGATGCGAGATTCCTTTGGGGGAAGACAACCTTTGAAGCGGAAGAGATCTTAAAAAGAGAACATGGTTCCTTAAGAATCAGGGTGGCAACGATTGGTCCTGCGGGTGAGAATTTGGTGAGAGGTTCAGGGATTGTTTTTGACCGATCGAAGGTGGCCGGTGGATCGGGTGTCGGCTGTGTGATGGGAGACAAAAAGTTAAAAGCAGTAGTGGTTTGCGGAGGAAGAGGATCGATCCGGGTGGCAGAGCCGGATCAATTTTTTAGGGCCGTGGATATTGCGTTAAAAAAGGTGCAGCAATCTCCCCTGACTGAAAAGATGAGGAAGACCACCTTAGCGGGTCGCTGGTCTGATCCGAAATCTGCCAACTGGGATGTTTTAATCAGCGCCCGCAATGGTCAGGACGATTATTGGGAAATTGAAAAACGAATAAAGTTGACCGATCCCGAGAGAGGTTTTCCGAAATATCGGAAAGGTATTTCCGCCTGTTTCATGTGCCCGGTCGGCTGCATGCCTTTTTCTGAAATCGAGGAAGGTCCGTTTAAGGGCGCCAAAGGAGAAGGGTTCTGGAGCAATACAATTATGGATGCAGTGAGATTGGATATCACCGATCCCCAGGGAATGATCAAAGCATGGCTGCTAGCGAACGAACTGGGTTTAGATACGGATTTTGTGACCAGTGTCAGTTCATGGGCCTATGAATGTTATGAGAAAGGGTGGTTGACACAAAAAGACACGGATGGTTTAAAGCTGGAATGGGGGAACGTGGAGGCCTTTATCGAGTTGATCAAAAGGATTGCCTATCGCCAGGGGATAGGGGATTTTCTGGCCCAAGGGGTCAAGGAGGCCTCCAAGCAACTAGGCCGAGGATCGGAACAGTTTGCCATTCATGTAAAAGGGCAGGATTCGATTGAGCCTTTCAGAGTCCCCAAAGGGTGGGCCTTGGCGGTTTGCACTTCGCCAGTGGCAGGGAGACATTTGCGGGGTTCCACTGCGGGAGGGGAACGATTTGGTCCTAAAAATGTTACTTTCGACGCCCACACCTATGAAGATCAACTCAAAAATGTGGTCTGGCAGTCCCTTACGAAAGAGATGGAGGACATGTTGGGAATATGCG
>DASPPQ010000169.1:0-5351 GCA_035625415.1 Thermodesulfobacteriota bacterium
ATTGCATGGTCTAGTACAGATTGGGGACCATGATTTCAGACTTACGCACAGGCGAATTATAAAATGTGAATTGTCAAATAGAGGTAGGATCCAATTTATAAAAAGGCTCTCTGTTAACCTTTCTTCCTTTATTTTCCTTAATTCCCATAATAAATTTGTGCAATAATGAGGATGGCCCCGCTTTTTTCTCGGCAATTTGGCCGGGTATTTGGCGGAATTCTCTTTCGAAAAGGATGGATAGCTGCTATGGACCTTGCTTTTTCCAAGACCAGAAAAATTACGGTTTGAAGATCGAACAGAAACATTTCCGTCATATTTTGAGTAGGTTTGTATTGGCAAGAAATCTGCTGTTTAGTCTTGTCAGCGGTTCTATGATATGACCGATCCCTGAAAGATCTGGGGCACGGGAACAGATTTTTACTCCATGCCCCAGACCATCTTCACGAGGTCACCGAACACGAGAGAATGCGAACGTCAGTAAAAGGAGCATGATGTGCTCTCGCTCATAGAGATGCTAGAAAAAGCTCCTTTCAGCGATAAGGCTCACAAAGGCGACACCGGGGGGTGCAAAGATCAAAGCCATCCAAAAGCCCATGGATCCGCCCCCAAAGGCTCCCGAAATAGTAAACGTCATAAAAGCGCCTACCATATACAAGGACCCGTGCCAGATGTTAGGGATCCTAAGGACACCCAGGATGAGGCTTAACCCGGAAGCAACAATGAAAAGGATGACGGTCCGGGACAATCCCACAAAGATCTGGGACATCAGTTTCGGCGAAAAGATCGCGTAGATCAAGTCCATCGATTCCGCCTTCTAAGAAGATTAATTTTTACGTGTTTTCAGCACTTCTTCGCATGTCGGCATAAAGTCTTTAGAGGGCACCATCACGATATCGCTTGCAACGAGAAAGTCCTTGAATTTGGGGCTCTTCTTTACGACGCCGAACATCATGGGCAACTGAAGCTGATGGTCACAGGCTCGCATTTCAAGTTTGCCTACGGGACTGTCGATCACCATACCTTCCAGAGCATTTATAAACTTCTCCCTGTCCACTGCCCCTGCTTTCTGAAAGCCCTTTTCAATAAGCTGGCCGGCAGAGTAGCCAAAGAGGGCAAACATCTGGGGGTATCTGCCGTAGGCCTTCCTAAATTCTTCCACATAGGCTTTATTGGCCGGTGTGTCAGGGTAATAGAAGAGATAAGGGGCTGTTCCATACACACCCTCAGGCCCATCCACACCAAGAGGCCCCAGAACCCCATAATCGATAACCGTGTGCTGATACATTGGAATCTTGGCGGTGAGGCCCGTTATTTTGGCCGCCTTAGCAAAGGTGACCATTGTAGCACCACCTGTGGCTGCGATGAGGAAATCGGGTTTGGCACTCATAATCTGAGTGATGTAAGGGGTAAAATCAGATTCCCCTACCTTCCACCATGTCTGTTCAAGAAGCTGAACACCGGGTTTCAAAGCCTTCAGGTTATTCCAGACGTTCTCAGCGATAGAATGGCCGTATTCGTAATCATCCCCTGCAATCCAGTATTTGATAAAAGGCTTCTTGGAAAGTGCAAACGCGGCCGCCCTGCCTGCCATAACCGTATTCTCAGCAATGCCAAAAACATATCGGTGGCCCTTCTCTCCGGTGATCTTTTCAGTCCTCGAATTGGTGACGAGGAAGGGTATTTTCTCTTTTTTTGCAAACTCCGACACGGCAAGAGCAGTTGAACTGCTGATCGTTCCCATCAACAGATCCACGTTTTCTCTTAGAACGAGTTCCTTTGCCATGGCCAGCCCTACATCTGCTTTGAATTTTTCATCTCTCGTAACGAATTCAATCTTCTTTCCCAGAATTCCACCCCTCGCATTGATCTCGTTGACCACCATCTTGAAGCCGTCGAGAACGTCCTGGGACATGGTGGCGGGAGGACCGGAGTAAGTATCCACAATACCTATCTTAATGGTGTTCGCCCCGTATGAAGAAGGGGAGAAAAGAAAAAAACCAAAAAACCCGACCATGAAAATAGAAAGATAAATTACCTTTCTCATAGAAATACCTCCCATCGTTTATTTGTTATACCCATAAATACTTTCAGCGATCAAACTGCACGGATCAGGCTGTGAGGTCCTGCTGATCTTTTCCTATTCGACGTAGGCCCCCTTGTCCGCGCTTACAGCATACTTTGCAAAATGAGCAAGGTAGCCCCGGGTAACCTTTGGTTCTGGCGCTTTCCACGACGCGAGTCTTTTCCTGATCTCCTCATCGCTTACTTCAACGCTCACTCTCCGAGCAGGGATGTCTATATCGATCATGTCTCCATCGCGAAGCACGGCAATGGGTCCGCCGACCATCGCCTCGGGCACAAGGTGCCCTATGCAAGGACCTCCCGAAGTCCCGGAAAACCTCCCGTCTGTAACGATGGCAACCGATTTGTCGAGCCCCAAATCCACAAGCAGCCAGGTTGCCATGACCATCTCCCTCATTCCGGGCCCGCCCTTGGGACCTTCATACCGGATGACCATCACCTCGCCTTCCTTAACCTTCCCTGCTAACAGAGCATCGATACAATCCTCCTCCTGCTCAAAAACCCTGGCAGGGCCCCTGTGCTTCTGCATTTCCGGTTTTACCGCCGTTTGCTTTACCACGGCCACACCCATATTCCCCTTCAGGATAGCAATGCCTCCGTTCTTGCCTTTTGGATTCGAGAGCGGACGGATGATCTCCGGATCCCTGATCTCAGCGCTCTCCAGGTTTTCGGCAAGGGGCTTGCCGCTCACGGTCATCACCCTTGTATCCAGAAGGCTCTCCATCGATTTCATAACGGCCTGCAACCCTCCGGCACGCTCGAAATCCTCCATGAGATACCTGGGATCTGAAGGCTTAATCTCCATAATGGAAGGGGTTTGCTGGCTGATGCTCTCAAAATCATCGAGCGTGAAGGAGTAATCGAGTTCGTGGGCGATGGCAGGAAAATGGAGGGTTAAATTGGTGGAACCGCTCGTCGCGCAACAGACCTTCACGGCGTTTTGGAAGGCTGCCGGTGTCATGATATCCCGCGCCTTTATCTCTTTCCGCAAAAGCTCCATCACCTTCCGGCCGGCCTCCTCAGCCAGTTTTTCTAAGGCCGGGTCCGTGGCACAGAGAGCAGAGTTTCCAGGAAGGGAAAGACCAAAAGCCTCCGCAGCGATGCACATGCTGTTGGCCGTCCCCATAAGACAGCACGCTCCGGGACCGGGGCAGACGCAGCCCTCAACCTCACGTAATTCTTCGTCTGTAATTTTGCCCTGTTTATGCATGACGAAATACTTTCCCATTGAAGAGACATCGAGTCTATCGCCTTTATATCGGCCCGCAGGCATATAGCCACCGGTTACCAGTACGGTGGGAAGGTTGCAGCGGGCTGCAGCCATGACGAGACCCGGGACGATCTTATCACAGGTTCCGATCATCACAGCCGCGTCGTAGCTTGCATGCTCGACCATCATCTCTACAGAAGCCGCGATCAGGTCCCGACTGGGCAAAACATATTTGAAACCCACGTTTCCGCTCCCCTGTCCATCACAGGGAGCGAGCACATTGAAAATGGTGGCCATCCCTCCAGCCGCTTGTATTCCGCGCTTGACAGCTACCGCAATACGGTCGAGGTGATGGGAGCCCGGAAGAATTTCGTTCCATGTGTTGGCAATGGCGACGAGTGGTTTCTCCAGGTCTTCGTCTGTGGCACCCATTGACTTAAAGAAGACCCTTCGCATGTAATACTGGGGTACCTCTGGGCTCAAACCTTTGCTTCTCAAATTGCTCATCTTTATCCTCTTATACGTGGACCCATTAAATATCTGGGTTCATCTTGAATATGCAGAAATCTCTCTGACCTAGTTTTTCTGCCTTCGTAAGTTTGCCAGAAGCGACTGAGATCATCTCTCCAAAGATGCGCTTTCCAGCCTCTGGTATGGTCTCCTTCCCTTGCAGAATCTTGCTGACATCGATATCCGTGTTATCCTTAATCTTGAGGTATGTCTGCCTGTTGCCTGTGATCTTGATGACAGGTGCGATGGGCGATCCTACCGGCGTACCTCTGCCTGTGGTAAAAAGAACGATTTGTGCCCCTCCTGCTATCATACCCGTGAGCTGTTCGATGTCATGGGCCGGGGTATCCATATAAACCAACCCCTTCTTTACAGGGTGAGAGGCGTACGTGACGACCTTCTCGAGAGGACCCGTTCCTCCTTTATAAATGCACCCGAGGGATTTCTCCTCGAGGGTCGTAATGCCTCCGGCAATGTTCCCCGGGGCAGGATTGCCTTCGCGGATATTCTGGCCTGCTGCAATCGCCCTGTTTTCACACCGCGCCACTGCGCTGAGAATCTCCTGACCAATCTCCGGTGTTCTCGCCCTCTTAGCAAGAAGATGTTCAGCGCCGATCAGTTCAGGGGTTTCTGAAAGTATAACCGTTCCACCCTCTGCCACAAGCATGTCACAAACGATACCGACTGCTGGGTTCGACGCTAAGCCGGAGGTATAATCGGACCCACCGCATTCCGTCCCGAGAATGACCTCGCTCACGGGAATTGGCTCCCGACCGAGTTTTGCGGCATCTTGCAGCATTTCTTTCACAATTCTTTTGCCAAAAGCGATGGTCTTCCTTGTCCCTCCAACATCTTGAATCGTGAGAACCTCCACCCGCTTGCCGCTCGGAATAATCCCTTTTCTGATTTCGCCAGGGGTGAGTTCCTCGCACCCTAGCCCGACAACCAGAGCGGAAAAAATGTTCGGGTTTGTGCCAAAGCCAACCAGTGTCTTCTTGGCCAACGTCCGGTCCTCCCCCATCTGGCCACAACCTTCGATGTTGGGTAGATAGACAACACCTTTCAAGCCCTGAGCGATCGCCCGTGCAACACCCTGCGAACAGCCGACACTGGGGATAACGAGCACGTAGTTTCTCGTTCCCGCTTTTCCGTCCATCCTTCGATAACCTTGGAAATTCATCGCGATCTTTAGCCCCGGACTTGACTGACCACATTATGGACATGCACATATTCTCCCCGGCTGATTTTCGAAGTGCTCTGTCCAATATGCTCTCCATATTTGATCACAGCCTCACCTTTTTCTATATCTCTCAAGGCCAATTTGTGACCCATAGGAATATCTGACAAAAGTCTTATCTTTTCAATGTGGCCCTGAACCTCAAAGGAGACTTCAGCGCCCGCACTGAGCGTTTCGAGGGCAGTGGCTACATTATCCTTCTCATCGATCACTATTATCCCTGTTTTACGCCGCATTTCTCATCCTAACAAAACGATTGCGCTCATCTCCGATAATCCATCACATGGATTCCAAATACGTAATTAGGTGAAT
>DASPPQ010000170.1:0-5153 GCA_035625415.1 Thermodesulfobacteriota bacterium
CCACAGAGAGAGCAAGGAGAGAGATCAAAGACCGAATACCCGAACACGCCTCTGCCACCTCCAGGGAAGTGTTTGCTAGCAGAATAACATTACCCTCTCTAAGTGCCGGGATGCCAATTAAGTAAAGGGATATTCCCGCTACTTTAGAAGCGAAAAGTTGCATTGGAAAGGTGATCCGATCCATAAGGACAGAAGGAATCGGGATCATAAAGATTAGGAAGACCAGGGGAAAAAGAAGACTCTTATAAAATTCCTTTCCAAGAAGAAAAAGGATGATCCCTCCAAGGACAACCAGCATAGAAAACCGCATCGTAAAAAATTCGGTGGCAAGGTTTCCTAAGAGGAAAAGGAGAATTCCAAAAACAATTAATCCGAAACCTGTCCAAGCAGTAGAAGGGCTGAGGACTGAAAGTTTATTTCGCTTCTCATAAACAAAATAGAAGGAAACAATCGGAATTAAAAAACCATGGGAGAAATCAGGCATATGAATCCAATCAGAAACCAATCCTTGTAAAACGTGGAAGTAGAGAACGACGAGGCAGGCGACAATAATCGCGGATTTCAAGATCGTTGTTCGGACTACGTTACTTGAGTTCATTGGATTATCGAATAACGGAACTAACTTCTGAAAGAATTTTGAGTTTTGAAGTTTTAGTGTTGAATTGACTTAGAACCCAACACTCACAACCAATAAT
Organism: Thermodesulfobacteriota bacterium; assembly: GCA_035625415.1. Taxonomy (GTDB): domain Bacteria; phylum Desulfobacterota; class BSN033; order BSN033; family UBA1163; genus UBA1163. The sequence continues at coordinate 696 of DASPPQ010000170.1, forward strand.
TTAAAACTGATGATTCAGCAGAAACGGCAGCACCGCAACACTGCAGCCACTCAAATCTTACCTCGCTCCTTTCCCGGATAACACGACTTTTATCGTTTCGAAGATAATGAGTAGATCAAATAACGATGATAGATTCTTAATATAACAAAGATCGTACTTAAGTTTCTCTAAGGCATCTTCCTTCGATGCACCGTACTGGTATCTGACCTGTGCCAATCCCGTGATTCCCGGTTTTACAAAAAAACGCTGATTGTAAAAAGGAATCTCTTCTCTTAATTTTTCAACGAAATAGGCTCTCTCAGGTCTCGGCCCGACAAAGGACATATCTCCCTTGAGCACATTAAACATCTGGGGGATTTCGTCAAGCCTCCATTTTCTTATCCATCCACCGATACGAGTGATTCGGCCGTCGTTCTTTCCTGCCCAGACAGGTCCATTCGCCTCGGCGCTTTCAACCATGGACCTGAATTTTAGAAGTTTGAATGTCTTTCCCCTCTCCCCTACCCTTTCCTGTCTATAGAAAACTGGTCCTGGAGAGTCGATTTTGATCAAAATCGAAATAATCAGAATCAAGGGTGAGAGGAGAATCAACCCGATCAAGGAAAGGCCAAATCCTGAGACTCTTTTCATCCACATCGTTAATTTAGATTTCTTGAACCCTTCCGAGAAAATAAGGGAACTTGGCCGGAGGTTTTCCACTTGGAGCTTTCCTGTTAGGTGTTCATAAAATTCAATTCCATCCTCCACAATGATTCCTCTCATCTTACATTCTAAGAGTTGGGCATCGGGAAACTTCCCCCTTCTTTCCTCAAGGGCAACAATAATGCGGTCCACTTTCTCCCTTGTGGCCATGTCAAGGATCCGGGATTGGTCACCCATAATAGAGGGGTTTACCAATTTCTCCCCCACCCTTTCAGGATTATCAGTGATAAATCCAATGACTTTAAAACCCGTATCCACCCTTTCGACGATCTCTTTTGCAATGCTCTCCGCTAAAGGCCCTGAGCCAATAATCATAATCTTCTGATCTAATTGCTTTGTCTTCAGAATACGGTTGTAGATTATTCTCCACGAGACAATGATTGCACCTATAAAACCCAGGCTGATGAGGAAGATTCCCCTGCCAATGATCAAAAAAGGGAATAGATAATAAAGGACAGCCAGAAGAAGGGAGGATACTCCAAGAGATTGTAAAAGGCGAATGGCCAATTCTAAATTACTTCGGAAGATTTTCAGATCATAAAGGTCAAAATAATAGAGGGAGAGCTGAGCAGAACCAACGATCAGCAATGCCTTAAAAAAGAGGCCCTCGTAAGCCAGAAATCTTGCAGTGTCTCCTAAGAAACGGAGGTAAGTTCCGGCGATCACCATCGCCATGATGAAAACGCTTTCCAGAAAGAAGAAAGCAATCTTGCGTACGGGTGTATACTGGTCAAAAATTCTGAGGATCATTCTGAATTTTATGGGTAAGCTTTATGACAGTGGGCGAGCTTTATGCCAATGGAAGGCGATATTTGGGATACGGATTCGGTTCAGTGATTCGTGATTAACCAGATCTTTTTTTTAATGGAGAAACTTCCGCCGATGGGCGTTGAGGCCCAGCCCCTCTTTTCCCATAGCCATATTTGACGTAGTATCCATCTGACCCAAAATAGCGTGAGGATAAGGCGGAAGATTTGAATTCAACATTGTTCAGCACGAACCCCAAAATCTTCTTTGGGTCCAACGAGGCGATGGCCTGTTTCACCGTTTCTCGGGGAGTAACGCCAGCCTGGACAACGATCAGGATTCCGTCCACCAGCCTTGCCAAAACTTCAGGTTCGCTTGTCGCAAGGAGAGGAGTGGCATCAAGGATGATATACCGGTCGTTGTACCGTAATTTTAATTCCTGAACCAGGGTCTCCATTCTTTTCGATCCAATGAGTTCAGCAGGCTTTTCCTGAACGCTTCCTCCTGTCAGAATGCTCAGTTTTTCCATCTTGGTCTTCATCAAAAGCTCAGATAACTGCCCCCTCCCCACAAGATAATCCGAGAGACCATGTCCATTTTGGACACCAAACCATTGTGAAAGGGAGGGGTTACGAAGGTCGCAGTCGACCAAAAGAGCATGGAAATGGAGATCATGAGCAATGCCCGCTGCAAGATTTGCAGCCACAAACGTTTTCCCCTCACCCTCGGTAGCGCTGGTAACCATAATCGTCTTCGGAGGGTCCGAGAGGTTCATTTTTAGAACGTGGGTTCTCAGTTTCCGAAACTGTTCGGCACCGAGAGACCCAGGTTGAAAGAGTGAGACCAAGGGGCGATCAGATCCGGTCCTATCCGGACGGATCGGTTTATGGACCATCGTAGGCCTTTCCATCCTCTCTTCCTTAGGTTCCAGGACAAGGGGACGTTTCTTCTTTAACCCCGCCACTCTTTCTCTCCCCGCGTTTTCCTCATGTCTTTCCATCCTTTCTTCCTTAGGTCCAAGGACAGGGGGGGTTTTCTTCTCTTCTTTAGGCTCCAAGACGAGGGGAGTCTTTTTCTCTTCTTTAAGTTCCAGGACAGGGGAGGAGTTCTTCTTTAATCCCGTCGTCCTCTCCCTCTCCGCGTTTTCCAAAGCTTCGTAAATCTTACTCATGGTCTCTCCTTTCGACCTTCCGCAAAGAAGTACGATGTTCGCCGAGCTCCTCACCCTTCCCCTCTTCCCAACGGGGAGAGTGTGGGGTGGCGAGATCGATTACGCGGCTTTCTTCTGAATGACTGGAATATTCGCTAATACCTTGAACCCCATCGTCGCTTCCAGACCTTCGGCGTCCCTGAAAGACCGATCCATCTGTTCCCTGAGGAAAGCCAGCCCAAAACCGGAACCCGTTCCCAGTAAAAAGCCAAAAAGGAGAATTTTGAGAACTTTTGCTTGAATTGGTTTTTCAGGGATCCTCGCGGGATCGATCACCTTAAACTGCTCTCCTTTCTGACGCCGTTCCAAATTCTCCGCCTGTTGGGCTTCCTGGCTCTTTTTTAAGAGAGATTGGTAAGTCTCTTTGGTGTTCTGGTAGTCTCGCGTGAGATTCGACATGCCCATTTCCCGCACAGGTGTATTTTCAATCCTCGCCTGAAACTGAGCGATCTTGGCTTTGACCTTTGAATCCTCCTCTTTCAGCCTTTTAATTTCTAACTCCGTAGCAAGTAACTGACTCTCCATCTCTTTGACAAATGCAACATCAGGAGAAGAGGAAATTGGCGTTTCTTTCACTTTCATATTTTCATCCCCGTCAGGGGCTTTCATTTTTTCAATCTTTTCTTCCAAATCGGCTACATGCTTCTCGGCCCTCACGATATCAGGATGTCTCTCTGTATATTTCGATTTAAGTTCAGACAAAAGATTCCTCGCCTGGTTGAGCTGCGCTTCGTAGAGGCTCTGCCCCTTCTGCCTCAGCGGGGGCGGCTGCGATAAATCGGATTGGATGGGCGCAGCGGTCGTTTCCTCTTTTGGATTTTCTGAAGAAGGTCCGAAAGCCATCAGGATTTTCATATCGGAGACCTGTTTTTGGATCATTAATTTTCGATCCTGGGCTGCCTTCAGGTTGTCGCTGATCTTCACAGACTGGAGTTGAAGTTGCTCAAGAATCTTCAGGTTGGCTTCGCGCTGTTCTGGGAGCTCCGCCATAAACTGTTTCTTGAAATGCGTGATCGCCCCTTCCTGCTCCTCGAGTTTTGTCCTCATGGCATTCATTTCAATCGACAAGAATTCGGAAGTTCCCTGGGCTTGTTGTTCGCGCAATTTCAGATTTTCTTCGATGAAGAGGGAGGCCAACTTATTGGTCACCATGGTCACAATCTTTGGATCTTTCCCGGTGTAGGAAATCATGAAGTAACCTTCTTTCCCTTTGAGTTCGACTTCAATATTCTTTCGCATTAATTCAACGATCTCTTCTTGGCTAAGAGACTTGGTCTCCTCCGAATAAAGTTTTAACTCCGAGATGACCTGCTCCAACCGTGTGCGGCTCATAATCTCCTGGCCGATCGATTGGAGGCGATCTTCAATTCTTGAAGTCACCGTAGGTCTGACGAAGGTATCTGGAACTTTCTGAGGGGTAACCAGGATCAGTGTTGTGGCACGATACACTTTGGGAAGGGAAAGTGCGTAGAGGGCAGCTGCCGTCAGGATAACAATGAAAGGGATCACGATATACCAGATCCGCCTGAGGAAGATCTCAGCGTAATCGTGAATATCAAATGACTTTTCGGTATTGATCATGACTTTATCCCTCCCGTAGGGTACGACTGAAAAAATGAACTCCCTTTCTTACAGTCCTCACCGAAGAAGAAGACGCTTAAGACTGTTCTGAAATATTTTTTTTCTCCGGAGTATCTATCTTCTCCGTGACCGGAGGAATCTGCCCGCTTGGAGAAATTTCCGGTTTATCTACTGAGGGCTTCTTTTCTTCTTTGATCAGGTTCTCGATTGTGTCCCGG
>DASPPQ010000171.1:0-58037 GCA_035625415.1 Thermodesulfobacteriota bacterium
ATTGAAGACCTCAACAGATTTCTTCGAATCCGATTTTAATCTCTCGACAAAACCCCAATAACATTCACTTGGCAGCGTCGGAGGATAAATTACGAAGCAAAGGATCGTGGCAAAAGATTCTGATTCCTCGAGTTAAAGGGAATTGGTGCCGAAGGGGGGACTCGAACCCCCACAAGGACTACTCCTCACTAGACCCTGAATCTAGCGCGTCTACCAATTCCGCCACTTCGGCATATCTGGGAAACAACAAAGCGCATGGGGCTTAGCGCATAGCAAAAAAAAGACAATAGTACCAGAACCATTGATTGAATTTCACCGGGTATTATTTTAGTATAAAACCGAGGTCGAGATCAACCCTTAAGGCGATTTATGTAATCATTGTCATGGAAATCATCAAAGGAATTGAAAATCTAAAAAGACCCATCAGAAACCCGGTTGTGACACTGGGGAATTTCGATGGGGTCCATCTAGGACACCAGCAGATCTTCAGGAGGGTGAAAGAAGAATCATCAAGGATTCACGGAGAAGGAGTGGTCATCACTTTCGAACCCCATCCCCTCAAAGTGCTCGCACCCGAAAGGTTCTTGCCCCTGCTCACGCCTTTTAGAAAAAAAATGATGCTGATCGAGGAATCAGGGATAGGGATCGTACTCTGCATTGAATTTTCTTTATCATTTTCGGAGACTTCCTCGGATGAGTTTATTAAAGACATTTTGGTGAAAAGAATAGGGGTGAAGAAGCTTATCATCGGATATAATTATCGCTTCGGGAAGGGACAAACAGGGAACGCACAAACCCTTAAAGAGGCGGGAAGGAAATTCGGGTTCGAAGTGGAGGTTGTGGAGCCATTGAGAGTTGACCGAACTATCGTCAGCAGTTCTAAGATAAGAACTCTTATTCAAGGCGGAGAGGTTGAAGAAGCGTCGAAATTGTTGGGAAGAGATTATCCGATCATTGGAAAGGTGGTTGAAGGGGCAAAAAGAGGCCAAGCGTTGGGGTTTCCTACGGCGAATTTAGAGATTTCAGAAGAGCTTTATCCAAAGACAGGAGTCTATGCCGTAGAGGTGGTATGGCATCAACAACGTTTCAACGGCCTCGCGAATATCGGATCAAATCCCACTTTCTCTACTCAAACTGGCAAAAGGGAGGAACGATTTTCGTTGGAGGTGCACATTTTGAATTTTAACCGGGAAATCTATGGAAAAGAAATTGAGGTTCGTTTCAAAAAGAGAATTCGAGACGAGGTCCGCTTTGAATCTCCCGCCCGCCTTATCGAGCAAATCAAAAGGGATATTCGGTATGCCATCGAGAATGTCTTCCAAATCTAACGGATCAGCTTACCTATTCTCCCCCATCTAATTTCACCCCATCGCCATATCTTCCATATCTCCCAGAAATTCGGACCCGAATAATAGATAACGAATGCGCTTCCGACCACATCATTGTTAATATTAACAAACCCCCAAAAACGACTATCCTGACTGTTATCACGGTTATCTCCCATAACGAACAGAGAGCCTTCAGGAATTCTTACTGGACCAAAGTCCTCCATCGAAGGTCTGGCCAGTGTAAAATGGCCCCATGGATCATTTACCAACTTATCATTGATGTAAATTCTATTGTTGATGATTTCCAATTTTTCACCTTCCGTTCCGATGACTCTTTTGATAAAATCCTTCGACCGGTCTTTTGGAAAAATGAAGACGATAATATCCCCTCTTCTCGGCTTTCTATACTGAAAAAATTTGATATTGCTGTAAGGAATTCTTATTCCGTAGATAAATTTATTAACCAGGATGTGGTCGCCCACCAGCAACGTCGGCTCCATTGAACTTGACGGAATTTTGAACGCTTGGACAACGAAGGCACGAATAAAAAGAGCGATCAGTACAGCGACGACAATCGGTTCTACATATTCTTTAATGAACTTTTTTTTATCCATGATCTCCTCATTCCCTGTGATCTCGTGACCGTGTCAGTGATTCGTGCCAGCGGAATCTAAGTCGAAAACCGAATTTTGGTTTTTTCTCCAATGGCCCATGATTCCAACCTTTCACTATTCCAATCTTTCACTCTATGCGCTCCGCGCCATAATCTATGTCCTGGAGTATCTCTTTGTAGCTGTCAGGCCGTCTATCCTTCAAAAAGGGCCACTCCTTCCTCGTCTTATCAATATTCTTTAGATCAATTTCAACCAAGACAATGCTGTCTTTCATTCCTGTCGGTTTATCCAGTAATTCTCCCTCCGGGGACGTACAAAAAGACCTCCCATAAAAATCTTGTTTTGCTTCGCTCCCTACCCGATTCACCCTGAAAATGTAGACCCCATTCGAAACGGAATTGCTCGAGATCACCGTTTCCCATTTTCTTTGCGAAGCAAAAGCAGCGGCGGTAGGAGAAAATAGAATCTTGGCCCCTTTCAATGCCAGTATTCTTGATCCTTCCGGGAAGAAATTGTCCCAACAAATCTGGACTCCAACGGGTGCAAACTCGGTTCTAAAAACAGGGAACCCATGGTTTCCAGAGGAAAAGTAATATCGCTCTTCCCAGAGTGGAATTTGCGGAACATGAATCTTTCTGTAACTTCCCAACACCTCTCCATCCGCATCGATAACGATTGCCGAGTTGTAGAAAGACTCTTCTTCCACCTCGAAAATAGGACAGATCAAAACGACCCTATTTTCTCCCGCCAACCTTTGCATTCTTGTGATGGTGGGACCATCTATCTTCTCCGCCAGAGAAAAAAAGCGTTTGTTCATTTCTCTTGGAAACCAATGGGTCGTGAAGAGCTCCTGGAAGCAGATGATGTTGGCACCTTTTTCTGCTGCGATTTGAGTAAATTTAACCGCTTTCTCAATATTTCTTTCTTTTTCTTCACAACAGGATATTTGAATCCCTGCCAATTTAATCAACACTTTCCATTTCCTCTGCGGATTAAAAATTTTGGAAATGCTAACAAAGTTAAGATGCCGTGTCAAGGTTTCGTCTTCTTATTTTCGCTATTGCTTTTTTTAACAATAAATTTATAATGATATCGTTTATTTCCTACTGATCTCGCGAACTGCAGAGATTGAGTAATCTTCTTTGGGGACGGGCATGGGAAAGAAATGAGAATTCTAGTGATTGAAGATGAAAAAAAGGTTGCCAACTTTATCAAAAAAGGGCTAGAAGAGGAGCATTACGCAGTGGATAATGCTTATGATGGGGAATCAGGCCTTTACATGACAGAAGTAAATGAATATGATTTGGTTGTTCTTGATCTGATGATCCCCAAGATCGACGGATTAGAGGTGCTAAAGAGAATCCGGGGGAATCGAAATAACGTCCCTATACTGGTGTTGACTGCCAAGGATAGTGTCGGAGATATTGTGAGAGGGTTGGATGCCGGCTGCGATGACTATTTAACGAAGCCATTTGAATTTCTTGAATTCTTGGCGAGAATCCGTGCCCTCTTGCGCCGGGAAAAAATAGATAAAGAGCCGATTCTAAAAATAGCTGACTTAACCTTGTCTCTCGTCACTCACAAGGTGATGCGAGGAGGGAAAGAAATTGAACTCACGGCCAAGGAATATTCCCTGTTAGAGTATTTTATGAGAAATCCGGATAAGGTTCTCACCCGGACGTTGATCTCTGAACACGTTTGGGATTACCATTTCGACTCGGTGACCAATGTGATCGATGTCTATGTGAACTATCTTCGAAAAAAAATAGACAAGGACTTTGAACCCAAGCTGATCCAAACGATCCGGGGGGTCGGTTATATCATGAAAAGGGCTTAAATGCATTTCAGAAGTCTTCGATTCAAACTTACGCTTTGGTATGTTTTGATATTGGGAGTTCTATTAATTTCCTTCAGTACCTTCCTCTATTTCACACTTTCAAAAAGTCTCTATCGGGATGTGGACAACAAATTGAGGTCTCTCGCTGAATTCATCGCATCGGAATCTTCATCCCCCTTATCGAAATTTGGCTTCGGAAACATTGACCAAGCCCTTGAAACGTCCATGAACCTAAGACCCATCGGGAAATTCATTCAGGTCTTAGATGAATCGGGAAATATCGGGAGGAAATCGGACAACCTGAAGAATGTCCAGCTCCCGATCAGTTTAAATACCCTGAAGAATGCCTCCAAGGGCTTGATCACCTTTGAAACCAATCGTTCTATTGGCAACACTCCTTTAAGAATCATCACCTTCCCCGTCGTTGAAAATACTCATGTTACCAAAATTGTTCAAATCGCCTCTTCTCTGGAGGAGGTGGAGGATGCGCTCAAGACCTTATTCATCATCTTAATCATCACTGTCCCTTTAGCGCTGATGGTGGCAATTCTGGGAGGGCAATTTCTTGCCCACAAGGCATTGAAACCCGTGGATAACATCACCCAAACGGCCCGAATGATCACCTCGCAAAACTTGAACCAAAGGATTAATCCTCCCAAGGTTAAAGATGAAATATCCAGATTGATTGAGACCTTCAACGAGATGATCTCCCGCCTTGATCAATCCTTCCGCCAAATTAAACAGTTTAGCTCAGACGCCTCGCATGAACTGAAGACCCCTTTAACCATTCTCAAGGGAGAAGTTGAGGTCATGCTCCGAAAGGAACGGACCTCCAAAGAGTATCAACAAACCCTGAAAAGTAACTTAGAAGAAATCAATCGTATGGCGCAAATTGTCGAAGACCTCCTGCTTCTTTCAAGAGCGGATACGGGGGAGATACGGTTGAATAAGGAGGATATCAATTTGACGGAGATCCTTGCCGAGGTCGTTGCTCAAATGGATCTATTGGCCAGATCCAAGAGGCTCCATCTGTCCACATCGAATCATCATCAGGAGATTCATATTTTTGCGGATGCTTTGCGAATTAGAGAACTATTCATGAATTTGATCGAAAATGGAATTAAATATACCGAAGAGGGAGGCTCTATCCACATCGCCCTCTACGAAGAATCCCCATCTCCAGCGAAAAACCCAACGGACCGGTTAGAAGGTGAGAGTGAGAGATTTGTCAATGTCATTGTGTCTGATACTGGAATTGGAATTGCCGAAGAGGATCGGGAAAGAATATTCAGCCGGTTCTTCCGAGTGGACAAGGCTCGCTCAAGAGAGCAAGGAGGAAGCGGCCTTGGCCTAAGCATTTGCAAGTGGATCGTCGAAGCCCATCAAGGTGAGATCAAAGTAGAAAGCGATTTAGGAAAAGGAAGTTCCTTCATTGTTAGATTGCCCCTCTCCCCCCAAGCGGACCTGGCAAACCAATTACAGGCCTCTCGAAAACCGGTTAGTTATTAGCCAATTGTACCATTTTTCGCACCATTTTGTAACTGGAACAATTCGGATAATACTAAACCTTTGAGAATTTAGGCAATTAGAAGCAGGCAAAAATTGGCACTTATTTTGCTTAGAATATTTTACTCTTGACAAGAATTCATCTTTTTTAATATTTTAGACCATTCCCCATAACCTAAGAGGAGGCAAACTTGACAGAGCGTTTAGGTGAGCTTCTCATCAAAAGAAATTATATCACCCCCGAACAACTTAAAAAGGCTTCAGACGAACAGAAATTAAAGGGCGGTCGTTTAGAATCCAACCTCGTCAGACTGGGATATATTAAAGAGGATGAATTATTATCCTTCCTCAGTGCCCAATACAGGGTCCCTTCTGTCAAGATTTCGAAGATGGAAATCAATCCGAATGTCATCAAACTGATCCCTTCCAGTCTTTCAAAAAAGTATTTTATCATTCCCATCAATCGGATGGGCCCTAAATTGACTCTGGCGATGGCCGATCCCAGCAATATTGTCGTCATCGATGAAATTAAGTTCATGACCGGCTTCAATGTCGAACCCGTCGTCGCTTCGGAGACAGAGATCATTGATGCGATAAAGAAATATTACGGAGGTGGCGGAAATGTCGCCGGGTTGGGAAGCATCTCCTTCGACGCAAAGGATTATGACCTGGATGGTGATAAGGTTGGCGGATCGGATGGCATCACGCTTGACGACGAGGTAGTTGATGTAGATGATTTCGATAAATTGGTTCATGGGGCAGTGGACAATATCGAAGTCGTCGAAACCCAAAATCTCGAGGATTCCATGGATATGGAAGGCCCGATCATCAAGATCGTCAATGGAATTCTAATCAAATCTATAAAATTGGGCGCGAGCGATATCCATTTTGAGCCGTACGAAAGGACTTTTCGAGTAAGGTATCGGATCGACGGGGTGTTGAGGCGTGATATGTCGCTTCCCATCCAAATCAAAAATGCGATGACCTCGCGCTTAAAGATTATGGCAAAATTAGACATTGCCGAAAAACGGCTCCCCCAGGATGGAAGGATCAAGTTGCGCATGGGAAAGGGAGGGGAAATGGACTTCAGGGTCTCTTCCATCCCCACCCTTTTTGGTGAAAAAATTGTGCTCCGACTGTTGGACAAATCTGCGCTGCAATTGGACATGACAAAACTGGGGTTTGAAGAGTCTTCCCTGGCCGATTTGAAGGCGGCGGTCCACAAACCTGTCGGGATGATCCTGGTCACTGGTCCAACCGGAAGCGGAAAAACGACCACTCTCTATTCTGCCTTATCTGAATTAAACAAAGAGACTGACAATATTATCACGGCGGAAGACCCCGTCGAATATAATTTTATGGGGATCAATCAGGTCCAGATGCATGAAGAAATCGGGCTCACCTTTGCCTCTTCTCTGCGTTCCTTTCTCCGTCAAGACCCTGATATTATCATGGTAGGCGAGATTCGAGATTTCGAAACCGCCCAGATCGCAGTTCAAGCCGCCTTGACCGGACATCTCGTCCTCAGCACCGTCCACACCAATGACGCCCCTGGAACCATTAACCGGTTGATTGATATGGGAATCGAACCCTTCTTAATCTCTTCAGCCATCATATTAATCCTGGCCCAGCGGTTGATTAGAAAGGTTTGTATGGATTGCAGAGAGCCAATCAAAGTGCATCCACAACTCTTAATCGATTTGGGGATTCCTCCCGACGAGGTGAAATCGTTCCAGGTTTATAAAGGGAAAGGGTGCTCCATCTGCAATAATACAGGATACAAAGGCAGACTCGGTCTCTACGAAGTAATGCCCATGAAGGAAGAAATCAAAGAGCTCGTCTTATCACGGGCTTCCAGCTCGGAGATTAAGAAGGAGGCCATCCGTTTAGGGATGAAAACATTGAGGCAAAGTGGAATTGCAAAAATTAAAGATGGGGTAACGACGATTGAGGAGGTCCTTCGGTCGACCATAGAGGATCGATAGCGAGTCAAGGGGAATACTGAGAGGGAAAGAAGCATGGTAGAACTACAAAAATTACTTGAAACTGTTATTGAGAAAAAAGCCTCCGATCTACACATCACCACAGGGGCTGCCCCGCAATTCCGGATTGACGGAAAGTTGGTAAGCTTAGATGATAGTATTCTGGCCGCACCCGACACGAAAAGACTCTGTTATAGCGTATTGACCGATGCCCAGCGGCACAAATTTGAGGAGGATTGGGAATTGGACTTCTCATTCGGAATTAAAGGATTGAGCCGGTTCAGGGGAAATATCTTTATGCAACGGGGAGCCGTAGCCGGGGCCTTTCGAGCCATTTCCTTCGACATCCTCAACTTTTCTGAATTGGGAATTCCTTCTGTGGCGAGCGAATTGCTTAAAAAACCTAAGGGTCTTGTCTTAGTGACCGGTCCGACAGGAACCGGAAAATCGACGACCTTAGCAGCCATGATTGACAAGATCAACAGCGAAAAAAGTGCTCATATCGTGACGATCGAGGATCCGATTGAATATCTTCACCGCCACAAAAGCTGTATCGTCAATCAAAGAGAGGTGAACCAGGACACGAAGGGTTTTACCTCCGCCCTCCGGCACATCCTCCGCCAGGATCCGGATATCATTCTGATCGGAGAGATGAGGGATTTGGAAACGATTGAAGCAGCCCTTATTTGCGCAGAGACAGGCCATTTGACGTTTGCCACCCTGCATACGAATTCTTGTGTGGAAACGATCAATCGCATTATCGATGTTTTTCCCCCTCATCAACAAACTCAAATACGGACACAACTCTCCTTTGTCTTGGAGGGCGTGTTAGCCCAACAGCTGATTCCAAAATTAGGCGGCAAAGGGCGTGCTTTAGCTATGGAGGTAATGATTCCCAACCCGGCCATTCGAAACCTGATTCGAGAGGACAAGATTCAACAAATCTATTCGCAGATGCAGGTTGGGCAGTCAAAGTTTGGGATGCAAACGATGAACCAGTCTCTCCTCTCGCTTGTGGAGCATCGTATCATCTCCCTAGAAGATGCGATGGAACGAAGCCACAACCTCGATGAGTTTCGTCAGATGCTTTCCAGTTCTAATATCGCCATGGCGAAGAAGGAAAGGCCAGCCAGAACTGCTTAAACCGATCAGGAAAGGAATGAATTATGCCAATTTACAAATGGGAAGGAAAAACGGCCAAAGGAGCCGTCAAAAAGGGAGAGATGGAAGCTCCGAGCGAGGGGGCTATACGAATCCATCTTCGTCAGCAAAATATCATCCCGACAAAAATCAGCGCCAAGGGAAAAGAGATTAACATTTCTCTGCCATTCCTTAAGCAAAAAGTGAAGCAGCGATCAGTGGCTATCTTTACGCGACAACTGGCCACGATGATCGATGCGGGATTACCCTTGGTCCAATCCTTGGAAATTCTTTCCTCACAGCAAGAGAGCAAGGTTTTTAAGAATATCATCCGACAAATTAAGGAAGATGTGGAGGGTGGCTCTACTTTTGCAGGAGCGCTTAATAAACATCCTTCGGCTTTCAATGAACTGTATACGAACCTCGTCGTTGCAGGTGAAGAGGGAGGAATCTTAGACAATATTTTGACCCGTCTCGCGAGCTACATAGAAAAGTCAGAAGCTCTCAAAAAGAAGGTTAAATCGGCACTCGTCTACCCGTCGACCATCGTAGGCGTGGCAGTCATCGTCGTGATGATCTTGATGATCTTCGTTATCCCTGTGTTTGAGACCATGTTTAAATCAGCCGGACAAACATTACCTCTCCCCACCCTGATCGTTCTCACGATAAGTAAAATGATCAAGAAGTATATAGTCATTTTTATCCCCGCCTTCGTTCTTTTGATTTATCTGTTCAAAAAATACTACCAGACACAAAACGGAAGGGCCATTATTGATCGTCTTCTCTTGAAGTTACCTGTCTTTGGACCGCTCCTCAAGAAAATTGCCGTGGCCCGGTTCTCGCGGACCTTGGGAACCCTTGTCAGCAGCGGAGTTCCTATCCTAGACGGATTAACTATTGTTTCAAGAACATCGGGGAACAAGACCATCGAAGCCGCAATTCTCAATGCCCGTGCGAGCATTCGGGAGGGTGAAACGATCGCGGACCCCTTAGGCCGGAGCGGTATCTTTCCTCCCATGGTGATTCAGATGATCTCAGTCGGAGAATCCACGGGAGCGTTAGACTCCATGTTGTCCAAAATTGCGGAGTTCTATGAGGAAGAAGTGGATGTGGCAGTGGCGAATTTAACCTCCCTCCTCGAGCCTTTTCTCATGATGTTTTTGGGGGTCGTCATCGGGGGCGTTGTGATCGCCATGTATCTTCCGATTTTCAATATGGCCTCTGCGGTGGGCTAAATTTCATCCCGTTAGATCGTGGAATTGAATGGACACACTCACAAACCCTCCACTCGATACACAACCCAACATGCTAAAAAACGTGAAGGGCCTGATGCTGGGGCGCATCATTATCCTCACCCTTTTGCTCACCATTACCATTCTATTCCAGATTTCTAAAAAACAATTCTTTTTCATTCCCTTGACGAACAATCTCTACTATTTCATAGGGATTTTCTACCTGGTGACGATCGTATATGCACTTCTATTAAAAAAAGTCAAAGACGTCTATCGATTTGCATTTTTCCAAATTGCCGTCGATCATCTTTTTATCACTGCCTTAATCTATCTTACCGGGGGGAAGGAAAGCTTTTTCCCCATTACGTATACTTTCTCGATCATTGCGAGCAGCACGATTTTTTATAAGCGGGGGGCTCTTTTTTCAGCCTCCCTCTCCTCGCTCCTATACGGCCTCCTCTTATTACTCCAACTTCATCATTGGATCAATCCATTGGGCGAGCCCTCCATGTACGACCCCAGTCAAGTCTTTTATTCGTTAATCATTTATATGGCTACTTTCTATATTGTGGCTTTCCTGAGCGGCGCCATATCAGAAGAATTGAAGAAGAAGAAGAAGGAGCTTATCCAGAAGCAAGTGGATTACAATCAATTGGAGACGTTCAATCAAAATATTGTTCAGAGTCTTGACAGCGGCCTTCTGACAATCGATCTCCACGGAAACATCAATTTCCTGAATCGAACTGCAGAAAAGATCCTTAATCGAAACAGGGGAACTTTGAAAGATACCTCTATTTACGATTTGTTCCCAAGAATTAATGAGGTGGTCGAACAAGTTAAAATGAAAATCCCGGAGTCCTTTTTTGACTATCAGCGTTATGAAACTCTTCTGACGAATCATGATGGGAAAAGAATTTATCTTGGCTTTTCTATCTCTCCTTTGACCGATCCGGAGGGATCATTGATCGGCCATACGCTTATTTTCCAGGATATTACAAAATTCAAAGAGATGGAAGAACAGATGAAGCGAGTGGACAAGATGGCGGCCGTTGGGGCGCTGGCCGCTGGGATGGCACACGAAATCAGAAACCCTTTGGCATCTCTGAGCGGATCCATTCAAATGTTAAGAGCGGAGCTCACTCTGGACGAATCCCAACAACATCTTATGGAGATCACTTTGAGGGAATCGGAAAGGCTGAATGCCTTGATCACGGACTTCCTGCTCTTTGCACAACCTCCTCAAAGCCATAAAATTCTCTACCCGGTGGAAAGAATTCTTGAAGAAACCCTTGACCTGTTCATCCATTCTCCTTCTTTCCGTGACGGAATCCGGATCCTTCGTCCAAGCCCCCAAGAGGAGACACGAGTCCGGATCGACCCCGACCAGATGAAACAAGTCTTTTGGAACCTCTTCATCAATGCGGCCCAGTCGATGTCCAACGGCGGAGAGATTCAGGTTCAGCTGGGGAGGGGAAATGCCCAAGGGATCACCGGCCTTTCCCTGTCATCCCAGGTCAAAGACAAGGAATGGGTAAAGATTTCGATCACTGACTCTGGGAGCGGGATTGCGCCGGAGGAGAAAGAGAAAATCTTTGAGCCCTTTTTTACGACCAAAGAAAATGGAACGGGGTTGGGCCTTTCGGTCGTCCATAAAATCGTCGAAAACCATAAAGGATTAATCAAGGTGGACAGCGTCTTAGGCAGAGGATCTACTTTCAGCATTTTTCTCCCTGCTGAATAAAAAAAGAGGAAATCAGATGATCAAAGACAAAATTTTAGTGGCCGATGATGAACAAAGCATGAGGGAATTTTTGGACATCATGCTAAAAAAAGAGGGGTACAAAGTTTCACTTGCCTCCAACGGGGAAGAAGTCGCCAAACTGGTCGAAAATGACCTCTTCGACCTGGCCCTCCTGGATATTCGTATGCCAAAGCTGGATGGAATCTCTACCTTAAAAAAGATTAAGGCCAGCACCCCAGAAACCGTTGTGATCATGATCACCGCTTATGCTTCTGCGGATACGGCTATCAAGGCGATGAAGGAAGGGGCTTATGACTACATCACGAAACCCTTCAAGGTGGAAGAGATCAAATTGATCATCAAGAATGCATTGGAAAAGAAAAATCTCCAAAAGGAGAACATTCTTTTAAAACAGGTGGTCAGAGATCGTTTTCATTTCGGGAATATCATCGGGCAAAGCCATAAAATGGCGGTCCTGTACGATCTTTTGGAGAAGGTATCCCCTACCAAGACAAATATTCTGATTACCGGAGAAAGTGGAACAGGCAAAGAATTGGTCGCCAAAGCGATCCATTATAATAGTCCCAGAAAGGAAAAGCCTTTCGTGACGTTAAATTGCGGCGCGATCCCCGAATCACTGATCGAGAGTGAACTCTTCGGACACATGAAAGGGGCTTTCACGGATGCCATCGCTACCAAAAAGGGGTTGTTTGAAGTGGCCGATGAGGGAACGATCTTTTTGGACGAGATCAGCGAATTGCCTCTCCTCATGCAGGTGAAATTACTACGAGTCTTGCAGGATAAGGAATTTAAGAGAGTGGGGGGGACGGAAGACATCCGGGTGGATGTCCGAATTATCGCTGCTACCAATAAAGACCTCGAGGAGGCGGTTAAAGAAAAACGTTTTCGGGAGGATTTATTTTACCGTCTCAATGTGATTCAAATCAAACTTCCCCCGTTACGGGACCGGAAAGAAGACGTCCAAATCTTGGCCAACCATTTTCTACAAAAGTATTCCCAAGAATTAAGCAAACCCATTTTGAAGATCTCTCCGGAGGCGCTCCAAATTCTACTGAATTATGAATATCCAGGCAACGTGAGAGAACTTCAGAATATTATCGAAAGGGCAGTCGCCCTGGAAAGTAGTCAAGAACTCACCCCACACAATCTGAGTTCCTACTTGAGCGAACAGCCGTTCTTGAGAAAAGGACCTATTGACATCGAGATTCCAAATGAGGGAATTGACCTTGAAAAGATGGTAGAGGATCTTGAGAGGAGTCTCCTGCTGAAAGCATTGGATAGAACAAAAGGGATCAAAAAGAAGGCAGCGGAGCTTCTCCATATCAATTTCCGCTCGATGCGCTACCGGTTAGAAAAATACGGCTTGAATCACGGGGCGGATTCTGAACTGGGCTGAAAGGATTTCCCACTGCCGATTAGCTAGTGTAGTGCGTCAGAAGTCCCTTTACTTTGAATGTCATTCCGGGCTTGACCCGGAATCCAATGATTTCAACAGGATTCCTGCTTTTGCAGGAATGACAGCTTCTGAACTTATGTGAAGAAGTGTTGGACGCACTACACTAGTACTTCGAAGCCCCTATTTCCTCCATCCTTTTAATTGTGCCCATTGACCCCGCTTCCGCGGCGGGGCTGCAGGGCACTTGCCAGTCATTTCCTCTTAAACTGTTTTTTCAATTCATCCAAAGGAAGAGAAAAAAAGATGGGACGGCCATGCGGGCAGGTAGTGGAAGGATGGAAGGGAATGAGATCCTCGACCAGCTTATCTATCTCTTCCCTTTTCAACACAGAGTTCCCTCGTACGGCAGAATGACAAGCTAACGTGATCAGAAGGGTGTGAATCGTTTCCTTCCCCTGCCCCCCTCCTTCTAAAAAAGAGAGCTCATCCAATATCCCTCTGACCATTTCTTTTGGATCTTTTAGGTCGATAAAAGACGGCACGGACCGGATGGCAAATAGCTTTTCGCCGACAGGTTCGATTTCAAACCCAATCTCCTTCAATGCCTCCCTCGCCGAATCGAGGGTACACGATTCTTCCACGGACAACTCGATCAAGATGGGAAGGAGCAATTTTTCTGAAATCATCGACCCGTTTTCATATTTTTTCTTAAACTTTTCAAAAAGAATTCTCTCGTGGGCGGCATGTTGGTCAATAAAGACTAAACTCCCCTCTCCCTCGCAGAGAATATATGTCCCTCGAATCTGTCCCAGAACGGCATAGGGCCATTTCTTCTCCACTTCCCATGGAAGTCCTCTTCCATCCTGAACCGTAAATATTCCTTCTTCTCTTCCTCTTGTCAAGGAGGAAGGAGGGGATAGGGTTTCTGGACCAACAAAAGAGGGCTGGCCCCGCCCCTCAAAAATCCATTCCTTTCTCCCCCATCGAGGAGCCATTTCCCCTAACCGCGAGGGGCCCTCTTCAAGCACCATCCGGATCGCCCCTAAAACGGCCTGATAGACTCGGTCTGGATTCTTGAACTTTACCTCGGACTTGGTCGGGTGGACATTCACATCGACGAAAGATGGAAGAAGGGTGATGAAGAGGATCACGACAGGAAATTGATGAATAGGAAGGGTATGTCGATAGGCATCCAACACGGCTCTGTAAATCATCCGATCCTTGATAAAGCGTTGATTGACGTAAAAATAGATGCCCTCCGCATTGCTCTTCGAAAAGGATGGAAGGCTTCCAAACCCTGAGAGTATGATTTCCCCCTGTTCGAATTGAATAGGTTGAAGATGGCTATAAACCTCTTTTCCCAAAATGGCTTCGATTCGAGCCAAAGAGGATTCTGTTTTGGGATGTTCATGGAGGGGCCGGCCATCATGAATGAATTTAAACGAAATCGCGGGGTGGGAAAGGCTCAATCGGAGAAAATGACTTAAGGCATAGCGAAGCTCGGAACGGATCGATTTCAGAAATTTTCTTTTGACCGGAATATTGTAGAAAAGTTGTTTGACCTTTACCTCCGTCCCAACGGGGAAGCCTGTCTCCGAAATACCCTTTATCTCACCGCCCTCGCAGACCACTTTTGTTCCGGCGAGGGACTCACGCGTCCTGGTCTGAAGGATCATTTTAGAGACCTGAGAAATGCTCGGGAGGGCCTCTCCCCTAAATCCTAAGGTATGAATGGCATAAAGATCTTCCGCTTTTCTGATCTTGCTGGTAGCGTATCTTTGGAAGGCCAATGGGACATCCTCCTGTTCCATCCCCTCTCCGTTATCCGCCACTCGGATCAGTTGGAGCCCTCCAGCCTTTAACTCGACAGTGATTTCTGAACTCCCCGCATCGATGGCGTTTTCCATCAGCTCCTTCACGACGGAAGCGGGTCTCTCAATTACTTCCCCGGCGGCAATGATCTGTGAAATGGATTCTGGCAAAACTTCGATTTTTCTCGCCATCGTCATTCCGCCTGTGAAAAGTGGCCCTTAGAGAGTAGAAGAGAATATCTATCGGATCCAGACGTTACCTTCTACCTTGCACCATCGTCGACGAAGGTACCCATTTTTCTGAACTTCTCGTATCGGAGGCTTAACAATTCCTCCTCATTCATTCTTTCTAATTCTTTCAGGTGTCGTTCTACGACCTCTTTCAGAACTTGCGCCATTCCTTCCGGGTCTCGATGGGCTCCGCCCAGAGGCTCTTTGACAATCTCATCGATCACGCCCAATCGAGACAAATCCGTAGCGGTCAACTTCAATGACTCTGCGGCAACCTCCTTCCCTTTCTCACCATCTTTCCAAAGGATCGCTGCGCATCCCTCAGGAGAGATCACCGAATAGATCGAATTCTCTAACATCAAGATTCGATCTCCCACGCCAATGGCCAAGGCCCCCCCGCTTCCCCCTTCTCCGATAACCACGGTGATGATCGGCGTCCGCAGCATGATCATTATTTCAAGATTTCTGGCAATGGCCTCAGCCTGACCTCTTTCTTCGGCCCCTACTCCCGGAAAGGCACCAGGCGTATCAATCATGGTCAGGATGGGCTTTTTAAACGTCTCCGCCAATTTCATCAGCCTCAGGGCCTTCCGATATCCCTCCGGATGAGGCATCCCGAAATTCCGATAGGCCATCTCCTTAGCATCCGTCCCTTTTTGATGGGCAATGATAGTGACCGATCTGCCATTAAACTTGGCCATTCCGCCGAGTATCGCGGGATCGTCTCCATAGTTTCGATCTCCATGAAGTTCAACAAAATTTTCAAACATCCATTGGACATAATGGGAGGCTTTAGGGCGATCAATATGCCTTGCCAATTGGGTAATTTGCCAACCCGTTAAGCTGGAAAATATTTCTTTCTGCAAACGATGGAGTTTTTCTTCTAAGCCGCTTATTTGTTGGCTGAAATAATTGGGTCTCCCCTTAGAAAATCTTTTCAGATTTTCGATCTCTCTTTCCAGTTCAATCATGGGTTTCTCAAATTCCAAATAATGTTTTACCATCTCAGTCCAGTTTATTCGAAGGAGATGAGAGAAGACTTAAATAGATTTTGAAGATGAGCCTTAAGATTCCAAGAAGGGTCGACCGTGTATTGATCAGACAGAGCTACAATGGTCTCCTGGTTGGCTCCGCCCATGAAGTGAAGAAGAACTTTAGAGGATCCTCGGTTCGCTAAGATGATCTTTTTTAGATCGGCAAGTTGGGAGGAGGCTAACAAAGAGAGTGGAATTCTCAAATGGAAGGGTCTCTCGCGTGAAGAGGTTACCTCCAGAAGCGAGTGAACCTCCGTCCCCTTTATTTTGATATGTTCTTCGGATAGGTCGAGGGTCCCACTGACAAGAAGGGGATCTCCTCCCCTCAAACAGGGCAAAGCCGCTTTAAAAACCTCGGGGAAAAGGATGACCTCAACAAACCCCTTCATGTCCTCCAGGGTCAAGAAGCCCATCCGATCACCTTTCTTGGTAACAATTTCCTTCAATGCGCTGACCAGGCCACAGACTTTGACCTCGGCCCCATTCTGAAGTTTTGGAAGGGCAGCAGTATCGAGATTGGTATATTTCTTGATTTCGTCCTCGTAGCGTGACAGGGGATGCCGGGAGATATAAAATCCAATCGTTTCCTTTTCAAAAGCGACCAGCTGGTTTTCCGGAAATTCATCAATATCAGGATAGCTTTCTTTTAGTTCCCCAGGGTGGTCTATCAACATACTCAGTTGAGGCTCTCCTTTCCTCTTTTGAGTCCATTGGGACTGTTCAAGGAGCTCTCCAAGAACCGTCAACATTTGAGACCGATACGCTCTTGAAAAGTCAAAAGCCCCGCATTTGATCAAACTCTCGACCACTCTTCGGTTCACTTTTCTTAAATCGACGCGTCGGCAAAACTCGTACAAGGATCCAAATTTGCCGTTGGCTTCTCGTTCCGTCAGGATGATATCGATGGCCGTATCCCCCACATTCTTTACGGCTGTCAGACCAAACCGGATCTGATTCCCAATGACCGCAAAATTTCTAAAACTTTCATTGATATCCGGGGGCAAGATTTCAATTTTCATCTCCCGGCATTCGGAAATATACCTGACAATCTTATCCGCATTTTGTGCTTCACTCGTGAGCAAGGCAGCCATAAATTCGACCGGGTAGTGAGTCTTCAGATAGGCCGTGCGGTAAGCGAGAAGGGCATAGGCAGCGCTGTGGGATTTGTTGAAGCCATACCGGCCGAAGGTCTCCATCTGGTCGAAAATCTTTTCCGCCTTCTTGCCGGGAATCTTGGTCTTTTTGGCCCCCTCCAGAAACTTCTCTTTCTGCCTTTCCATCTCCAAGGCGTCTTTTTTAGACATTGCCCTCCGTAGATTATCCGCATCTTCGAGGCTAAAATTAGCCAGGGCGCTGGCAATGCGCATCACCTGCTCCTGGTAAACAATCACCCCGTAGGTATCCTTGAGGATCTCTTCCAAGGCTGGGAGTTCATATCTTATCAGTTCTTGGCCTTGTTTTCGCTTAATGAACTCACCCACCATACCACTGTCCAGCGGGCCCGGCCGATACAGGGCCACCAGGGCAATGATGTCTTTGAAACTCTGCGGCTTGAGCTTGATTAAAAGGTCACGCATCCCTGAGCTCTCCAACTGGAAGACGCCCAGATTTGAGCCCGCTCCAAGACTCGCATAAATTTCTGGATCATCCAACGGGATTTCAGAAAGTTCAAGTCGAATCCCTCGGTTCTTTTCGATCAACTCAATCGTCTGGTCTAAAACGGTGAGGGTCTTGAGTCCCAAAAAATCGAATTTCACCAGACCGATGGATTCAACCTGCTTCATGGCGTACTGGGTGATCACTTCATTGTTCTGGCCTCGCTGGAGTGGGAGATACTCCATCAGAGGCTTGTTGGCGATCACCACCCCAGCCGCGTGGGTCGAGGCATGACGCGCCAACCCCTCTAAAGATTTTGCAATCTCAAACAGGGAAGCGATTCGGTTATCTTTAGCGGCCGCCTCTCTTAGGCTTGCCTCTTGCTGCAAGGCTTGGTCAAGGGTAATATCGAGCTTGTTCGGAATGAGTTTTGCGATTCGATCTACTTCGGCGTAAGGAATCCCAAGGACGCGACCCACATCTCGCACGACCGCCTTCGCCTGCATCTTTCCAAAGGTGATGATCTGAGCCACATTCTCTTTTCCATATTTCGTCGATACATATTGAATGACCTCCTCCCTTCCTTCCATGCAAAAATCGACATCCACATCGGGCATGCTGCTCTTTCTCCCGGGGTTCAAAAACCTTTCAAAGATCAGATCATATTCGATCGGATCCAAGTCCGTAATGTTCAAGGCATAAGCCACCAGACTTCCAGCCACCGATCCTCTCCCGGGGCCGACGGGAATCTGATGACTTTTCGCATAGTGGATAAAATCATAAACGATTAAAAAGTAGCCTGGATAGCCCATCGATTTAATGATCTTGAGCTCTTCCTCAAGTCGGCCCCTGTAATGGGCAGAACGATCCTTAAAATCCTTCTCTCCATCATACCGAGATAGCCGCCGCTCTAACCCTTCCTTAGCCAGTTTTTCCAAATAACTTTCAGCCGTTTCCCCGGCCGGGACAGTGATTTTTGGAATATGCTTCTCATTAAAACGGATCTCGAGATTGCATTGTTCTGCGATCTCGGCCGAATGGGTGATCGCCTCCGGCGTATCACGGAAAAGATCGGCCATTTCCCGAGGCGATTTAAAGTAAAACTCATCGGATGAAAATTTCATTCGATCGCTATCTTGGAGCGTCTTCCCCGTTTGGATGCAGAGGAGGACCTCCTGGGCCTTGGCATCCTTACGGTGGAGGTAGTGGCAATCATTCGTTGCGACCGCAGGAAGGGAGAACCGATGTCCAACCTCCAAGAGGCGCTCATTCACTTGCAACTGGTTTTCCACGCCGTTGTTTTGGATCTCAATAAAAAACCGACCGCCGCTAAAGATCCTTCGATACTCTTCGGCCGATTGAAGGGCTTTCTTCATTTCTCCCCGGTTGGCATGAGTGGCGATCTCTCCCTTCATGCAACCACTTAGGGCAATCAACCCCTCGTTATATTTGCTAAGAAGTTCTTTATCCACCCTTGGCTTATAATAAAACCCTTCAAAATACGCGAGGGTCACCAATTTTATCAGATTGAAATAGCCAGTCTCATTCTTGACCAAAAGGGTGAGATGATAGTTCCCGTCCCCCCCTTCCCCCGTTTTTCTCTCAAACCGGCTTCCTGGAGAAACGTAAATTTCACATCCCACGATCGGTTTAATGCCATGCCTGATGGCCATTTGATAAAATTCGACAGCACCGAACATATTCCCATGATCGGTTAGCGCCAACGCATCCATCCCGTATTTTTTGGCCAGCTCGAACGCCTCTTCAAATCGAACCGCACCATCTAGTAAGCTATATTGACTATGGACGTGAAGATGGATAAAATCTGAATGTTCCATAATAAAATATCAAATGCCAAAGCTCATATGTCAAATCAAATCCAAAGCTCAAATACCATAAATTCTTGATTTTGCGCTTTGGCCGGAACGGGCCCCGCCCTTTCGGGTGGGGTTAAGGGGTGCGATACAAACGGAAACTACTTCACCGGGAAGGACCGCCCATTAGGATGGGGAGCTTCACATTCATTTGACATTTGAATTTCGAAATTTGATTTCCTCTCTCCTCATTCCCACTCGATCGTACTGGGGGGTTTCGAACTGACATCGAAAACCACCCGGTTGATACCTTTCACCTCGTTAATAATCCGGTTTGAAAGATGTTCCATGATTTTATAAGGCAGTCTGACCCAATCCGCCGTCATACCGTCCTGACTCTCCACCACCCTTAAGGCAATAACGTTTTCGTAAGTCCTCTCGTCTCCCATCACGCCCACGGTCTTCACGGGAAGCAACACCGCAAAAGATTGCCAAACCCGATCCCAAATACGGTTCCTCTCTATTTCTTTCATAACGATCTCATCGGCTGCTCTCAAGATGGCTAACCTCTCTTTATTCACTTCCCCGATGATTCGAATAGCCAGGCCGGGCCCCGGAAAGGGCTGGCGCTTTATAATTTCGTCCGGCAGACCCAACACCTTCCCCAGTTGTCTCACCTCGTCCTTAAATAATTCTCGAAGGGGCTCCACGAGACTTAGCTTCATCATCTTGGGTAACCCCCCCACATTATGATGACTCTTGATCGTCGCCGAAGGTCCTTTTGAGGATACGCTTTCAATTACATCGGGATAAAGAGTCCCCTGGGCTAAGTACTTCACCCCCCCCATCTTCCTGGCCTCCTTTTCAAAGATGGAAATAAACTCCTTGCCAATCGTCTTTCTTTTCTCTTCTGGATCGATCACCCCGCTCAACTTTTCCAGGAAGGAATTTTCAGCATCGATGTAGATTAACGGTATTTTAAAATGATAACGAAATAAACTCACCACTTGGGAAGCTTCGTTTTTCCTCAAGAGACCGTTGTTTACAAAAACACATTGCAGGTGGTCGCCGATCGCCTTGTAGAGAAGAAGGGCGACCACCGTGGAGTCGACCCCGCCGCTCAAGGCACATATGACCCTATTCCTCCCGATCCTCTTCTTCAGGTCACGTCTGGTCTGCTTCAGAAAAGACTCCATCGTCCAAAAGTTGGAACACCCACAGATATGAAAAAGAAAATTCTTGATGAGATCAATTCCTCTCTGGGTATGGACCACCTCCGGATGGAACTGGAGCCCGTAGATCCTTTTTTGGGTTCCCTCAATCGCAGCAAAAGCGGTATTCTTCGAATGGGCAATGGCATGAAACCCCGGAGGCAATGTCTTGACGTGGTCCCCGTGGCTCATCCAGACTGTCAGTTGACTTCCCTCTTTGCCCAGGCCTTTGAAAAGTCTTCCATCTCTGCCTAAGGTCAGTTTGGCCTTTCCATACTCTCTCTTTTCCGAATGTCCGACCTCCCCTCCCAAGAGGTGGGCAATCAATTGCATGCCGTAACAAATTCCCAAAACAGGGATGCCCAACCTGAGAACGGCAGGGTCACAGAGCGGCGCATCCTTCTCGTAGACACTCGCTGGCCCTCCGGATAAGATGATTCCTTTTGGGGATAAGGATTTTACTCTCTCTGCAGGAATATCATAGGGATGAATCTCACTATAGATCTGACATTCCCTCACCCTTCTGGCAATCAGTTGTGTATACTGGGAGCCGAAGTCGAGGATAAGAATCTTATCGAAAAGAGTCTGCCTCTTCATTTTTTCTGTATCCGGACCAGGAAATGTTGGCAATAAAGGTAAACCCCGTTAGAAATTCCGGCGGGGTATCAAACCCAGCCGGAATTATTCTAAAATTTAACCCCACAGCAGCGCAGTAAGCCATTATTTCTAACGAGGTAAAGGGAATTCGAATGCTCTCAGTGCTTCAAAAAATATTTTCCGTCCATTAATTCGTATTGATAGGAGACTCCTTTACGGTAAAAAAGGTCCCCCTTCCGCAGAAGCTTTGCCGAAACCAACTCTTCGATGTGCGAAGGATACTGTCCCTTTTCCAGATAATAGATTTCTAAAGCATTCTTGATCCGGTCGAGCTGTGTCTTATGGGCCAAATGCGTGGGGGTTTCGATATCCACTCGTTCTATCTTTGAATCCCATAAGTGCTGTAAAAAATTTGGCTTAACATAGATCAGAATGAGAAAGATAAAAGCCAAGAAAGCACCGTAGTAACCAAACGTCAAGACCTCTCTGAAATTAATCATGCGTACCTTCTTGATCAAGCCGGGAGTTCGGACCCCAGCGATTTCGACCAGCCCCATTTCGAAAAGACCCGCTAAGTTTTCACTGGCATTGAATTTCCCCAGGAGGCTTCGGTCAATAATGTCCTGGACCGTTCTGACCCCATCCACTAAATTATAGATCAACTCCTGTTCAGAGGTCAGATTTTCCTTCAAGTAACTCTGGGAAGGGAGTCCGCTGGCGGATCTCTCTTCGAGTCTGGGAACCCTCTTAAATATCAGGTGGGGGGAGAAAATCTTTTTCTCAATCTCGGACCATTCATCCACCATTCGCAGGATGTTTAACAACACCTGTTCTGTGCTCAGGGCAAAGGGGATCTTCTTGTAGCTCTCCACCAATTTCAGGTCAAAGTTGAACTGTCCGTCCTCCCACCAAAAAAGATCATAAATCGTCTCGTAGACCTGCGTCGAAATGACCTTGAGAACGTCGTCCTTGGTCAGGAGTTGGAGCTCCACCAAAATCTCCCCTAAGTATTTAAGCGTATCTTTTTGAATTTTCAAAACTCGGTCTAACTGTTCCTCAGTAATCAATCCTGCCTTCACCAGTATCTCGCCGATGAGATCCTTTTTTCCGCGATAATTCGAATAGACATGAACAATCATCCCGTCCACAAAATGGAGCTCGACGAGGTCTTTTCCACGACGAATTCTTAGAACGCCCGTTTTGAGCTGCTGCCCGATGAGCTGAATGATTTCCGTAATGCTGAAGTCTTTTAAAGTTCCCTGCAGGGCCATGGTCTTCGCCTTCTCATTCTCGTTTCAATCGTGAGACAGGACCCCTCCTCACTCCCTCGGGGGTTCCTTCTCTGAGGATAAATTCGTAATACGGCTTCCTACGGGTTTCCTCTCTGTCTCGAAACGTGATTCAAACCGATAGAGCTGTCGGACGGAAAGGATGTAGAAAATGACGAAAAGCCCTCCCCAGAACATCCACTTCCAAAAGAGGGAGGATGTTTGGGGATAGGGAGAAGAGATCGCGCCGTTCCAGTAGGCGAATCTTAAGATAAAAATAAAGAATACGAACAGGAAAAAGAGCCCTTTGACAATCTGCTCTCTCCATAGGTATCCGAACCCAATCAGGAAAAAATTAGTCAATGTGCTGATCAAGTGATTCTGCTTCCTAAATTGGCGCACCTGTAAGGATTTCTTTTCCACAATCTTGGGGTGGAGCTTTTCCTTTTGGATGAAAATACGATAGCAGTTGAAACAAATAAATTCCTGGTCAGAGGTTCCCAAATAGAACCGGTAAGTCGGGCTGCCACACATAGGGCATCGAGTCAAAAATCGCTTCGCCCGGCAATATCTTGCCGTCCCTATCAAGAAGGCCAAGAATAGGATGGGCGTCAGAAAGGGAATTCTTGACGGAAGTTTTTCGAACCAGGCCCTAAACAAACGGAACAAAAAGCCTTCTTTTCCGACGAATTGCTCCGTAAATCTCCTCCAGAAGGTTTGGGGGGCCAGGACCTCATCGATCACCAGTCGATTAAGATTAGGAGGCCTGTTTGGAATATCGATGTTTGTATAGTAATCTACTAAGTCGGGATCCAACTGCCGGGCTCTCTGAAATGCCCTATCGATTTTTCCCGAAAGAAAAGTCTCTTGCGAATAGGCCCGGGAAAGGTTGTAGTAATAAGCTCCTCGATCGGGGTTCAAATCGGAAGCCTGCTGATAAGAGGCGATGGCCAAAGGCGTCCGTTTTTGGGCCAGATAGACGTTTCCCAGGTTCGAAATGGCCTCGCTAAATTTCGGATTCTGTTCGATCGCCTTTTGGTAAAATTCTTCTGCCTCCGGATAGTGGCCTTGCCTCTTCTCTGCCAACCCAAGAGAAAAAAGAGCTTCGGGATCATCGGGATGAGCCACTAGCCAGGCCCGCAACTTTTCTTCTGTGGCCTTTCCCCAGTCTTCATGATTTATCTGATTCATTTCCAAAAGGACGTCTGAGGCCGGTCCGTCTAATGTAGACGATGCGGAACGAAGGAAAGAGGGAAGGTAAATCAAAACGATAAGAAACACCAGAATCAATTGTTTTTCTCTTTTCGTTACATAGCCCCACAGCAAAACGGACCAAAAGAAAATAGCCCATAGGATGTCCAGGCGGAGAAAGAGAGGGATGAAGAAAATGACGATCTTGAGGCTGTTCATAAGAAGCCTCAAAATCTCCTGAGTCAAATTCTTCCGTATATCGTAAAAATAGAGAGGCAAGTATTTGACCAGGACGACAACGCCGAAAATGATAAAGGTCATGAGAATGGCGTTGGAGAGGATGTAGAACACGTTATAAAAAAGCTTCAGCGAGCTGGGATAATATTCCCATTGTGCCATCACCCCCTTCAGTACCTCACGAAGGATTTTATGCAGCTGAAAGGGATTTTGGTGATAGAGGGCTCGCGCCAGTTCGAAATAGGGCTGAGCCAGGTCGGGCGAAAATTTTATGGAATCGGTCGCCATCCGGATGGCTTGCTCGGTGTCCCCTTTCCTTCTTGCTCGTGACGATTCCCTCATCAAGAGGAAAGAGAGGATCGGAACGTTTCGAATCCCTTTATCCAGCTTCACCTGATAAAGTTGATCCAGTTCCCTTGGATTAATCGGAGTAATTCTTTCGAGCGCCCACACACGATCGGTTGAAGCGGGGCTTTCAACAGAAAAAAAATCTTTGGAAAAAGGAAGGGTTTCCTTCTTCGTGAGCACTCCGGTATAATAAAGAAGAGCTAGGATTAATATGATTGAGATAGGAATGGCTTTTTTCATAAAGAATAATTCTAACGAGGGCCGGCTTATTCCAACCGGTAATTGGGCGCTTCTTTGGTAATGATCACATCATGGACATGGCTCTCTCTTAATCCCGATGAAGTAATTCGGATAAATTTTGCCTTCCGCTGAAGTTCCTGGATATTCCCCGCCCCGAGATATCCCATCCCTGCTTTCATTCCTCCGATCAGTTGTTGGATTCCGTAGGAGAGGGCTCCACGATAAGGGACTCTTCCTTCAATTCCTTCTGGAACCAACTTGGATTCGCTTTCGACATCCTCCTGGAAATACCGGTCCTTACTTCCTTCCTTCATAGCCTCTATCGATCCCATGCCTCGATAAACTTTATAACTCCTCCCCTGATAGAGGACGATCTCTCCGGGGCTTTCATCCGTCCCTGCAAATAAATTTCCTATCATCACCGTTTGCGCGCCAGCGGCGATCGCCTTTGTGATATCCCCGGAGAATTTTATCCCGCCATCTGCAATGATAGGCACTCCGTATTTCTCCGACACCTCAGAGGTCTCTAAGATGGCAGAGAGCTGCGGTATCCCTACCCCTGCAATGACCCGTGTGGTGCAAATCGAGCCCGGTCCGACTCCTACCTTCACCGCGTCGACGCCTGCCCTGATGAGATCTAAAGCTCCTTCTCGGGTGGCCACATTGCCTCCGATGAGTTGACAATCCGGAAAATTTTCCTTGGTATCCCGGACGGCACCCAATACGTCTCTGGAGTGGCCGTGAGCCGTATCAATGACTAAGACGTCCACGCCTCCCTTAATCAGTGCCTCGGTTCTCTCTTCCCTATCCTTCCCCGGGCCGATGGCAGCTCCCACCCGAAGCCGGCCAAGAGGATCTTTGCAGGAATGAGGATATTTTCTCATCTTCTCGATGTCTTTGATGGTAATGAGCCCTTTCAAGTTATTTTGGTCATCCACGACAAGTAACTTTTCGATCCTGTTTTTGTGAAGGATCTCCTTGGACGCCTCGAGAGTCGTTCCAACCGGGACCGTAATGAGATGTTCCTTCGTCATCACCGAAGAGATTTTTTCATCCAGTTGCTTCTCAAACCTTAAATCCCTATTGGTCAGGATCCCAACCAGTTTTCCATTTCTTGTAATGGGAACACCAGAAATTCTGTATTTCTTCATGACTTCCAGCGCCTCATAAATTTTTTGCTCAGGGCTCATAGTAATGGGATTGAGGATCATTCCGCTTTCAGATTTTTTCACTTTGTCCACTTCACCCGCTTGGTCAGAAACAGACATATTCCGATGGATGATTCCAATACCCCCTTCCTGAGCCATGGAGATCGCCGTCCTGGATTCGGTAACCGTATCCATGGCAGCACTCACTAACGGAATATTGAGCCGGATCGTACGGGTCAATTGGCTGCTGACGTCCACTTCCTTTGGAAGAACTTCGGAAAAAGCTGGGACGAGCAGGACATCGTCAAAGGTCAAACGCTCTTCAATCTCTATAGGATGGTTTCCCATCGTTTCCCCTCTCTTCCATCACCCAATTTTGACTTGATATATCAAACGAATCTTCATTTGTCAACCTAACCCCACCCGTCCCATCCATGGAATGACATCCCCGGTTTCGAGTCCTACCAACCTCCCATAATTTTCTGTTGACTGCCAGGAAAAACTTTTCGAGACTTTCGGGGTGAAGAGCAGAAATAGAGACCCCGTCATACTTCCGGCAAATGGCCTCGCCTTCTCCGGGACGGAGCTTGTCTTCTTTATTAAATACCCTTAATCTGGCGATAGGATCCAGCTTTAGCTCAAATAGAGTCTTCTCCACGGATTCAATGTGTTGCGGAAAACGAGGGTGACTGACATCTATGAGATGGATCAATAAATGAGATTCTCTTAACTCATCAAACGTCGGATGGAAGGCCCCCATCAGATCCTTAGGCAAATCGCTGATAAACCCGACGGTATCGGTAATCACCACCTTACGGATATTAGGAATTCTCAGTCTCCGGCTAGCCGTATCGAGGGTGGAAAAGAGTTTGTTCTCCACTTGAGCTTGACTCCTGGTCAGCAGGTTGAAAAGCGTAGACTTTCCGGCATTGGTGTATCCAACGATGGAAAGAATGGGTATCCCTGTTTTCGACCTTCGGGATCTTCTCTGTTCCCTTCTCCTACTCAATTTCTCTATTTCCTTCTCCAGGAGATGAATCCGATCCGCGACTCGACGACGATCAATCTCCAGTTTCGTTTCCCCTGGGCCTCGTCCACCAATTCCCCCCGTCAATCGGGAAAGGGCTAACGTTTTCCTTGCCAGGCGAGGAAGCAAGTATTTTAATTGAGCCAGTTCCACCTGAAGCTTTCCATCCATGGTGTGCGCCCGCTGGGCAAAGATATCTAAAATGAGCTGCGTACGATCGAGGACTCTCAGTTCGGTCAAATCAGAGATCGTCGCCATCTGACCCGGGGTTAAATTTTGATCAAAGATGATCAGATCAACTCCTAATTGCATGCATTTGACCAGCAGGTCTTTCAACTTCCCCTTCCCCATCACGGTCGTCGGAGAAATACTTTGGGGGCGTTGGATAATTGAATCGACGACAAATACCCCACTCGATTCTGCCAGTTCTTTCAATTCTTCCATCGAATTGACAAGGCTTTCACGGTTTTCCTTACTGACGCTGATGAGGATGGCCTTTTCTCTTACCCCCTTCAACGGAATCGATTTTTGCCCCTTTTGAAACTCATCCTCAAGAGATTGGACCCATTTTAAAAAGTCCACGTCGAAATGGCTTACGGAAGATGGGGGAGAAATTTCCCAGACTTTTTTATCCGGATTGTCAGGGAGAAGGTGTGCAGAATGAATCACCCCTGAAAAGCCCGTCCCGTCGGCATCGAGGGCAACCATCATATCCAGTCTCAGGAGCGCGAGATCTGTCAAATCCTCTTCTGTCAAGGGCTCCCCTTGCAGGTGCGTATGAATGAGACGAAGACCTCTCAATCTGAGGATTCCTGCCCGATAATGGGACAGGTCAGGAATTGTAATCCCCTTCTGATCTCCTACGATCACGTACTCGATGGACCCCCGGCGGCCCACCAGAATGCCTATCTGGCGTCGAATTTCATTTGAGAGTTCGCTAAGAAAACGGGCGATTTCGGGGGTAACAACCTTTTGAGGGGGGATTTTCCTTCTATAGATATGTTCGATTCTTCTTATCTGGTTCGGCTTTAATCCGAAGATGTTCCCGTATAGTCTGCTGATTTATTCCTCCTTTTTGGATAATTCTAATATGTGAAACGAATGAAGTCAAGTCTTTCTATTCATTGAGAAATTCGACCCTCCCGGGGCTTCCCACATCTCCCCACTTTCGAACCTTCACCGGAAGAAAATGACCAATGACCCAGAGATTTGTCAGAAGATGTTCCGTCAAATGCGTGGTGGTAAAGCAAGAGTTCCCTCTTGCCGTAGCCATGAAAGGAACAAGTTGGTCTGCCAAGTGAGGATCGACACAACCATCCGATTCCACAAAATCTTTCAAGGAATCTACGGCTTCGCCTGCCACTCTCTCTGCTAGTTTTCCTCTTGCACCCAGAGATGAAAATGCGGCGAAAGTCTTTTCGTATTCAGCCAACAAAAAAAGGAAGGAACCCGGCCCATTCGAAGGGACATCATACGAATTGGTAATCTCTGCATCAATCTTCAGCTCCCTTTGAATCTTTCTCAAGGCCTGCTCCCTCTGCCTCTCTGCCACATGTTTTGGAAGGTTAGAGATAGCAGAAATGCCACGAACCTTTCTTAGCGAACCCCGATCAGCCAATGAGATCGGTTTCAATTCGTGAACCGGATCGATTTTCAATTGAATCTTGCCTCCTCCCCTCGGATAGAATCCCCATTTTTCAATCGCGGCCTCGGCGGAAATCCCCATCCATTGGAGGGTTGGCAAGAGAACTTCAGAGAGGTAATGGAACGATGGACTCCACGGGACATGGGTACCACCGGCCAACATCAACTCAGATCGTTCATTAGCCAGACAGAGAGGAAGGAAGATCGCTTGAAGGAGAAGGGTGACAGATCCTGCTGTCTTCACGTCGAACTGATAATTTCCTGCACGGGTCCCCTGGGGGATAAAAATAATTTTTTGTGACCCAAACTTGACTCCTTCTGTTTGCGCCTCCGTAATTCGGGCCAACGCCTCTACCGTCTCCAGATGTTGAGCCTGAAGGCCAGGGTTCTTGCGTTTTGATCGAATGTGATGGATGGAAAAAGGTTTTTTCAAAATGGCTGAAAAGGCAAGAGCAGTCCTTAGAATTTGTCCGCCACCTTCCCCATAGGACCCATCAATTTCAGCAGGCTTTTGTTCGACAACAACCATTTCTTATACCCTATTAAAAAGGTGGTTCAAAGTCAATTCCTAAGGATGCCGAGAGAGAATAGAAAGTAAGTTACAATTTGTCCAATTCGTGGTATTCTGCTTAAGATTCTTCTGGCAGAGGAACAAATTGACTGAACTAATCGTACTGGGTTCCGGGACAGGCATTCCTTCTTTGAGAAGAGGTTCTCCGGGCCTGCTAATTCTCTGGAATAACAGTAAGTTATTAATCGATAGTGGGTCTGGAACTTTGAGGAGGATGTTGGACGTCGGCGTGACCTACCGGGATATCGACCTTCTCCTCTACACTCACATCCACTCCGATCACGTTTCCGATCTTGTTCCCATTATTTTTGCGACCAAATATGGAGATCTTCCCCGTGAAAAGGATTTGTTATGCGTTGGAGGACCTGGGTTTAAGTCTTATTTTGACAAATTGAAGAACCTTTACGGCTCCTGGATTGAGCCCTACTCTTATTGCTTGACCATCAAAGAAATTTCTGAGGACTCTCTTCTCTACCGGGGCCTAAAAGTCATTTCAAAACCTATGGCCCACATTTCCGAAAGTGTTGGATATCGAGTCGTGTTTAAGGACGGAAAATCTATAGCCGTGTCAGGTGACACAGATTATTGCCAAAATATTGTCGATCTGGCCTTCGAAGTAGATCTCCTTGTTTTGGAGTGCTCCTTCCCCGATGGGAAAAAGGTGGAAGGCCATCTTACCCCGTCATTGGCAGGAAGAATAGCATCAGAATCGCATTGCAAGAAACTCCTTCTCACCCATCTCTATCCTGTTTGTGACCAATTTGATGTCCGAAAAGTGTGCGAAAATGTTTATAAGGACGAGATAATCCTGGCAGAAGATCTTATGAGAATTCAGATTTAGACTTCTAATCAAACCTAAAAACCTTGGGGATATCCGTGTCATGCTGAAATTTTTTCAGGATGACGACCACACATTATGGACTCTTTAGGTTGATTTGACAATCCCGTTGTTTTGTGGGATATTAACCTGATTGGGAGAAGAAATGTTGAAAAGAAACAAGCTCTTATTAATCCTTTCCATCTTTTCTGTATTGGCGTTTGTTGCTGAGGTTCCAAGCCAGGAAAGGGCACCCATCTTTACCATCGAAGTAGACGCCATCATCAACCCTGCAACCGCCAAATTCATTCTTGACTCAATAGACAATGCAACTCAGCAAGGTGCACAATGTCTAATCATCAAATTGGACACTCCCGGAGGGTTATTGGAGTCGACAAGAATGATTGTCAAAAAAGAACTCGCTTCCACGATCCCGATCATCGTTTATGTTGCTCCAAGTGGGGCACGAGCGGCCTCCGCCGGGGTATTCGTCACCATGGCTGCGAACATCGCTGTGATGGCGCCTGGCACTCATATCGGAGCAGCCCACCCCGTCACAATGGGAGGAGAAGGAAAAGAAAGCAAGACGATGACGGAAAAGATCGTTAACGATACGGTTGCCTTCATCAAGAATATTGCCAAGACTCGAGGGAGAAACGTGGATTGGGCTGAAAAGGCGGTAGTGAAAAGCGTTTCCATCTCTGAGGAAGAAGCAATCAAACTCAACGTCGTTGATCTCATCGCCCCGGATATTCCAACCCTTCTCGACAAGATTGACGGAAGAGTTATAAAGTTTGACGGAGTTACCCGGACCCTTCACACGAAGGGAGTTCAACCTCAAACCATTCAGATGAGCTGGCGTGATCGACTTTTGGATATTATCTCTAATCCTACGATCGCTTATATCCTTCTCATGTTGGGGATTTACGGCATATTTTTCGAACTCTCAAGCCCCGGGGCAATCCTTCCTGGAGTAGTGGGTGGAATCTTTCTTATCCTTGCCTTTTATGCATTGCAGATGCTCCCGGTCAATTACGCCGGTTTGGCATTGATCTTTTTTGCCATCATCCTCTTTATCGCTGAAATCAAAGTAGTGAGTCACGGATTGTTAGCGGTCGGTGGCGTCATCTCACTTTTCTTAGGTTCCATGATGTTATTTCAAAGTCCGGTCGAATATATGAGGGTTTCCCTGAGTGTGATTATACCCGCAGTCCTGGTGAGCGCAGCATTCTTCATTTTTGCAGTAACCAAGGCCATCAATGCTCGCTTGAAAAAACCAACCACGGGGATGGAGGGCCTTGTCGGGGAGGTGGGAATCGCTTCCACTCCGATTGCCCCGGAAGGAAAAGTTTCTATTCATGGAGAGTTCTGGAGTGCCACGAGTGACCAACCTATCGAAGAAGGAGTGAAGGTTCAGGTCATCGGGGTAACAAATCTAAGGCTTAAAGTCAAAAAAATCGAATAAGGAGGGAATCACATGGGTATGACAGGTCTTCCATCGGGCTTCTTTTTTCTTATTATCTTTCTGGTCATTTTGGCTGCCTCGGCAATCAAGATACTAAGGGAATACGAACGAGGGGTTATCTTCCGATTAGGAAGATTGATCGGCGCCAAGGGACCGGGAATAATTTTCATTATCCCCGGAGTGGATAAGCTATTAAGGATCAGTTTGAGGTTGGTCACGCTGGATATCCCCCCCCAGGATGTGATCACCCACGACAATATTTCCATTAAGGTGAATGCCGTTGTCTACTTCCGCGTCATCGATCCAAATAAGGCGGTTGTCGAAGTGGAGAATTATCTCTACGCCACTTCCCAATTGGCTCAAACCACACTTCGAAGCGTAGTTGGGCAGGCGGATTTGGATGAGTTGCTGGCCCAGCGAGACAAGATCAACATGAAGCTCCAAGATATCTTAGACAAACACACAGAACCATGGGGAATCAAGGTCTCTCTGGTGGAAACCAAACAGGTAGATCTGCCGGAGACTATGCAGCGGGCAATTGCCCGCCAGGCAGAGGCAGAAAGAGAGAAGAGAGCCAAAATCATCCATGCCGAGGGTGAATACCAGGCTGCAGAAAAATTGACTCAGGCTGCCAATGTGATCAGTGCCAATCCCACAGCCCTCCAGTTAAGGTTCCTTCAGACCTTGGCGGAGATCGCCACGGAGAAGAACTCCACCACTATCTTCCCCGTGCCGATTGATATCATCAGCCCTTTTCTGAAAAAGTAGACAGGGGTAGCTAGTGTAGTGCGTCCAACACTTCTTTACATAAGTTCAGAAGCTGTCATTCCTGCAAAAGCAGGAATCCAGTTGAAATCATTGGATTCCGGGTCAAGCCCGGAATGACATTCAAAGTAAAGGGACTTCTGACGCAGTACACTAGAAGGTTGGAGGCTTGAGCTTAAAGGATGGAGTTAAAGTTTCTGCCCTAGGCTTTGAGCCTCAAACCTCATGCTTTACCTCTTGTACCCTACAGGCATTATCAACAAGGGTTCATGTTTGGGAGGGAGGTCAGCCATTTTAGAGACCTCCAGGTCATTAAATGCTCCTACGATCCCGGCCCCCAATCCCAGGGCTTCTGCTTCGAGAAATAAATTCTGACTCGCATGACCCACTTCGATGAGGGCATACCGGACCCCTCTTTCACCATATTTTCCAGTGACCCTTTTATATTCGGCTGTGATGATAAAGATAACGGGTGCCTTTGCCATCCACATCTGAGATAAAGACGCTGAGGAAATCTCTCTTCGACGATCGCCTTTCGAGATGACCGAGACTGAATGTTCCTTTGGCAAATAGTGATAAATTCCCGCCTCCATCTTTTCAACGCCATTCTCTCCGATGAGGATGTAAATGTCTAAAGGATAGAGAGCCCCTCCAGAAGGTGCAGCTCTTCTTCCCATGGTTGGGTCTGTGATGCCTTGGGCAGCCCATAAGAGTTGCGAAAGATGATTAAGGGAGAGGGTTCTTTCTCTGAAATCCCGAATGGTTCGCCTCTCCTTGATCGCTTTCTCTAGAGAAACCTTCCCGTCGGAAGAAGGCGTGGGGAGGGACATAGAAGCATAACCATTTTTGATTTCCAACAATCCTGCGCCGATGAATAAAAATAGAATCATGCCTATCCATCTCTCAAACATTTATTCCCTCCCTTGCTTAAACGTCTCTCCCCAATTCTTAAACGGTGATCCATTTGGCTCCAGATACCCTGCAGGATCTGGACCTCTCTTTCATCCATGTGGGTTCTTCCAAATAACCGTCTGAGCGCTCGCATGATTCTTTGCGGATGGTTAGAATCAAGGAACCCGATTTGGATGAGTGTTCTTTCCATATGTTCAAACATCTTCTCCAATTGCTCGGCAGGTGCTAATCGGACTGGGGCTTTTGGAATCTCCCTTGAGACTTGAAATAACTCGTAGCAGACGACCAAGACGGCTTGCGCAAGATTGAGGGATGGAAAGGACTCCGCGGAAGGAATCCTGACATAGAAATGACAAAGAGACAATTCCTCATTGGTCAATCCTTCTTTTTCCGAGCCGAAGGCCAGGCCAATCGAATTCTCCTGAGAGAGGGAAGCGATCTTTTTTACCAGGGCTTTCGGTGTCAGATCCGGGTGCCTGTCTCTTCCTCCGCGAGAAGTCATTCCAACCAAACACTTTAATTCTGAGATGGCCTCTCTCAAAGTTGGAAGCTCCTCTGCCCTTTGCAAAATATCCTCGGCTCCAGAGGCTAATTTATAGGCGTTGGGATGGAGGGGAGAAGATCCGTTAATCACGATCAGCCGGCTAAGACCCATGTTCTTCATCGCCCTGGCCACTGAACCGATGTTTTCATGAAATTTGGGCCTGACTAATATGATCGAAATGGAATCGGGATTGATCTTCCCCTTCATAGATTTTATTATAGCGATGAAAGATCACCTTGACTATCATTTTTTTTTGTCTTAATTAAACTGCATATTTACTCGAGGAAAGAGAGCGTTGATGAAACTGAAGGTTCCTTTTTTTGATTTGTCGACTCAGTTTAAATCCATTGAGGTTGAAATTAAGTCTGCCATGGATGAAGTCTTCCAGAGCCAACAATTCATCCTAGGATCTAAAGTGCAGGCTCTGGAGGAAGCCATCGCTCAATATTGCCGGGCCCGATATGCCATCGGGGTTGCCTCTGGCTCAGATGCCCTGCTTTTGGCTCTGATGGCGTTAGGAATTGGGGCGGGCGACGAGGTGTTCCTCCCTCCTTTCACCTTTTTTGCCACAGCGGGATCTGTCTCACGCCTTGGCGCCACCCCCGCCTTTGTGGATATCGAAAAAGAGACTTATAACATTGACCCCTCCAAGATCGGGGAAAAGATTACGCCGAGGACGAAAGCCATCATTCCTGTTCATCTCTTCGGACAATGTGCGGACATGAACCCTCTTCTTAAGATAGCCAAAGAGAAGAAACTTTTTGTCATTGAAGATGCTGCCCAGGCGTTGGGGGCAGAGTATAAGCCGAACGCCGGGTCCCAAGGGCGCCGGGCCGGGCAGATAGGCGACCTTGGATGTTTTTCCTTCTACCCTACGAAGAACCTGGGTGCCTTCGGAGATGCGGGGATGGTCGTGACGGATAACCCTGCCTTGGCAGAGAAGGTGAGGCTGCTGAGAGTCCACGGAAGTCAACCCAAATATTTCCATAAGTCAATTGGCGTCAACAGTCGTCTCGATTCAATTCAAGCTGCTATCCTATTAGTGAAATTCAAGTATCTCGAAAAATGGACCGCTGAGAGGCAAAAGAAGGCTGAACGCTATCAGCTGTTATTCCAAGATGTTCTCTCTTCTGTAAAAGGACTTAAACTCCCTGCCGTTCAATACCAGAACCGTCATATCTTCCATCAGTACGTGATCCGGGTTCAGGAAAGGGATCAGCTGAGAAAATTCCTGACGGAGAACGGGATTGGCACAGACATTTATTATCCCGTACCCCTTCATCTGCAGGAATGTTACTCCTTCTTGAAATATCACCCAGGAGATCTTCCAAATTCAGAGAACGCCTCGGAGGAGGTTTTGGCTCTCCCAATCTATCCCGAGTTGACCGAAGATCAGCAGAAAGCGGTCGTGGACGGTATTAAAGCGTTCTATAAAAAATCGGGGCACAAGAGTGAGTGACCAGGGGTGGAGAGCAGAGAATCGAATCCTGAATGCTTGACCCCCTTCAGAATCGGTGAAAATATGGAGCCTTTAAAGATGGCTGATCCAATCATCCAAAAAATCCACCGAAAAGAGGCCTTGATCGGGGTCGTCGGGATGGGATATGTCGGTCTCCCCCTGGTTTTAAGGTTTTGTGAGGAAGATTTTAGAGTTCTGGGGTTTGATGTTGATCCCAAAAAAGTTGCCGCCCTTAAGAAAGGGGAGAGCTATTTGAAATCCATCCCCCCCTCACGCGTTTCCCAATTCGTCCGGAGCGGCCATTTCGATGTGACCGATAATTTTTCACGTCTTGATAAACCCGATTGCGTTCTCATTTGCGTTCCGACTCCCTTGACTGAAAAAATGGAGCCTGACCTCCGATATATTGAAAAAACAACCGAAGCCATTCTGCAAAATCTGAGGAAAGGCCAACTGATTGTTTTGGAAAGCACGACCTATCCCGGGACGACTGAAGAGCTAATTCTTCCCCGATTGGAATCAAGCGGCCTGAAGGTCGGAAAAGACTTCTTCCTGGCCTTTTCCCCGGAGAGAGAAGACCCAGGAAATAAGCGATTTACAACCCATCAAATTCCAAAGGTGGTGGCCGGAGTAACCCCATCCTGCCAAAGAGTTGTCATTGCCCTTTACAGCCAGATCATTCGGAAGGTTGTCCCCGTATCTTCCCCCCGGGTTGCGGAGTTGACCAAACTTCTTGAGAATATCTATCGCAGTGTCAATATTGCCTTGGTGAACGAATTAAAAATGTTGACGGACCGAATGGGGATTGATATCTGGGAGGTCATTGAAGCCGCCAGTACCAAACCTTTCGGGTTTTCTCCATTTTATCCCGGTCCCGGAATGGGAGGACATTGTATTCCTATCGATCCCTATTACCTCTCCTGGAAAGCCCGTGAATATGACTTCACGACAAGATTCATTTTCTTGGCAGGAGAAATTAATGTTCACATCCCTTATTATGTTGTTGCCAAGGTTCAAGATGCCCTTAACGCGAGGGGAAAAAGTCTAAGACGGGCAAAAATTTTGATCCTAGGGGTCGCCTATAAAAAAGATGTGGACGATGCAAGGGAATCCCCTGCCCTGCCCATCATGAATCTCCTCCAGAAGAAAGGGGCAACCATCCTCTACCACGACCCTTATATCCCGTCCCTTCCCTCTTTTAGAAAGTACTCTTTCAAATTGAATTCTTCCCCCCTCACAGAGCAACTCCTTCGCAGAATCGATGCGGCTGTCGTTGTCACCGACCACAGTATCGATTATCAACGGATTGTCAGGCTCGCCCCTCTTATCATCGACACCCGGAATGTGACGAAGAATATGAAACAATGGAAGAAGAAAATTGTGAAGGCGTGATCCCCCACCCTCCCCTAAGGAGGCGGATGGATTCAAGGGATTAGAATGGATGATTTCTCCAGAAGTGGTAAAGATAGAGCTGTGCATAACCCGCATAAGGGCCAAAATAATCCGACACAAACTCCTCCATTGCTTTCTCGCCAGTTTTTTGCTCTTTAAAATAGGTTTTTTGTAACCCTCTTTTAATCCACGTGTCCATTGGAAAGGCTTCAAGAAAATCTAAGGAATAAAGAAGAACACAATCGGCCACCTTGTTTCCTACACCGGAAAGCCGCTTCAAGGCTTCCCTTGCCTTCCGGTAGGGGAAATCTTTGAGCAGGAAGAGTTGGCAACGATCGATACAGCGGCTTGCATTCTCCAGGTAACTTGCTCTAAACCCTGCCCCAGTCGACTCGAGTTGAACGCGACTTCTTATGGACCGGGGCTTAGGAAATCGGTAACCAAGGTAGTTTCCCCATGCGACTTTCTCCCCCGAGGATCTACAGACATGTTCGATAACGCAACGGATATGCGAGACGGCCTTGGCTGAAGAACATAAGAAAGAGAGCAGGCATTC
This sequence comes from Thermodesulfobacteriota bacterium, assembly GCA_035625415.1. Taxonomy (GTDB): domain Bacteria; phylum Desulfobacterota; class BSN033; order BSN033; family UBA1163; genus UBA1163. The sequence continues at coordinate 36,676 of DASPPQ010000171.1, forward strand.
CCAGGGGTCCTGCCGGATCAGCCTCATCCCTCGGTACTTTCTTATCGCCCGATGAATCATCGGATCCCGGTCGATTTCTTCCAGTATAGAATCTAAGTCTTCGTCCAGCCTGAAAAAGCGAACCAGAACGGGTTCTTCAACGCCATCATAGAAAAGAAATTCCCCCTTTTGTCGAAGGGAAAAAATCTGGTCCGAGGATTGGGCGATGTAAGTATCTAAAACCTTGGTCCATCGAAAGAATTGGCCACACGCAAAGGAATCCTCAAGCGAAAAGTTAGGGATCCGGAGTCGCGCGGTCATTCTCTTTTGCCCACCGGAGGTCGAACGATGGCAATGGCGTAAGATTCTAGGTCAAAGTATTTTCCTGCCACCCGGTTGACATCCTCTTTTGTTACCTTTTCTACTCTCTCGTCCCCACTTCCAACCTTTACCCAAACCTGAAGAGCAACGACGGGAGTTGCTCGGTTCACTTCCAGGATCGCTTTGATGCCATTCTCCATCGTGAATTCATGGGGTCGGTCTTTTGAAAAGGAGAACTCTACTCTTCCTAACAAGATCGCGACCACCGACACCATGACCACGGGAAACCATCCGCGGCATCTCATTCCTTTTTCGCCTCCAATCCTGTAGTGAAAATTATAAGAGGAAAGCACCAAAAAACAAAGGACGAACTCCATACTTGATTCGGATTCGTCCATGGAAATTTGTTATAATAGAAATTTTTGTCAAGTCATTCTTTTGAGCTTATTGCTTTTCATCTCTCAAGAACAGAGATTTTTCTCAGTACAATATTCGTCATCTCAGACTTCTTGGAAACTTTTATGAAATCCTTATAATTTTCGACCGCCTCCTTGGTCTTTCCCAATTTTTCATAACACCGCCCCAGTCCTAGGTACGCATCAGCTAACTGAAAACTCTCTCCTAAATCAATGACTTCTCGGTAAGCATTCGCTGCTTTTTCATATTCCTTTTTGCCTTCATAAGCGTAGCCAAGACCATCCAGAGCAAACGATCTGTAAAGTTTTCCCTTCCCCACTTTCCGCAGAAAGCCTTCGTAGGCTTTAACGGCGTTTTCAAACGCACCCAGCCGAAGATAGATGTTTCCTTCGTACAACATCGCGATTTTGCCCGATGAGGTTCTTGGGAATTTGGTGATGACTTCGTCAAATTTCTCCAAATCCGTTTTATATTCTTGAAAAGATCCCTCTCGGTATGGAGAGCTAACCGCCCGGTAAGTTTCCACGGCCGCACGAAACATCTGGTAAGCATTCGCTTCGCTCTTTTCATCCCACTTTTGAAAGAGAAGGACGAATAAGAGAAGCGCCAGCACAATGCCCCCACCTATTGCGATGGATTTGGCATACCGGGTGATAAAATGGAAGGCTCTTTCTGAGAATGTAATGAATTCATCGGGCTTTTTTAACTTCTTCTTTATGATCTTTTTTGTCCTCGTCATCTCGTACCACCTTTCGTTTACAACGTCATCATAACTTTTTTTCGGGACTCTGAGGAGAGCCCCTCAGTACTCTCTTCTCCCCGATTCGAAGTGTCAGTTTGCTCTGATCAAAGTACTCAATCAAAGGGATGGCATACTTTCTTGAGACTCTGGTCATCTCTTTAAACTGAGGGGTCGTGATCTCTTGATGGCTCTTCAAATAGACAACCAATTCCTCTTTCAAATTTTCGAAGGAGACTCGATGGATATAGATTTCGCCCTTAATCTTGACCAATTTCCCCTCGTGGACAAGGTGTTCAAAAATGGCCTTGACCGCTCCCTCATTTTCACCCCATTCGTCCGACAATTCTTTTGGAGAAGGCGGTTGAAGTCCTCCCTTCAGGACAGATGCCTCCACCCGACTGACCAAACCCTTCTTATCTGCAGATGAGATCTGGTGGCCGGGAAGCCTCAACTTATCTTTTTCAAGCATTACTTCTTTCGACTGGATGAGTTCGTTGATGAGGATTTGAAAAAGTTTAATGTCCACCCCCAAAGGGAGTTTTGTCCTAAGTTCCTCTTTGGATAAGCCAGACTTCATCGGAGACTGCCGGTGGAATTCTCCCAGCTGTGCCAGAACTAATTCCCTCAGCCCTTTATACTGTCCCTTTTCGATTACTTTTAATCTTTCGGGATCAATGAAGACAAGGTCTCCCCTTTCCGCCATCTTTTTGATGGTCGCCTGTACCTCGCCGGGCGGCATCTCGACTCGGTTCAAGAGGTCCTCGAAGGTGGTCCCTTCCATCCCCGAACGCTGAATATGCTGCCGGAGGGCTTGTTCATTCGTCCCATCTTTGAGGAGATCTAGGTCATCGACCACTGATGAGGAATACCTTCTATGTTTATCCGGATGACTGTCCAGGATCATTCCTCCGCCAATGGTTTGGATGGCTGCGGAACCTCGAATGACAAAGCGGTCCTGGGGCAACGCCACCACAGGGCGTTCCAATCTCAACTGGACAAATCCGCTTTCGCCGGGCAATAGCTCTTCCCGATCAAGGAGAAAGACAGAGGCATGAGTGAGACTGGTGCCGATATGAAATCTCGACTTGGCGCGGTGTCTCAAGGGTCGGGGGGCATTGGGCAAATATTCGAGATAAGCATCGGCAAGTTGCGTAGGTCTAAGGGTATTCGGCCGTACCAGAACATCCCCCCTCTCGATGGCTGGCGTTTCTATCCCCTGAAGGTTCACCGCCGTTCGCTCCCCCGCAACGGCTCTTTCAACACTTCGATTATAGACTTGAAGGTTTCTGACCTTTCCTTCCAAGCCCGAGGGAAGGATTTGAACGGTCTCGCCTATTGAAAGGCTGCCGGAAATCATGGTCCCTGTCACGACCGTTCCGAACCCTTTCATAATGAAGACGCGGTCAATCGGCAGGCGGAATAAACCATCGGCCGGCCTCCCGTCGATTTCTTGTGACAGGAAGTCGAGTGTGGAGAGAAGTTGAGGAATCCCTTCTCCTGTCGTGGAAGAGACAGCAAGGATCGGAGCGTCTCTCAGAAAAGTATCCTGGACAATTTCAAGAACCTCCTCTTTAACTAACTCTAATAAATCCCCGTCAACTAAGTCGACTTTGGTTAGAACAACCAATCCTTTTTTCACTTTCAAAAGTTTACAAATATCCAAATGCTCTCTCGTCTGGGGCATAACCCCTTCATCCGCAGCGATGATTAAAGCGACCAGGTCGATCCCCCAAACCCCTCCCACCATGTGTTTCACAAACCTTTCATGGCCCGGGACATCAATGATTCCCATGCGTACCCCGCTGGGTAGGTCTAAGAAAGTGAAGCCAAGCTCAATGGTAATCCCTCTCTCTTTTTCTTCCTTGAGCCTATCCGTATCCACACCCGTAAGAGCTTTCACGAGGGCGGTTTTCCCGTGGTCGATGTGCCCCGCAGTCCCGAGAATGAAATGTTTCATCAGTCACTCCTACGAAGAATTCTGACAGTGTTTCACTAAAGATAACAAAATGCCTTCTCTCTTTCAATTCTATTTCTTTCTCCCCCTCCACAATATGCAACGCGGATCAAGAAAGACAAGCTATTTAGAAAAATCGAAAGAGGGGTGATCTCTGGGAGGTCCTGATATATTGAACGGGAATGGGATACTCTTCTCCATGATAGAATTTTCCTACGACACCCACGCGGGAATCCTTCTGTTATTGATTTGATCGCTATCTCCTGATGATGAGTGAAGCAATAGACCTAAGATCAAGAAAAAGCGGGCAGTGCTGCCCTCGGATGCAGAAAGATCAAGGCTTAGAGGAGTGGTTTCTTTGGATGTTCAAATCCTGTTGAAAAATATACCTCCAAGTTACGTACCCCTTCAATTCCCTTACATAATTAATTCTTACAATAAACCGATTCAAAAAAATGCCTTAAGATTTCAATGGGTTATATTTTTGTGGTTTACGAATCACAAAACACAACATCTTGTGGTCTAAGAGATAGTTTACAAAACTTCGATGTTCATAACCTGTTTATAGGCGGTTTTGCAGATAGCACACCTCGTTTTCTTCTGATAAAAAAGAGGGGATGATTCTTTTCTAGCATCTTCCCCTCTTTGTCAAAGTTTATAAAACAGGATTTAGTTTATTAAGGATTACTTTACTGCACTTTTTAGCAGATTACCTGCTTTGAATTTTACCACCTTGCTGGCCGGGATTTTAATCACTGCCCCCGTTCGGGGATTTCTCCCTGCTCTGGCTTTTCTCTTCCCTACGGTAAAACTGATAAAGCCCGTGAGCGTTAGCTTATCTCCCTTTTTCAACACCTTTGTCACAGCGCCTTGATAGGCCTTCAAAACTTTCTCGACTGTAGCCTTTGAGATTTTGACCTCCTTAGCAATCGTTGCAATGAACTCCGCCTTCGTCATTCAAATCACCTCCTTCTTTTTCGCCCAATTCTTTCTATGATTGCTATCATCAAATGGTTTCAGCTTAATCAAAACGATGCCCATCATAGCCCATCGATATTTCAAAAGTCAAGTCTTTATTTTCATAAATTGAATCTTCTTATCTATGACGTCTCCATTATATGAACGACTCCGTTAACTCAGAGAGGACTTCCTCAAGGCTACCCGACCTTTCTGATTCAATCTCTCGGAGAGCCTTTTCGACCCGATTCCTAAGCTCCGGTCTGGAAAGGTCCTCGACCGACTGATAGACCCCCGCCCTTCTCCCCAATCGAAAGTTATCCTTTTCTTCTTTGCGAAGTGAAAGGTAGCGATCGATGAGATTCAACATCGTTTCTTTCTCTTCTGGAAGCTTTCCCTCCACTTCCTGGAGGACGTTCATGATGTGATCGCTGACTAAAGTGCTTGTGATCCCCTGTAAATGGTCAATCAAAAGCCTTTCTTCCTCTATCATCTCATCATCGCTCATCAGGATAAATTCACCTTTTTCGATTTTCTGGTAAAGGAGCATCGTTCTTAGGACCTTTAATGTCCGAATTCTAATAAAGTCAGGGTTGATCTGATTAAGAACCTTTGCCGTCTCCACGGCGTGTTCTCGCCACACCCCTCTCCCTCCCAACCCGAGGACTACATATTCGGAAAGGGAGATCCCGGACTCCTTTACCCTCCTTCCCGCCTCGATATGTTCTTGAGCGGTCACTCCTTTTTTGATAAATTGAAGGAGAGGATCGTACCCCGTCTCTAAACCAATATGGATTCTGGAAAGTCCGGCGCGCTGAAGATCCTGAAGCTCTTCAACCTTTTTTCTGGAAACCGTCTTGGCCCTGGCGTAGGTGGTAATCCTTTCGATAGAAGGAAAGACTTTTTTCAAATATTTCAATATTCCGGCCAATTCATTGGTTCTGAGAATCAGGTTATCGCCGTCCTGCAGAAAGACGTTCTTTCCGCCGCGGTATAGCCATAAAGCCACAGAGTGAAAGCCGTCCGAATCGTGCTTCGGGTCCTGCAAAATGGAATTGACAAGCGGAACGGTGATCTCTCCTCCAAGTCCATATCTCCAGGACAGGGTCCTTATCTCTGAGACAATCTCCTGAACAACGTCAATATCCTGCTTTACCTCTTCCGCGGTCCTGACGCTAAATTTCTCTCCCTTATAGGTATGGCAAAATTCGCAACGATTCCAGGGACAATTCCTTGTTACCCTCAAAAGAAGACTATGGGCCTCACTCGGAGGACGGATAGGACCTTGCTCAAAACGAAACTTTGTCATGAAATGCATCCCTTGAAGGATTTATTGACCGGCAAATGCCCGCGAGCCCAGCCTTGTGGGTGGGGAGGTTCATTAAATTTTCATTCTCATGAAAACGAAAGCTTTGGTATCTTTTATTCCCCTAGAAATGCTAAGGCATTGGGGTCAATCTGTAAGACCATAAAGATTTTACTCTCAATGCCACAGATTTCCTTTTGCAGTTGTTCCAGGTATTCCCGGCCGTTCGGATGTTTGCCATATCTTTCTATGAGATCGTTAAACCTCTCCTCCAATGGAACGATCCGATCATGCATCACGCGTTTATCCGCATAATTTACGATCTCTTCTTCAGAGATTCCCGACGGATCTCCCCTTTTCTCTAACCAGATATGTTGCGCCACAACCTCCCCTACTCTTTCGTATCCCATTCCTTTTAAGAGCTGGCAGCCCGTCCATGCGTGATCCTCCTTTGTCCTGAGGCACTCCGTTTTGGCAAGGTCATGCAATAAAGAGGCTGCCTCCACCAAACCGAGATTGATCCTATGGCCTTTTTTATTCAATTCCAAGGACAGAAAGAGGGCTACTCTTGCCACTTCGAGGCTGTGGTGAATAATATGCTCTAACATCCCATATTGCTCCATCAGCCTCAAGCATTCTTCCCTGGTGGGGATTATCTCCATGAGCAGTCTCGTAACCAAAACGTGTTCCGCGCCGGATTGGGCGGGATGGGCGGGGCTTCCCCTACCTTCTCAGAAGAACGGTTTTCCCCAGGGAGTCTCTCTCACTGCCGCCCGGTCTTTTCGCTGGGTGGCCGAATGCCACGACGGCCATCAATTCTAAATCGCTACCCATCCCCAATAACTCTCCAGCCTTCTCTTTGTTCTTTAAAATCTCTCCCAACCAGACTCCTCCTAATTCCAGGGAGTGAATGGCGAGGAGCATATTTTGAATACAGGCCCCTATTGCCTGGACATCCTTTGTTCTGTCATAAACTCTCGAATGATCCAAGAAAACGCCGATGCAGACCGGAGCCCCTCGGATGATAGGTCCAGAGTGGGTGAGGGCGGCTAAGGCCTCTTTAATCACCGGGTCCCGGATGACGGCAAACTTCCAGGGTTGATTGTTTTTCCCGGAAGGGGCCCACACAGCGGATTCAAGAATCTGATTCAGAGCGTCATCCGAAACCGGTTCCCTCGTAAACTGACGGACGGACCTTCTCGTTCTGATGGCTTCAATAACCGGATTCTTAGCGCTCATCTTCTTACCCCAGATCTATCCAGAAGGACTCGTCGGTCCTTATTCCACATCTTAACCTGAACCTCAACCTAACCCTGAGCCATCAGGAATTTTTTCTTTCATCTTCTTTTTCTTTAAACGGCAATGAGGGCTGGCTTTCAATCTGGTCCAATTTAAAACTGAATTTGTCCAATCGTCTCCTGGCCTCCTCGAACTTGTTCATGGCGTTAATGAGATGTCTTCCCACTAATTGAAAATCCTCTTGAAAGCCTCCGATATCTTTTTTCAGGCCGGAGAGCAAGGCCTGTATCTTCAGCGCATCCTTCTCGATCTGTAATCCTTTCAACCCGAGAATGATCACCTGGAGATAAGCATAGAAAGAGTTCGGAGAGACCGGGATCACCCTTTTGGCCAATGCGTAATTCAAGACCCCTTTCTCTTCCCCGAACGACTCATCCTTGGTGATCGTTTCATAGTAGACATTCTCTGCGGGAATATAGAGCAAGGCGAAATCGTAGGTTCCTTCTTGAGGAAGGATATATTTATTGGCAATGTCGTCGACGTGTTTCTTCACATCTCTATAAAAAATCTTCTGATACGTCTTCCTCTCCTCATCCGTCTTGCATTCGACGACTCGTCTGAAATTGTCGAGAGGGAACTTGGAATCGATGGGAACGAGTTTTTCCCCTATTCGCACCACCGCATCCACTCTCTCCCCACTCGAGAAAGTGTGCTGAAGCGTGAAGAATTCTGGCGGAAGGATCTGGGATAACAATTCTCCCAAAAATTGCTCGCCCAACCCCCCTCTCAATTTAGGAGGGCGAAGAATCTCCTGAAGCGTAGCGATGTTTTTTCCTACCTCGTGTATCTGTTCACTGGTCTTGGAGAGCTCTCCGAGCTTTTCACTCACCTTGCTGATCACTTCTCTAGCGCTGTCCAGGCGTTGACCAATCTGCCCGCTGGAGTTCTGAAGTTGTTGGTTTACCAGCTGGAGCTGCCGATTCACTTGTTCATTAATGGCTCTCAACTGCTCGGTGAGGAGAGAAATATTGTTGTTGAGTCCATCGCCCATCTGTCCTCTAAGCTGCTCCATTTGCTGCTGCATCAAGGCCCACACGGGTTGGGAAGATGAATCTGTTTTAATCTCCTCGAGCCTCCTCTTCCACCTCTGTTCCGCCAAGAAAAAGAGAACCGCTATCAAGACCCCGATTAAACCCAAAAGCAAATAGATCCCCTGCATCCTTTCTCCATAAAGATGACGGCTCCCTCATGGATGTTGAATGATGAGATAGCCTTCTACTTTCTTACCAGCAAGATTCGTAACGAAGACACTCCACAGGCTCTCTTTTTCAAGTTCCTCAAGAGCCGTGGGAAATTCGACTTTGAGAGGACTTCTCCCTGAGAAAGTGAGAACCCCCTTGAGGCTCCCCGATACCTTAAAGGAAAGCATGAGAGAGGAACTCCCCCCTACGATTCTGGCCTCGACCCTGACTTTCTCTGCAGGGCCCTCACCCTGAACGCGTGGAGGTGGGATGGAAAAAGTGAACGCCTCTCCACCCCGGGACGCAATCTTAAACGGAAAGATAACGAAGGTCTTTTCCAGAACATTATTTTCTAAACGGATATCATCAGAGGGTAATTCCGGAGAGATAGAAACCTTCACTCTGGAGATTCCAGCGATGCCGACCTGATAAGGAGGGGCAAGGACGTAACGACTCCCAAAGTTGGCCTTTATTACCTCAGAAATAAAATGGTCAAATTCTGAAATCTTTTGGTCGTTCACAAAAACTTGAATCTGAAAGATAGCGCCTTTACGGAGATCGACTTCACCGGCATTGGAGAGGATGATCATCAGTTCAAAATCCTCCGTCAAATCTAAATCTTTCACCGTGATGTCCGGTCCGACAGGAGGCCCGTCCAATATTTTCTTCAGGTTGTGACGCCCCTCATCGGAATCCTTCACCTCATTCGTAAATTCGATATGGGCAAGAATTTCGTGGCGGCCGGCAAGAGTAAGGGGAGTGGTGACCGTGGACTTTCCCTTTGGCGGGAGAAAGGGCTGCTCAGAAAAACTTTCCAATGGATAACTCCCCTTCGGGAGTCCATCAACAAAGATCTTCAGATTCACACTCTTCAAAGAGATCGGGCTCTCCCCAATGTTCGCAAGGGTTACTGACAATTTCCTCTGGGGGTTGAGAAATAGATCGCTAATAGTCAGGTCGGGAGGAAGGCGTTTGGACTCGGATTTTTCTTTTCCCAAAACTTTAGGAAGAATTCTACTCGATTCATTTTCTTCAACCGTCTTCTCTCCTATATTCAGAACGGCCCGGACTTCGTGCCTACCGACCAACTCAACCGGAGTGAGGTAGAGGGTCGTGCCCCCTGGCTCAAGATAGGTCTGATCCGGAAGGGCGCCAAGAGACTCTTCCCATTTCAACAGACCATCGACATAAATCGACAAACTTCCGACTCCATGCGGGGCAGGCTTTTTCCCAATATTTGAAAGCATCACCTCTATCTTTCCAGTCTCACTCAAAGATATATCCAAAATGGTAAGGTGAGGGAGCAGAACAGGTTGGGGTGCGGGGGTGGAAATAGTTGGAGCCGGGGGAGGTTGAGCCGTGACCTGGGCTGCACAACCGAAGAAACAGATGACCAGGGCGAAAATCGTAGTCACTCGCTCAAACATAAAATAGAGTTAACCTCCTGGGAAACCAAAATAACGTAACAGCCGCTGAAATGCAAGGGATTTCCCTTCGCATCTTGACACCTATTGGCTAAAATTGTATCTCCTTTATGTGGTTAGGAGTGACCCTGGAGGAGCAATGAAGGAATTTATCGACCTCAGAAGCGATACTGTGACTAAGCCCACGCCTGCAATGAGGAAGGCTATGGCAGAGGCAGAGGTGGGGGATGATGTCTTTGGAGAAGACCCTACTGTAAACATCCTCCAAGAAAAAGTAGCCCATCTACTCGGAAAAGAGGCTTCTCTCTTCGTCCCCTCGGGCACAATGGCTAATCAGTTGTCCATCAAATCCCATACCCAGCCCGGGGATGAGGTGATCATCGAATCCTCTTCTCATCCTTATAATTTTGAAGGGGGAGCTGGAGCCGCCCTTTCAGGTGTCCAATTCCAATGTCTCAAAGGTGTACGAGGCATTCTGGAAGCTTCTCAAATCGAAGAGGCGATCAGACCCGCCGATCACCACTTCCCTGTCACAAGATTGGTCTGTCTTGAAAACACGCATAACCGCGGCGGCGGCTCCGTCTTACCTCTTAAAAAAATAGCAGAGATCTATCGATTGGCCAAATCAAAGGGGCTTCTTGTTCATCTCGATGGAGCCAGGCTATGGAATGCATCTGTGGCCACGGGAATTGGACCCCACGAATACGCCCAATGGGCAGATTCTGTTTCGGTCTGCCTATCGAAAGGGTTGGGGGCTCCCGTTGGTTCCTTGGTTGCAGGCACTAAACCTTTTATCGATCGCGTCCACCGGTTTCGAAAAATGTATGGAGGTGGAATGCGTCAGGTTGGAATTATTGCTGCTGCTGGAATTTATGCATTGGACCACCACATCGAACGTCTAAAGGAAGACCATCAGAACGCTAGGCGTTTGGCCGTGGGTCTGAAAGAATTTAAGGGAGTCTCCATTGACCCAAGACATGTGGAAACGAATATCGTGATTTTTGATGTCGCCAGCACGAGGATAACGGCTTTTCAGGTGGCTGAAGCGATGAAGAAGGAAGGCGTTCTCATCCATGCTCTCGCCAAGACCCAAATCCGCCTGGTCACACATTTAGATGTTACCGCTGAGGATATTGAGAAGGCTTTGAAAGCCCTTAGAAAGGTTTTATGGGAAAAAGAATAATAAATTCAGCCGTCTACAATGTAATGTTAATGTTAAAGTAAAAACTGAAGTTTACCTTAAGATTGGAAGTAAAACGTGAGCGAACCTTGTCCCCTCAAGGGCATTTGAAATTCGTTGGATGCGTCATCATGAACCGATCTATTTCTGGATTATGGCTGAGGGTATCCTACGGTGGGCAAAACCAGATGCTGAACTAGGTTCAGCATGACACCTAAGAGGTTGCCGCGCTTCCTCCGATCGCTCGCGATGACCAAAGGGGGTTCTGACAAAGCCTCTCGACGGAGGAAAGTGACGCAATAAGGAGAAAAAAATGTCTTGGAAGTTGGCGGTAGTACCCGAGCGATGCTCGGGATGTAAGATTTGTGAGTTGGTCTGTTCCATTAATCGTTTCGGGGTAAACAACCCCAAGAAGAGCGCGATTCGGGTCATGGTCGTCTACCCTCACCCAATTATACGAATGCCCATTGTCTGTCGGCAATGCAAGGTCGCCAAATGCATGGAAAACTGTCCGACCGGAGCCATCACAACGAAGGACGGAATCTACGATATTGACAGTGAAAAGTGTATCTCCTGCCAACAATGCGTCATCTCCTGCCCTTTTGGTGCTGTCTTTCTTCACGAGGAGATCGAAACGCCTTTTAAATGCAATCTCTGCAATGGAAATCCACGCTGTGTGGAAGCTTGCCCAAAGAATGCACTTCTCTTTTTACCCGAACATGTATTGGGCCAGGCTCAGAGGATGACCAGCATATTAAAATATGTGCACATGAAAGAAGTGGAGTATGTGGAAAAGGGGGAAAGGAAGGTTTTGCGGTATGCCGACATCGAAAAGGGAAAAGCGGAAGATTAAAGGCGGATATTTCTGGAAGATCCTCTGGGTCAATCTGGATTGCGGAGAGGCAAAGTCTCTGGAATTCGATGAAGCCTTTGCCTCGAAATATATCGGCGGAAGGGGGTTCGGAGCCAAGCTGGTTTGGGACCAACTTCAAAAGGGAACCGTTGATCCCCTCGGTCCTGAAAATCTCTTAGTGATTTCTCCCGGACCTCTGGCAGGTCTTTATCTCCCCGCATCCGGTAAAACATCCTTTGTCTCCATCTCTCCTGAAACAGGAATTTATGGTGATTCGAGCATGGGAGGTTCATTTGGTGCGGAACTCCGACAGGCTGGTTTCGATGCTCTAGCCGTAGTAGGAAAGGCAAGATCCCTCTCTTATCTCTGGATCGACAACGGAGAAGTAAGAGTTGTTCCCAATGAAAAGCTGAAAGAGAAAGGAAGCCTGGAGACCGAAGGTTTGATCAAGGAGGATTTGAAGGACGAACATATTAAGGTAGCTACCATCGGTCCCGCAGGAGAGAACCGGGTTCGATTTTCCTGTGTCACTTCAGACTGGGGAAGAAACTCCGGAAGGACCGGCATCGGTGCGGTCATGGGTTCAAAAAACCTAAAGGCCATCGCTGTCCGAGGTTCCAAAGACCTTCCTGTTTTTGATCTTCCAAGACTACAGAAAGCTTCGGAAGCGTCCTTTCAGAGTCTCAGGGGAAATAAGAATTTTACGTTCTGGCAGGAACAGGGGCTCATGTCTGTCATCGATTATGTCAACGAAGCGGGCGTCATGCCCACCTATAACTTCAGGGAGGGGGTTTTCGAGCATGCCAAGAAGATCAATGGCTATGAAATGCTGTCCAAATATAAGATCGGTGATACCTCCTGCTTTGCCTGCCCCATGGCCTGCGGTAATGTCTGCCTGGTGAAAGAGGGGAAATATCGAGGTACGGTGGTGGAGGGGCCGGAATATGAAACGGCTTGCATGTTTGGCCCCAACATCGGAGTCCAAAATTTTGCGGCCATTCTCAAGGCAAATCAACTCTGTGACGAACTGGGGATCGATACGATCACCGCCGGAAACCTGATCGGCGTGCTGATGGAGGCACAGGAGACGGGTCTTCTCAACGAAAAGGATGTCGACGGCCTCAACCTCAAATGGGGAGCTGAAGAGGCCATCTTAGAAACAGTTCATCGAATCGCGCACCGGAAAGGGATCGGGAATATTCTCGCTGAAGGGAGCCACGGAGTGATCAAACAATGGCCTCAATTGAAGCCTATCATCTCACAGGTGAAAGGCTTGGAGCAATCCGCCTACGATGCACGCATTGCCATCTCTATGGCTTTGGGATATGCCACTTCGGATATTGGAGCCCATCACGCCCGCGCCTGGACAATCGCCAAAGAGTTGGAGATGGGAATGGACTGGCCATTGGAAAAGAAGGCCGATCTCGTGATTTACCACCAGACGCTCCGGCCCCTTTTTGACATGCTTGGCGTCTGCCGATTGCCCTGGATTGAGCTGGGGTTTGATGAACATCGATACGCGGAATTCTATTCAGCCGTCACAGGCATCGAAACATCGTTGGATGGACTTCTCCAACGATCCATGGATCTCTATGACCTTACCCGGGCTATCAATGTGAAGCTTGGCATTTCCCGGAAGGATGATTACCCTCCTGAACGGGTTTTCAACTTACCCATGACAGAAGGGCCCCATGCAGGAAAGATCTTAAAGCGGGAAGATTACGACGCGATCCTCGATATCTATTATAAGAAAAGGGGTTGGACCCAAGATGGCCAGGTGGATCAGAAGAAGATAGAGGGTTTTAATGATCCACTGATTACTACGTGAAAATAACCAAATTCCAAATACCAATCACCAAATAATTGCCAATATTCCAATGACCAAATTTTCAAATACAGAATTAAGGACACTTGTTTTGATCGTTTGAACATTGATTATTGGAACTTATTTGGAATTTGTGATTTGGTTATTGGAATTTGTCAGAGGTCAGTAGTAAATATCACCGCTATAAGGAACTGATAGAGATGACATCTGAACCGATTGTGGTTTTCGTTACCTGCGGTTCTGAAGAGGAAGGGCTGAAGATTGCCAATGCCCTGGTGGAGGGGCGTTTGGCCGCCTGCGTCAACCTTATCTCCCCGATTCGCTCTATCTATCGGTGGGAGGGAAAGATCTGGGACGAAAAGGAATGGCTGTTGATCATCAAGACACAAAAAGAAAGGTTTGGGGAGTTGGAGAAAAAGGTGCGTTCTCTTCACTCCTATTCCGTTCCCGAAATCATCAGCCTTCCCATTAGCGACGGATCTTCCTCTTACCTAAAGTGGATCAAGGAAAACACAAAATAAGAATGGACGAGTTTATGTAGCTTGACCAACATTTGAGTTGACGGATAGTGTCAGGGTAACGCGTCTTACAGCTAATACCTACCTCCAACAGAGGCCTGCCTCAGGAGTTGAAGATTTCCGACAGAGATTATCAGGCCAGTTTAATATTCGAAAATCAAACCCAAACATTTTTGGATGACCTAAAAGAGAAGATTTATAGCAGATATCTGCATCCTTGGACCGATCCTTTTTATACCGGCTACCCTTAATTGCGGAAACCGAGTACTGCCTCCTCATGGCATCTGAAATTAAGCTAGCTGGTAAGTCAAACCTACCAAATAAGAGGATTACTGTATCATCGGTTGCACGGACCGGCTATTTCTTCATTTGTGGGGCCCTCTTTTTTCCATCGGGGATAAAGTATCCCAAGTCCATCATTAACTGTCTCCATCGACAGGCCGCATGTTGATCCGAGTATCAACCCGCCTTTTTTGAATTCGCTTTCTGCACGGTTGATTTCTTTGTCTATTTGTTCCTTACTCCAGGTGATGGTATCAATGTGCCCCATGAAGGATACCCTTTCACCGAACTCTTTCTTCAATTCGTAAAGATTTAGTCCTGCAAGGGTATCGATGGGGTGGAGACAGTCATAACCCGCCTCGATCAGCGGATTTATAATTTTCCTCGTATCACCATCCGAGTGAAAAAACGCAAAAAGGTCATTTCTTTTTATAATTGCGGAAATCTCCTCGTAAACAGGATAGACGGTATCCCAGAAATAATCGTAGGAGAAAAGAAGCCCTTTATTGGCCGCTATATCATCTGTGACCGCTATAGCGCTGAACCCATTGGCGCGGGCTAATTCAGCACGGCTTTCTACATGCCTCATCAGGTTCGTTGCAATGTTGGAGAAAAGAGAGGCGTCATTTCTGATACTCACCATGGCATCGAGAAATCCATGCTTCTCGACGAGCCTGGATATGGGGCCGCTGATGCACCCTACCGTGAAATACTGCTGAAGGTCCTTATACCTCATTTCAGATAGAAGAGGATCAGACCACTCCGAATCGAGCCAGGCCCCTATCAAAGAAAGATTCAGACTTTTGGCTGCTCTTTCTAACTGTTTTGTATACGCCTCTTCGTCTTCGCAAAAATAGCGGTCGAGAAAATCTCTACTAATAAATAGTTCTCCTCTCGGCAGGAAGTCTACAGGATTTCTCTTGATGGAGTTGATGACGGTTTCAATGTGAAGAGACACTTTGCAAGCTTCTATAATATGTTACATAGCGCCTTGCCCACGGATCTCGCCCTAGCAAAAGATCGGCCGCCATGAGGTAAGGTTTCATCTTTGCTGCATTCACCATGGCACAGGTCAACCCCGCCTGGAGGGCCAGGGCAAGGAAAACCGAGTTGATCACGCTCCTGTTAGGAAGACCAAAGGACACGTTACTCGCCCCGAGAATAAGGTTGACCCCAAGTTCGCGTTTAACAATTCTCATCGTTTCCAAAGTTACGACTGCGGCCTGATCGTTTACCGCACTCGATTCTGCAATACAATCGACAAGAAGGTCCTCACGGGGAATGTCCATCTTGTCAGTCCGGTCGATAATCTGTTTTATAACTTGGAGTCTTTTGAGAGGTTCTTTTGGGATACCTGAAGCATCCGAAGCGAGCGTAACTATCGCGGTATTATATTTTTTTACCAAGGGTAAAATCTCATCCTGTATGCGATCCTCTCCTGTCACCGAACTGATGATCGGCTTGCCGCAACCCAGCATTAAGGTCTCCTCAAGGGCAACAGGATTTCTACTCTCCAGGCAGAGAGGGACATCCACCGCTCTCATTATCTCAGAGATCACTCGAGGCAATACCACACCTTCATCTATCCCAAAGGCATTTACGCTCACATTTAAAATATCTGCGCCTGCTTCCACCTGCTTCAGTGCTTCCTCGCGGATGGGTTCCATCGCTCCCGATAATAAAGCTTCCTTTATCGGGCCCTTTCCGAAGGGGTTGATGCGCTCTCCGATAAGCACGGTGGGAGCGTTGTTCCCGATAGCGACTTCTTTCCTGCCGGCACTCCATAGTTTGGTTTTCATTTTTTTCTTCAAAGACGAATTACCGGTCAGGGGTTTTAGTAAACGCCGTATTCTCTGGTAAATTCGAACATTGCTTTCACGTTTTCGGGCTTCGCATCGTCGAGGCCGGTAGCCGAGTCCATGATGAATCCTCCACCTCTGCCACACACATCAATCAGTTCTTTGCAGTATGCCCTCACATCCTCAAGCGTCCCCGCGATGAGAAGGGATAGGGGGACATTTCCCCGTAAGCAAACAGTTTCCCCGAGGATCTCCTTGGCCTTGGACATGTCCGTTGCCTCAAAAGCATAGCAGGCCTTCCCCGCGGGGATGTCCTTGATGATTGGGAGCCTGGAGGTGCAGTCACCCTCCCAAAGGGGACAAGGATTACAGCCTTCCTTTATCAGGCCTTGCATCAATTCCTGCAGGGTCGGCCAGAAAAAGCGTTTGAACTGCTCTTCCGACATGAACCCGTCGAGGCCCTTATGGATGGGAATGAAGACACGGGGGTTACCCGACATTCTTGTTGCATTGATGGCGGTCTCGAACATGATGGGAAGAAGCTTTTCACAGGCCTTGATCACCTTGTCCGGTCTCCGGTACATGTCGAGCATGAGACCCTTCGTGCCCCTGAAGAAATCGCCCAGTGTATCAAAAGGTGCCTGGGTGAAAGCGCCGGTCTGCATTGGGAAGCCCTCCTCTCTTGCTTTCTGCGTATAGCGTCGGGAATGGGCTGCGATCCGGGCGGCCTCCGCGCCTGCCTTCTGCATTGCCGCGAGCGCCTCGGCCACTTCAGGAAGGCTGAAGGGAGCAATGCTCAGATTGAAGCCCATGTAGTACGTGATGACGCCGTGCAGAGGGGCGAGTTTTTCCAAACCCTTGAGATTCCCGCAGACCCTCGGCCAGTACTTCCGGACCATGAAATCGGATGGATCGAGGAGGAAATGGTCGTATTCGTCCGCTGTCATGTATTCCCCTTCAACAAACTGGTAGGTATGGTCTGTGGTCATCCCGTGGCCGGGCCATTTCAACTGCTTAAAATCAAGAGCCTCCAGCAGAGGACCTAAAAACCGGATGGCAAAGGGCCCCTGGTCCATATCCGGCTGGAACTCGAGGAGGACCTTCAGCTGTGCGTCGAAGAGCTTATCCGGATCGTACATCACTTCTTCTATGGTCATACCAGAATACTTTGCAGGGAAAAACCCAAAAAGCACCTCAATAGGGACCCTGTCAGGAACCCTCAATGCAATGGCATCGTTCACCCTTTTCTCTCTCTGCCTGTAAAGTTCTGCAGCATCTTCTTTCATGATCGTCCTCCAATCCATTGCCTGCATAAGTTGACAGCCGCTACCGCATCCTTCCCATAGGCATCCGCACGGACGTACCTTCTCACTTCTTCATCGATCTGACCACCACCGATCATCACCTTCACGCGATCGCGCAGGCCCGCCTTTTCTAAGGCTTCAACTGTCTTTTTCATGGAGTCGAACGCAAGGGTAAGAAATCCGCTGAGGCCAACGACCCGGGGCTCGAATTCCCTGGTTTTTTCGACAAAGGTACTCGCCGGTACGTCGATCCCCAGATCAAGAACATCAAATCCGCTTACATCAAGCATAAAAGTCACGATATCTTTCCCGATGTCGTGGATGTCTCCAGCAACGGTACCGATTAAGACCCTTCCTTTCTTAAGGCTTGACTCTCCCTTCTTAAGCAGTGGCTTTACGATTTCAGAGATTCCCTTCATGATCTCACCTGCCATCACCAGGTCCGGGATAAAGTACTCTTCTTTTTCAAACCGCTTTCCCACGATCTCCATGGCCGCCCGGGTAGAGTCGAGAACTTCCCTCGGATCGGCACCCTCCTTGATGAGCTCTTTGACGAAAGCAATGGTTTCTTTTTCCTTCAAGTCTGCCATGAGGTGAACCAGTTTGTCATTCATCGCATGTGCCTCCTTACATAGGTTAGAGCTGACGACTCATAGCTCATGGTTCCTCGCAGCAAAATGGCCGTGCCTTTTTTCCAGCCGACAAACTTTATCCTATCAGCTATCAGCTAATAGCTATCCGCTATTCTTATTTCCCCCTATAAAGTCTCCATTTACCATCCTGTACTACTACCGGCACATAACACCTCGGCGGGAGACCATTGTGGTTATCTGCTGAGTAATTAAAGATCCCATTCTGTCCCACAAACCCTTTGATCTTTTCCAGGTTATCACGAATATCCGAACGGATCTTGATGAGGTCCGTATCTTTTGCCGGGTCCAGCTTTGGGTCAACTTTCTTAAGAGCTTCGGCCAATAGATACATCTCGTCCCACATATGGCCTGCATAAAGGCTGAATTTGCCATAGAGCTTCGTGTAGGCATTATAAAGCTCCATGGCTATCTTTTTCTGCGGATCATTGTCAGGCAGCTCTTGGGCCACAAGTGCCTTTAAGGAGGTGGTTACAATTCCCTCCACATACTTCCCCCCAAGGTCAATGAACTCGGGACCAACGATGGCATAGTCACTTACAATGGGGCCGGTAAATCCCATGTCTCGTGCGTTCTTGATCACCATGACGGTATCAGCAAGGTTCCCAGTGATCAGGATCCCGTCGGCGCCAGAAACCTTGATATGGGTGATCTGAGGTCCCACATCGGTGCTTCCTGGGGCATACTTCTCAATGGTGGCCGGAGTAAACTTCATCTCTTTGACGGCCCGGTCGAAGGTTTCCCTTCCTGTCTGCCCGTATACTGTGTCAATGTGAATGAAGGCGATTTTTTTAACGCCCTTCTGCTGGAGAATCTCAATTAAAATCGGGATCGAGGCCTCCCACTGACGGGGCACCACGTTGAAGATCCATTTCTTAGTTGGTATCCAGATCCTCTCCGAAGCGGAAGCACTAAAAAGGACCGTCTTCCCTGCCTCGGCAGTGGGGATGGAAGCCATGGCCGCCCCTGACAGGTTGTAAGAGGTAAGGATGACAGCTTTGTCAACCTCGATGAGTCTCTTCGTGTGCAAAACGCTTTTTGAGGGTTCACTCTCGCTATCATAGACGATGGCCTTAAGCGGACGCCCATTGACCCCACCCGCAGCGTTGATCGCCTCAATAGCGATATCCATGCCCCGCTTGTTCGCGGTGCCCATCTCTGACATTCTGCCCGTAAGATCAGTGACACAGCCGATCGGATAAGGGGGCAGCTTCTGAGCATGTCCGCTGCCCAAGCACCAAAGTACGACTACGACACACAGAACCATCACTCCCAGTAGCTTTCTCATCTTTGTCCTCCTTTCTTATTAGAGCCGAGAGCAATTGCCGTCCGGCCCGTCAACGTGTCCAAAATCTTAGCCCCTTATCTTACCCTCCCAAATATGCCCTCTGGATCGTCGAACTGGAGATAACATCTCGACACATCCCGGAAAGTGCCACACTCCCTCTTTCGAGGAGGTACACATAGTCAGCAATCTTCAGGGCGGCCCGCGCATTCTGCTCGACAAGCAGGAGCGATACCTTCCACTCGTCGCAGATCCGTTTCAGGGTTTTCATCATTTCAGAAACAAGAATGGGAGAGAGACCAAGGGAAGGTTCGTCCAGCGCAAGAAGTTTTGGGTTTGACATCAAGGCCCTCCCCACAGCCAGCATCTGTTGCTGTCCTCCTGACAACGTTTCCGCCTTCTGTTTTGTTCTTTCCTTGAGGATGGGGAAAAGAGAAAATACCATTTCCAACCGGCTGGCCAGAATTTCCTTCCTTTTTTGCTCCGTGAGCAAATAGGCCCCGAGGAGTAAATTATCGATCACGCTCATGGAGCCAAAAAGTTCTCTTCCCTCAGGGACACTTGCAATCCCGTTCTTGATGATTTCGTGGCAAGGCTTTCCTTCCATGGATGCGCCTTCAAACAATATACGCCCTGAGCGCGGGGACAAAAGACCTGTGACTGTTTTTAGAAGAGTGGTCTTCCCTGCGCCATTACTTCCCAGGATTCCTACAACCTCCTGCGAATGGACCTCGATGGAAATATGATCCAATGCTTTTGCCTCTCCATAAAATGTGGAGATGGTTTCTATGCACAGACGCGGAGAACCGGGCCGGGCTCTCTTCTCTCTGCAAATATTATTTGTTTGTATCTCATCCATATCAAACTTCTTCACCGAGATAGGCCTTGATCACCTTTTCGCTTGTCCTTACTTCCTGAGGCGAGCCTTCGGCAATTTTGGTACCTTCATTCAATACAATGACCTTTTCAGAAAGGGACATAATGAAAGGCATATTATGTTCCACAATCAATATGGTTAATCCCTTTGACACAAGTTGATAGATCAACTCGACAAGGTTCTTGATTTCGTGGGCTGCCAATCCCCCTACAGGCTCGTCGAGCATGAGAAACTTCGGCTCCATGCTCAGTGCCCGGGCAACACCCACTAATTTCCGCTCCCCTAAGGGAAGTTTTGAAATGGGATCAAATGCCCTCTTTTCGAGCCCAACCAACATGAGGCTTGCCATTGCTTCAGCTCTGATCCGCTTCTCTTCTTTTCTGGCTGCTGGAAGGGCAAAACCGCATGAAAGCATACTGGCTCGGCTTTTGGTATGGCATCCAACCATGGTGTTCTCAAGAACGGAAAGACTGCCAAAAAGCTCTACCAGTTGAAACGTTCTCCCAATCCCTTTTGACGCAACAAGATGGGCCTCCATTCCTGCAAGGTCTTCGCCCTGGAAGTGTATTTCTCCTGAATCGGGGGTATGTACACCGGTGACGACGTTGATAAACGTTGTCTTGCCAGCGCCGTTAGGCCCAATCAGAGAGGTAACGCTTCCTTTTTCCAGACTGAAAGACACCTGGTTAAGCGCAAGAATGCCGCCGAAGTGCTTACTCAGTCCACGCACGTCGAGCAGAACATCATTCGCCGGCTTTTCCAAAAGTTCTCCTCCCTAAGTACAAAAGCCTGTCCGTCCAGCCGGACAAGCCACCCGGCATGAAGATCAAAATGACGATGATGATAACGCCAAAGAAAAGAGCATCAACCTGGGCGCTCATTCTGGGTAAGAAACCACCGAGGGACAGATGGATCAACTCCCTCAGCCACATGACGACAAAGGCTCCCAACAAAGGACCGTAGAGTGTCTTGCCACCTCCGATGATGATCATGGTGACCAGCTCAACAAGAAGGGGGAAGCCAAGAACGCTCGGTTCCATGAAACGAAGATAGAAGGTATAGACGCTCCCGATCATGCTGGCCATCACAGCCGTCAGGATGAATACCTTAAGTTTATACCACGGCACGTTGATCCCCATGCTTTTTGCTGCCACCTCGCTATCGCTAAACGATTTAATGGCACGTCCCATTCGCGAGTCCATCAGATTA